>CAVDZW010000217.1:0-2102 GCA_963613305.1 bacterium | reverse complement strand
CCTTTAAGGGCTATGGCCTCTCGACCTGCATCGGCATCGGTGGCGACCCCGTGATCGGCACCAATCACGCCGAGGCGCTCGAGCTCATGGCTGCCGACGATGAGACCGACGCCATCGTGCTCATCGGCGAGATCGGCGGTGCTTCCGAGGAGCTCGCCGCGGCCAAGATTCGCGAGATCGGCTGCACCAAGCCGGTCTTTGCCTACATCGCGGGCATGTACGCCCCCGAGGGCAAAAAGATGGGCCACGCCGGAGCCATCGTGAGCGGCGGCATGGGGACCGTCAAATCCAAGGTTGCCGCGCTCGAGGCGGCAGGCGTCACCGTCTGCCCCACGCTCGGCATCATCGTCGAAGAGATCGCCAAGCTCAACGAACGCACCAGCGGTCGTTTGCTCTCGCTTGAGCCGCAAATCGACTAGCATCTAGCACCGAGGTGCCGCTCTCACGCAGGGCGGCACCTTTCCCTTTTTCGTTGAGCAAGGAACACCTATGAGTGCAGCAACCCTTAGTCTTATCGGCATCCTCCTCGCCTTCGTCACGCTCGTTGCGGGCGTCATGCGGGGCCTGCCGATCCTTGTCCTGTCCCCTATCGTCTCGGTGATCGTCCTCGCCTTCTCGGGCCTCGATATCGTATCGACCCTCGAGGGCACCTTCTCCACTGAGCTCGGCGGGTTCATCTCGTCAAACTTCACCCTCTTCTTGCCCGCGTGCATCATGGGCGCCATGCTCAGCGACTGCGGCGCGGCACGCGATATCGCCGTCTTCTTTGGCAACGCGGCCGAAAAGATCGGCGGCAAACATGTGAAGTACCTGGTCGTCATGGGTCTTTCGCTCGTGACGGCCTTGCTTTCGCTCGGTGGCGTGAGCGGCGCCGTGGTGGTCTTCACCATCGCACCCATCTGCCGTCAGATCTTCAAGAAGCTCGATATCCCCTGGCACTTCGTGATTCCCATCATCGTCTACGGCGGCTGCATGTGGACGGCCACCCTGCCGGGCTCCCCCTGCATCGAGAACCTCATCCCCACCAAGTACCTCGACACCACGCCCATGGCGGCGCCCGTGCTCGCGATCCTGGCCACCGTGAACTGCATCGTGTTCGGCGCGGGCTACATCTACTACGCGGTGCGCAAGACCGAGCGCCGCGGCGAGGGCTACATGGAGACGGGCGCGCCCATGGAGGAGCACGCCGATACCCTGGACGACAGCATCCTCACCGCCACCTGCTCGGTGCCGCAGCTCCTGCGCGCGCTGGCTCCGACGGCCACGCTTCTTATCTGCATGAACGTGTTGGGCTTTGAGCCGTGGCTCGCACTCGTCACAGGCTGCCTGGTGTGCCTGGCGCTCTACATCAAGAAGTTCGACAACCTGCCGTCGACCCTCAAGGACGGTATCAAGTCGGCCACTAGCTCGCTCATGAGCGTGGCCGTGGTCGTCGGCTTCGGCGCTGCTGTGGAACTGACGCCTGGCTTCAACTACCTGGTCGAGGCGCTCACCCATCTGCCGGGGCCGCCCCTCATGCAGCTCTGCATCTCGGCCAACCTGCTTGCCGGAATCTGCGGTTCCGCCGCCGGCGGCGAGGGCATCGCGCTGCGTGCGCTGTCGCCGCGCTTTTTGGCCATGGGCATCTCGCCCGACATCATCCACCGCGTGGTCAACGTGTCGTGCTACGGCTTGGACACCATGCCCTACAACGGCAACGCCATCAACCGCCTCAACTTCTGCCATCTGACCTACCGCAACGCCTACTACCACGAATTCATCCTGGGCGCGTGCTTTCCCGTGGTGAACTCGATGCTCATCACGATCTTCGCCACGATGGGCATTTGCTAGACGAGCTCGGACGAGGGGGGATGAGACGCCCGCTCGCCCTCAATCCGCAAGCGGGAAACCTTGCGCATGCGCAACGCCAGGCCGCTTCATGCTTCGGTTTTAGCAACACCACACTCGTATGGTATTTCGGCACAGCCTCGAGCCACGCCCTCCGTCCACAGGAACCCCAATGAAAGACCGTCCGTATCGGAAAGCTTTCCGGTACGGACGGTCTCTTTGCACCGAGGGCGTTTCGCTGCCGCCCGGCGCTCCTTATGCAAACGCGGAGCTAT
>CAVDZW010000216.1:0-2113 GCA_963613305.1 bacterium | reverse complement strand
AGTTCTTGAGCAGCTGCTGGCCGTACTCGGTGTGCTTGACCTCGGGGTGGAACTGCGTGGTATAGATCTGCTTCTCAACATTCTCCATGGCGGCCACGGGGCACACGTCGGTAGAGGCGGTGACCACAAAGCCCTCGGGGATGTCCTTGACCGCGTCGAAGTGGCTCATCCACACCGTCTGATCGGCCGGGGTATCGGCAAAGAGGGCCGACTCGCCGCTCACGTGCAGCTCGGCCGGGCCGTACTCGCCCACCTCGGGATGATGCACCGTGCCGCCGAGCGTCACGGCAGTGCACTGATGGCCGTAGCAAAAGCCGAGCACCGGCAGGCCCAGCTCAAAAATGGCCGGATCCACGCGCGGCGCGTCCTCGGCGTTCACACTCGCCGGACCACCCGAGAGGATGATCGCCGAGGGAGCGAGCTCGCGCACCTCATCGGCGGTGATGTCGCACGGCACGATCTCGGAATACACGTGCAGGTCGCGCACGCGACGGGCGATGAGCTGCCCGTACTGCGCACCAAAGTCGAATACGAGAACCTTCTGGGCGGAGTTTTCCTGAGCCATGGGTCTCCCTCTCTTGGGGCGGGCATCGCGGCGCCCGCGCAACGTTGCTTCAAACTCCTTCATGATACACGCAAGGCGCGCGCGACCATGCAATCCGTTACATAACGCACCTCTTTAGCACGAGGCCGAACCGCACGGCGCGCCTGTGCCACAATGGTTCGCGGAAACTCAGCCCGATCGGTCTCGGGCACAACGACTCGCAAGGAACGCGCATGAAGAACATCCTGCTCATAGCAACCGGCGGAACCATCGCCTCGGCCGAAGACGGCAACGGGCTCTCCCCTGCCCTTTCGGGCGAGGACCTCGCGCGCGCCGTCCCCGAGATCGAGGGTCTCTGCGAGCTCGACATCGTGCAGCCCATGAACATCGACAGCACCAACATGCGCCCGCGCGACTGGCTGCGCATTGCTGCGGTAATCCGTGAGGGCTACGACACGCACGACGGCTTTGTGGTCCTGCACGGCACCGACACCATGGCCTACACGGCGGCCGCGCTCTCTTACCTCGTACAGGGCAGCCCCAAGCCCATCGTGATCACCGGATCACAAAAGCCCATGGGGAGCCCCTTCACCGACGCCAAACTCAACCTCTATCAGAGCCTGGTCTACGCGACCGACGACGCATCGCGCGATGTCTCGATCGTGTTCAACGGCATCGCGATTGCCGGCACGCGTGCCCGCAAGCAGCGCACCATGAGCTTTAACGCGTTCAGCAGCATGAACTTTCCGCCGATCGCCTACATTCGCAACGACCGCGTGGTGAGGAGCGGCGCCCCGGCGTCGAGCCTGCCGGCGAGCAGCGCAGCGCCAACGTTCTATAGCAAGCTCGACCCGCGCGTACTCACCATCAAGCTGGTGCCCGGGCTCGACCCCGCGATCTTTGAGGCACTCAAGCCCGCGGCCGACGCGCTGATTTTGGAGACCTTCGGTATCGGCGGCGTGCCCGATTACGGCGTGGACGGCCCCTCGTTTAAGCAGGCGATTTTTGACTGGGTCGATTCGGGCCGCACCGTCGTCATGACCACGCAGGTGCCCGAAGAAGGTCTTGACCTCGGGGTTTACGAGGTTGGGCGCGCCTACGCCGAGCATGCGGGGATCCTCAAGGGCGGCGACATGACGATCGAGGCCCTCTGCGCCAAGACCATGTGGGTGCTCGGACAAACGCGCGAGACCGCGCAGATCGAGGAGTTCTTCTACCGCGAGGTCAACCACGACCGGATGTCGGAATAAGGCGCGTTCTGCATAGGCATCGATTCTCCGCAGTGGCGCTACGTAGGCCGCAGCGCATGCGAGGGTCCAGGCCGAATCGACGCCGCGTCTCACTTTGTCGTGAGCATGTGCGGAGAATCCGCGTATTCGCTTTCGCGAATCCGCTCCGGCTTCGCCCGCCTGCCGGCGGTCTCGCCCGCTCGCTAAAAACGCTCCGCGTTTTCTTGACGCTCGCGCCCTGCATAGAGTTCGATTCTCCGCAGGACGATTATGCAATAAAAAACGCAGGTAGATGCCTATATCTACCTGCGTGTTCCTTGTGGTGGAGGTGCGGAGAATC
>CAVDZW010000215.1:0-2121 GCA_963613305.1 bacterium | reverse complement strand
CCGAGCAACGCGGCTTCTACCTGCGCACCCGCGAGAGCAGCTACAAGCGCTACCCTATGGCCGGCGCCGACTATGCCGTGCTCGCCTGCTGCATCGCGCTCATCGCGCTCGGCATCCTCTTTTAGCAAGACCTCCGCGAACCACAAAAGGAGCCCAACATGGCCCGCCGCCGCAAACAGAAAAAGAAGGTCCGCGAGCCGCTTGGGCTCCGCGCGTTCGAACACACCGCACAGGCCGAGGCAATCGCTCAAGAGGCCGGAGCAGAAGGCCTGCCCGCGTTTCTCGTCGACTCGCTCGCAGGTGCATACGGCGCAGAAGTTGCCGCAGGTGCCCTTGCCGGACTCAACGCAGCTGCCGAGCGCCCCGTGACCCTGCGCGCCAATACCATCAAAACGAGCCGCGTCGAGATGGCCTCGGCGCTCGACGCCGCCGAGATTCCGCACGAACCCGTCAGCTGGTACGAGGACGCTTTTGTGATTCCCCGCGCATATGCCAAGGCGGTCTGGGAGCTCTCGCTCGTAGACGAGGGCAAGGTCTACCTGCAGAGCCTCTCTTCCATGTTGCCGCCGCTCGCGCTCAACATCGATCCAGGCGAGGACGTGCTCGATATGTGCGCCGCTCCGGGCGGAAAGACGACCGAGCTTTGCGCCCTCGCACCGGCGGCACATATCACCGCCTGCGAGATGCATGCGCCCCGTGCCGACAAGCTCGAGCACAACCTGCGCGTGCAGGGAGCCGCAAACGTACAGGTCATGCGTTGCGACGCCCGTGAGCTCGATGAGTTCTTCTCGTTCGATAAGATCCTCCTCGACGCGCCCTGCACGGGTTCGGGCACGCTCGCGCTCAAGAACCCGCACACGCTCAAGGGCTTTAGCGACGCGCTACTCCAAAAATGCGCCCGCAGCCAGCGCGCACTCCTCGACCGCGCCCTCACGGTGCTCAAACCGGGAGGCACACTCGTCTATTCCACGTGCTCGGTGCTCCCGCAAGAAAACGAGGATGCCGTCCTCCATGCACTCGAGCGCCATCCCGACTGCGAGATCGTCCCCCTCGACGGCAGCGTCCCTGCGCAACCAAGCGAAACCGGGGCAGATGCGGACGAGAACGCAGCACCCGCCGAGATGGGACCTGTTACGCAAGCCGCGCTTGCAGGTGAGCTGCCGCTCATCGAGAATGGCCTTGCCGGCACGCTCACAGTGCTCCCCACACGCGAGTACGAGGGCTTCTACCTGGCAAAAATCAAAAAGAAGCGCTAGAGGACTTGACCCATCCAGACGCACGCCCGTGTAAACGCGATCGGGCTACCCGGGTCCGCATGGACAAAACATTGCGCAGATCAAAAAGAGGCCCGCGCCCGCCGATCAAAACGGCAGGGTGCGGGCCCCTTTGCTATCCCCTCTTGGGCTGCTGCGCCCGTGACTTGCGATAAGCCTCTCGCTCGCAGCGTTCGGCCTGCTTGGTCTTAATGGCCGAAACAACGAAATAGAGCGCGGCCGCAGCGACGATGGTCAAAAGGCAGATACCGAGTGGAGCCAAGATTTCCGAAATACTCAAAGGGATCCGCCTTAGGTTCGTCGCCAACTTTTACGCGTCCTAGCTTAGCATCCCGCAAGGACGCCGAACCCACCGCCGCACCGAAGACACACTCCGCGCAGATGCCCCGAGAGTGCGCGCCACTCCGCAATAGGAACCGCACCGCGCGAGCTAAAAGCGCGCAAACAGGCACCCTCTCACATCGAGAGGTCATACAAAGCCACGGCGCGCCCGCATTAGCGAGCGCTCAAGGCCACGCACCCACACAGCCCCCACACAGCAAAACGCTTTACCGAACGCTTTTACCATCCGTCGCATTTCTCGAACAGTCACGCGCCCGTACGGGTCCATACTGGGACCCATCGGATTTTGGCACCGCTTGCGACACGAAAGGTAACGATCGAATGGTTCATACCGACCGCAGCGTTCAAGACCTCAAGTACCTCAAGCTCCTCGCGCGACAGTTCCCCAACGAACAGGCCGTCTTTACCGAGATCATCAATCTCCAGGCCATCCTCAACCTGCCCAAGGGCACCGAGCACTTTATGAGCGACCTCCATGGCGAGTACGAGGCGTTCATGCACATCC
>CAVDZW010000214.1:0-2198 GCA_963613305.1 bacterium | reverse complement strand
AGCGGTACTCCTTCTGGGACACCCTGGTGACCCTCACGACTTCGGCGCTCGTTTCGGTGCCGGCCTTCTGGCTCGGCATGATCTTGCAGCTGATCTTCGGCGTCTACCTCAAGGTGCTCCCGGTTTCCGGCGCCGGTGGCGTGAGCTCCCAGTTCCAGGACTGGGCCCACTACGTGCTTCCGGCCATCACGTTGGCCTCCGTGTCGACGGCCTACACCGCGCGCATCATGCGCTCGCAGCTGCTCGACGTCATGAACCAGGATTACATCCGCACGGCCAAGGCCAAGGGCCTCTCCAACCGCGCGATCATCCTCAATCACGCGCTCAAGAACGCGCTGATCCCGGTCGTCACCTATATCGGTGTTGACTTCGGCTCCATGCTCTCGGGCGCCATCCTTACCGAGACCGTGTTCAACTGGCCCGGCGTCGGCTACGAGATCTACCGTGCCATCAGCCAGCGCGACTGGCCGATCGTCATGGGCGGCGTCACGCTCGTCGTCGTGGTCGTCATGGTCGTGAACCTGCTGGTCGATATCAGCTACGCGTTCCTCGATCCGCGTATCCGCCTCGGCGGTTCCAGCGAGAAGGCGTAAGGGGAGAGTATGGAATACAAGAAGTACAAAAACGACGGTGCAGCCGCCGTGGTGGAGAGCGCAAGCAGCGCCAAGTCCTCCGGTGAGACCCGCACCCTTTGGGGCGACGCCTTCAAGCGTCTTCGCAAGAACAGGCTCGCCATCGTCGCCATAGTCTGGATCATCTTTATCGTGCTCGTGGCTATCACGGCTGATCTCTGGGCCCAGCCGCTTCTCGGCTCGCCCACGGCGTCTGACTCCACGACCATGGCCGAGACCTCGCTCATGGCTCCCTGCCTTGAGCACCCGTTCGGCACCGATTCGCTCGGCCGCGACATTCTCGTCCGCGTGATCTACGGCGCCCGCGCGTCGCTTTCCGTCGGCATCATGGCCACGGCCATCTCGACCATCATCGGTCTGGTGCTCGGCGCCCTCGCCGGCTTTTACGGCGGCATCTGGGACACGATTATCATGCGTTTCGCCGACATCTTCCTCGCGTTCCCGTACGTGCTTTTTGTCGTTGCCATGATCGCCGTCATCGGCCGTTCGCTCACCAACGTGTTCATCGCCGTCGGCATCCTCGGCTGGCCCTCGATCGCGCGCGTCTTCCGCTCCGCGATCCTCACGGTCAAAGAGAACGACTACGTTGACGCCGCGCGTGCCATGGGCGCCTCTGACTTCCGCATCATCGCGCGCCACATCATGCCGAATTCCGTGGCCTCGATCGTCGTGTATGCCACCATGAACATCGGTGGCGCCATCCTCACCGAGTCCGCGCTTTCCTACCTCGGCATGGGCGTTGTTCCGCCCACGCCTTCGTGGGGTTCGATGATTCAGGACGGCCAGACCTACCTTATGGAGGCTCCCTGGATGATGATCATGCCCGGCCTCGCCATCCTCGCGACCGTGCTCGCCTTCACCCTGCTCGGCGACGGTCTGCGCGATGCCCTCGACGTCAAGATGAAGGATGCGTAAAGCCATGGCAAAGAAGAACGACAGCAACTACGTCGACCTCAAGACCAAGCCCATTCCTGAGGGTCAGCACCTCCTCGAGGTCGACGATCTTAAGATGTACTTCCATACCGAGGACGGCGTGGTGCACGCGGTCGACGGCGTGAGCTACACCCTCGATCGCGGTGAGACGCTCGGCGTCGTCGGCGAGTCCGGTTCGGGCAAGTCCGTGACGGCCATGACCATCATGGGCCTCATCTCCATGCCTCCGGGCAAGATCCACGGCGGTCGCGTGCTCTATCGCGGCGAGTCGCTCCTCGATATGACCGAGGACGAGATGCGTCACATTCGCGGCAACGACATCGCCATGGTCTTCCAGGACCCGATGACCTCGCTCAACCCGGTCTACAAGATCGGCAAGCAGGTCGGCGAGGGCCTGCGCCTGCATCGCGGCTATTCCAAGGCCGAGGCGCTCAAGCGCGCCACCGAGCTTCTTGACCTCGTGGGTATCCCCGAGCCCGAGAAGCGCGTGAATGAGTACCCGCACCAGTTCTCGGGCGGCATGCGCCAGCGCGTCATGATCGCCATGGCGCTCGCCTGCGACCCCGACATCCTCATTGCCGACGAGCCCACCACGGCCCTCGACGTGACGATTCAGGCGCAGATCATCGAGCT
>CAVDZW010000213.1:0-2225 GCA_963613305.1 bacterium | reverse complement strand
TGCAGACCTGGCACGAGGTGCAGGACTGCGTTGCCGGCCCCACCTTCAAGGAGCGCCTCGAGGCCGACCCGCGCTGCACCGTCAGTGCCGAGAAGCTCGACGAGATCTTTGACCCGTGGGACTTCCTCACGCGCATCGACGTGGTGTTCGACCGTCTGGAGCAGCTGAGCTTCGAGTAGACGAGGTTCCATATCGTTCTGTACGGGACGGCCTTTCGGGGCCGTCCCGTTTTTGTTACTTGTAGGCATCGTGTGCGCCGGCCCCTGCGCTGCCGCCGCATGGGGATAATGGCACCGTTCAATTAATGAGGGGAACACCATGATCGATATCGACTACGCGCCGCAAGGCGTCTGCGCGCGCAACATCCATCTGCAGCTTTCCGACGACGGGCAGACCGTGCTCGGTTGCGAGTTCACCGGCGGCTGCAACGGCAACCTCAAGGCCATTTCGCGCCTTGTCGAGGGCATGCCGAGCGAGCACGTCGTCGAGATTCTTGCCGGCAACACCTGCGGCATGAAGGGGACTTCGTGCGCAGATCAGCTTTCGCGCGCTATTGCCGATGCGCTGGAGAACGCCTAGGCATGGCGGGCTTGCTCGAACATAAGGGAGTCACGCGACGCGGATTCATGATCGGCAGCGCTCTGACCGCGGCCGTGACCAGCGCTGCCGCGGCGCTGAGCGGTTGCGGCTCCAATTCGAGCGACTCCACCGAGACCGGCGAGCCTCAGGTGGTTAACGACAGCTCTAAGATCACGTCGGTCACCGAAGATTATGAGGCGGTCACCAGCGATCTTGCGGCTGCGGCAGCTTGGACGATCGACATCGGCACGGTGCTTCATCACAGCGAGGGCACCTGGGCCGCCGCCATGCTGACACCCGAGTCCGCGAGCCAGATCAATACCGTTGGAGTCCTGAGCCTTTCGGACGGCCGGCTCCTTACGCTGGTCGGGGACCCTGTTTCGGGCGAGAGCTACTCGTTTTTCGACGTACGCGTCGGAACGGGCGCATTCGCATGGCTCGAGATCGACTATGCCACCTGTAAATGGCGTCTCTACTCGCAGCCATTTTCGGACGGCGCGCTCTCGGGCGAGCCGGTCAAAGTCGATGCGGGCACATCTGACTACGACCCGCCGCTTTTCGACGTCACCGGCACGTCGGTCATCTGGTACAAGATGCCGAGTTCCTCGGGTGCCCATGCGGCGGAGGAATCCGTTTGCTACCGTCGCAAACTGAGTGATTCGGCCTCCACTGTAATCTGGAAATCGAGCGGGCAGTTCGCTTGTCAGCCCAACGTGAGTGACGGGATCCTTACCATCACGCCGCGCGTTCGATCGGACGAGGGCGTCTTTTATGGCATGACGGCAATCGATCTCATGAGCAACAACAAGCAGGTCGCGCAGCTCGTGCTTCCGAGCACGGTCAAGCCGTTTTGCGCCACCTACATCGACAGCAAGTTCGCGTTCTCGGTGGAGGCCACCTACGACGGCAAGGGCAATCTCGGAAAAATCGGCTCCTACATCGGTGTCGAGGGCGGTCCCTATATCTACTTTGCGCGCGAGCCGTTTGCCGGTATCTGCGGCAAGAACGGTCGCTATATCGTTAAGACCAAGTCGTCGAACATCCTCATCAACACAAAAAAGAAGACCTATGAGGCCGTTCTTTCTCCCGATCGCGCGACCGGCTACGGTGATTTCACGGCCACCGAGGGCGAGAGCAAGACGTTTGTAACCTATGCAACGGTGCGCGACTCAAAAGGCGTTCCCGAGAGCGTGACCGCTCGCCTCTTCTCCCTTTAACAACCCTTAACGGCGGCTTGTGCGAGCGCCGTGCGAGTAAACTGCCGCTTTGCTGGGCATAATGCACCAGAATGCGCGCTTGCGCGGCCCATGACGTCCGCCGCTCGTCTTCGCGACGACCGGTCCCCGCCGTCGTGCGCTAAAATGGACAAGATACTCAGATATGTGAGACAAGGAGGCCGTGCATGGCTTCAGACGCAAAGAAGATTCTGCTGGTAGAAGACGAGAAGGCCATTCGCGATGCGGTTGCGGCCTACCTTGATCATGAGGGCTACTGGGTCGTCGGTGTCGGCGACGGCCAGTCCGCCGTGGAGGAGTTCGAGAAGCATCAGTTCGATCTGATCATCCTCGATCTCATGCTCCCCAAGCTTTCGGGCGAGCGCGTCTGCCGCGCCATCCGCGACACCTCCGATGTGCCCATCATCATGC
>CAVDZW010000212.1:0-2237 GCA_963613305.1 bacterium | reverse complement strand
CCCACTGCGCCGAGCAGGTGCAGCAGCCTGCTGAGGAGCTCACGCAGCTGATAGCAGAGGAACGAAAAGCGCGAATTGATCATGTGTAGTGCGAGTTAAGTTTTGAGGGAAAAGGCAGCCAAGAGCTCTGCCGGCACGGCGGGAATTCGAGCCGCTCTCGGCGCTGCGGACGGCCGCATTCTAGCATGTCCTCGCGCGGAAGCGGGCATCGGTCTTCATGGCCCAGGTGGACGCCTGGTGCGGCGGCATCCAGCCCGACCCGCACGATTCGGGGACGAATGACGCCGACCGGGGCAGGCCCCTCGCGGCCGCGGCCATCTCCTTCTTGGAAAAGAACACGGGGAATTTGGGCGCGACGAGGAGGCGGCCCTCGGCGAGAGCGCACCTGACCAGGCACATCGCCTCGGCGCCCTTGCGCGACCACGACATGCCCCGGCCCTTCATCCTGGCCGCTCCGACGTGGGCGTTGGTGCCCTCCATGGTTCCCATCGACTCCGTCGGGAAGACCACCGACCCGGCGTTGCCCAGCATGTATCTCCGCAGGTCGCGGACCTTTTCCTTGCGTTTCGCGTCCTTCACCTTGGGCAGAACGCGGTCGCACATCCGCGCCAATTGCAGAGGCCTGCCGCGGCGGGCAAGGCCCGCCGCCCACTCGCGTCGCGGGCCATCGGGGAACGCCCTGCATACCTTCTGCATGACATGGAACGGGTCGAGCGATCCTCTGACCAGGCATGACTCGGGGACCATCTCCGATATGCGCTCGGGGCCGCACCACTTGCCGCCGTCGGCGCCCACCCAGAGGGTCTCCACGTCTTCGGGATCGTACTCGGCCGACAGCATCGCCCAGGCCTCGTCCCAGAATTCCCTCGGCGGCATGTCCGCGCAGGTCAGGCGCAGCCCGCCGCGCTCATATCGGCCGGGCGCCACCATCTTCTTGCCGGCGTAGAGCGCGGCGAGCTTAAGCTCGAACGACGCCGCGCGCCGCGCCTGCTCGTACAGGAAGCGCGGCAGCGCGCGCCCGCGGTGCTCGGGATTCTGCAAATGGACCCAAAGCCCATCGACCTCGAGGAACAGCGTCGGCTGGCTTATCCGCCCCGACGCCGGCGGCTCGCGACGGCGCAGCAGCTCCGCGGCCCTGCGCACGCAGTCCATGACGGCGACGTGCGACACGCGGCAGCCGGTCTCGGCGAAGAAGGCCGCGGCCGTCTTGCGGTACGACTCCTCGGCCGCGCGCCTGACCAGCCACAAGAAGGCCCCCGGCGACAATCGCGACCGGGGCGGGATCGAGAGCAGCTCGTCGAGCAGCGCCCGGCGGCGGCCGAATTCGTCGACGAACACGGTGCGCTCGAACTCGACCGGGCCGACCAACGTGGCCAGCTTGCGCTTGGCGCGGCAGTGGGCCGACCAGCCCTTCGGCATCGAGCGGCGCAGCGATCCGTCGAATTCCTCGAGGCACGCCGACACCGTGGCCGCGAGCAGGGATTTCCCGTCGAACGCGACCGTCGACTCGAACGACTCGAAGTCCTCGACGCCCATCAATTCGGGCATGTAGTGGGCACAAAGCGCCGTCACCGCGTCGCGGCGCGTGGTAAGATTCATCGCGGAGGGCCTTTCTCTCGCTTGCCTTGGCTTAGACACCCGCAAGCATACCGAAGGGCCCTTTTCCCTCGCTAGCAGATTATTCGGCTGTTTTTCCTCAGAAACTTAACTCGCACAAGGCGGCCAAGCACGGGAGAAAAAAGAAAAGCCGCTAAGCGGCTTTTGCGACGAACATATGCTGTGACCAACCCTTACTTGAGGGGCGGCTCTGCCATTTCCCAGCTGGCAAGGAACTCATCGGCATTGTCGTAAGGACGAGTGCAGCGATCATCGCCGTCGCTGATTTCAACCCAGAAACCCTCGCGTCCATATTTACGATCGAGTGGATCGATTCGATATACGAGACCCGGCTCAAGGCTCAAGCCCGTAACAAGCGCGCGCTTGCCACGGTATCTCATCATATCGCTCATGCCCAAAACCACCGCCTTTCTTCTGCACTTCGTATGCGAACGCCAAGCGTTCTCAAAAAACTGAGGAATTATCATACTCGCCAAATGCCACAAGCGGAAGACCGAGCAATAAAATTTCGTCGCATTCGACTATTTTTCCGCAAACGAAAACACCTGGAACAAAAAGAAAGGCCAGGTAACCTGGCCTTTGTAAGTGCTGGTGGATCGTCGGGGACTCGAACCCCGGAC
>CAVDZW010000211.1:0-2254 GCA_963613305.1 bacterium | reverse complement strand
ACAACCTCGCCCAGGAGCACGGCGGCACCTCGGTGTTCACCGGCGTCGGCGAGCGCACCCGTGAGGGCACCGACCTCTACCTCGAGATGAGCGAGTCGGGCGTCATCGACAAGACCTGCTTGGTCTACGGTCAGATGAACGAGCCCCCCGGAGCGCGTATGCGTATCGGTCTGGCCGGCCTCACCACCGCGGAGTACTTCCGCGACCGCGGCCAGGACGTGCTGCTCTTCATCGACAACATCTTCCGCTTCTCGCAGGCCGGCTCCGAGGTCTCCGCACTTCTCGGCCGCATGCCGTCCGCCGTCGGTTACCAGCCCACGCTGGCTACCGAGATGGGCGACCTGCAGGAGCGCATCACCTCGACCAAGACGGGTTCCATCACCTCCGTCCAGGCCGTCTACGTTCCCGCCGACGACCTGACCGACCCGGCGCCCGCCACCACGTTCACCCACCTCGACGCCACCACGGTTCTCTCGCGTAGCATTTCGTCGCTCGGCCTGTTCCCGGCCATCGACCCGCTGGCGAGTTCCTCCGACGCCCTCGATCCCTCGATCGTCGGCGAGGAACACTACCGCGTGGCCGTCAAGGTCCAGGAGATCCTCCAGGAGTACTCCGACCTTCAGGACATCATCGCCATTCTGGGTATGGACGAGCTCTCCGAGGAGCAGCGCCTTACGGTCAACCGCGCCCGTAAGATCCAGCAGTTCCTCTCGCAGTCGTTCCACGTTGCCGAGAAGTTCACGGGCAACCCCGGCGTCTACGTGCGCATCGAGGACACCGTCCGCTCCTTTGCCGAGATCATCGACGGCAAGGCCGACGACCTGCCCGAGCAGGCCTTCCGCTACGCCGGCACGATCGACGACGTTCGCGAGCGCGCCCGCAAGATGGAGGAGAAGTAGGCCATGCAGATCCGCATCGTTTGCCCGGAGAGCTGCGCATATGAGGGCGAGGCCGCGTTCGTCTCGATTCCGTCGACCGACGGCGAGTTCGGCGTGCTCTCGCACCATGCCAGCGAGATCTGCACGATCGAGCCCGGCTACGTCAAGGTCTGCGACACGTCGATGGGCACCTGCGACCACACTTTTGCGGTCAGCGGCGGATACGCCCAGGTGGCCGACGACGTGGTGATCGTCATCGCCGAGCGCGCCTGCGATCTGGCGACCGTCGACGCCAAAAAGCTTAAAGCCGAGATTCAAGGTTTTGAAGACCAGCTGAGTAATTTGTCTGAAGACGATGCACGCCGTGCGTATCTCTATAATGAAATCGCATGGTGCAAGCTCAAGCTTGCTGAATAGCCGCTCATCTGCGCGCTCTTCAATGCGATCAGCATCATGCCCGGGGCCTCGCAGTCTCGGGCTTTCTTTTATCGAAAGGGTCGATTTTGGAAATCATCCGCGTTGAGGGCGGTCACGGAATCGGCGGCAGGGTAGAGGTCGCGGGAGCCAAGAACTCCGCGCTCAAGCTCATGGCCGCAACCATTCTGGCCCCCGGCAAGACGGTGCTCGAGAACGTACCCAACATCTCCGACGTCCACGTGATGGGCAAGGTCCTCAAGGGACTCGGCGCCACGATCGATGTTCTCGACGAGCACACGCTCGCCATCGACACTTCCACCGTCGATTCGTGGGAGGCCCCCTACGAGCTCGTTGCCAAGATGCGCGCCTCTACGGCTGTCATGGGCCCGCTCTTCGGCCGCTTCGGTCGCGCCAAGATCGCCATGCCCGGCGGCTGCAATCTCGGTGCACGCAAGATCGACATGCACATCCTCGGCCTCGAGGCCCTCGGCGTGCACTTCGATACCGCGCACGGCTACATCAACGGCAGCGCTCCCGAGGGGCTCACGGGCACCACGGTGACCCTCGAGTTCGCTTCGGTGGGCGCCACCGAGAACCTGATCATGGCCGCCGTTCGCGCCAAGGGCACCACCACCATCGACAACGCTGCGCGCGAGCCCGAGATCGTCGACCTCGCCAACATGCTCAACGAGATGGGCGCCAAGGTCGTGGGTGCGGGCACCCCGGTCGTCGAGATCGAGGGCGTGGAGGAGCTTCATCCCGTCACGCACCGCGTGGTGGGCGACCGTATCGAGGCCGGCACCTTTATCGTCGCCGGCGCTCTTGCCGCCGACGAGCGCGGTGTCGAGGTTTGCGGCTTTAACCCCATCCATCTCGGCATGGTCATCAAAAAGCTCGAGCTCATGGGCGTAAAGATCGACCGCACCGAGAACGGCGTGCGCGTCTACAAGGCCGAGCAC
>CAVDZW010000210.1:0-2269 GCA_963613305.1 bacterium | reverse complement strand
GGTGGGTTGCAGACTCCTGAGCTCCTCATCATCCTCGCTGTGGTCGTGATCATCTTCGGGCCCAAGAACCTGCCCAAGCTCGGCAAGTCGCTCGGCTCCACGGTCAAGAACATCCGTGAGGGCATGGAGGGCGACAAGGACGACGAGGCCGAGACCGTGGTCGAGGAGTCCGCTGAGGACAAAGAGATCGCTGAGCTCGAGGCCAAGCTCGCCGCCGCCAAGGCCAAGAAGGAAGAGGGCGACAGCGACGCCGAGTAACCTCGCGCGCTAACACGCATGCTAAGCCGGCGGCCCCGCGCACGCCGGCTGTTTTATCAGAACCGGTAGTTTGGAGTTACCTGAATGGACGCAAGCCAGATCGTACTGACCCCCGAAGGCCGCGACAAGCTCGTCGACGAGCTCGCCTGGCGTGAGGGCGATTTCGCCAAAGAGATCGTCGAGGACATCAAAGAGGCCCGCGCGTTCGGCGACCTTTCCGAGAACTCCGAGTACGACGCCGCCAAGGACAAGCAGGCGCAGAATGCCGCCCGCATCGCCGAGATCCAGGCCATCCTCGCCAACGCTCGCATTGCCGAGAGCACCGGCGACCTGACGGTCTCCATCGGCTGCACCGTGACCCTCGTTGACGCCGACGGCGTCGCCAACGACTTCACCATCGTGGGTACCACCGAGACCAACTCGCTCGAGCGCAAGATCTCCAACGAGAGCCCGGTCGGCCACGCCATCATCGGTCACGGCGAGGGCGAGACGGTCGAGGTCGTGCTGCCCTCCGGCAAGACGCGTTCCTACACCATCGCCAAGGTCACGCGCTAGTTCGCGGGTCCCGTCAGTTCGTATTGCAATCGCTCCCTGGGACCGTAGGTGCCGGGGAGCGTTTTACTTTTGAGGAGAAAAAGATGGCAGATAACCAGGCCGCAGAGGCAGCCTCGACCCTGAACGACGAGCGCGCGACCCGTCTGGGCAAGCGTGCAGCGCTCTTTGAGGCCGGCCAGAACCCGTACCCCGAGCACTCCGAGCTCGACACCTACGTTGCCGACATCGAGTCCAAGTACGCGGAGCTTGCCGATGGCGAGGACACCACGGATGTCGTGAAGATCGCGGGCCGTGTGGTGGCTAAGCGCGGCCAGGGCAAGATCATGTTCATCGTCGTGCGCGACCCCACGGCCGAGATCCAGCTCTTCTGCCGTATCAACGACATGGACGAGGCCGCTTGGAACACCCTCAAGGCGCTCGACCTCGGCGATATCGTGAACGTCGAGGGCGTCGTGGTGCGCACCAAGCGCGGCCAGCTCTCCGTGGCCCCGCGCGCGGCCAAGCTCCTCTCCAAGGCGGTTCGCCCGCTCCCCGAGAAGTTCCACGGCCTCTCCGACAAGGAGACCCGCTATCGTCAGCGCTACGTCGACCTCATCGCCAACGACGATGTACGCGACACCTTCCGCAAGCGCTCGACGATCCTCTCCACCTTCCGTCGTTACATGGAGTCCGACGGCTACATGGAGGTCGAGACCCCGATCCTGCAGACCATCCAGGGTGGCGCCACGGCAAAGCCGTTCATCACGCACTTCAACGCGCTCGACCAGGAGTGCTACCTGCGCATTGCCACCGAGCTGCACCTCAAGCGCTGCATCGTCGGCGGCTTTGAGCGTGTGTTCGAGATCGGCCGTATCTTCCGCAACGAGGGCATGGACCTCACGCACAACCCCGAGTTCACCACCATGGAGGCCTATCGCGCCTACTCCGACCTTGACGGCATGAAGGCGCTTGCGCAGGGCGTCATCAAGGCCGCCAACAAGGCCGTCGGCAATCCCGAGGTCATCGAATACCAGGGTCAGAAGATCGACCTCTCCGGTGAGTGGGCGAGTCGTCCCATGACCGACATCGTCTCGGACGTCGTGGGCAAAAAGGTCACTATCGACACGCCGGTGGAGGAGCTTGCCGAGATGGCGCGCGAGAAGGGCCTCGAGGTCAAGCCCGAGTGGACCGCCGGCAAGATCATCGCCGAGATCTACGACGAGCTGGGCGAGGACACTATCGTCGACCCCACCTTTGTGTGCGACTATCCCATCGAGGTCAGCCCGCTGGCCAAGCGCTTTGAGGACGACCCGCGCCTCACGCACCGCTTTGAGCTGGTCATCGCCGGCCACGAGTACGCCAACGCCTTCTCCGAGCTCAACGACCCCGTCGACCAGGCCGAGCGCTTCCGCAAGCAGGTCGAGGAGAAGTTCGCCGGCGACGACGAGGCCATGGAGTACGACGAGGACTACGTGCG
>CAVDZW010000209.1:0-2271 GCA_963613305.1 bacterium | reverse complement strand
CGGGGGCGGTAGCCCACGGCGCGCATGGCCTGCTGCGCATAGCGTGCGGCCGCACGGTAGCGGGCACTCGCGAGGCTTAGCTGCGAGATGGCCTCGAGCGTGTGGAGCCAGGCGACGAGCTCCGGGGTCGCGATGGTGCGCGCAGCGGCGTCGTCTCCGTCATCGGCAAGGGCGTCCTCGTTCCAAAAATGCGGGGCGTTTGCATCAAAGCCGGGGACGGCGGCGTCGAGGTGCTCGCGAATGCGGGACTCGAGCTTCATGAGGTCGCTCAGGCACGAGTCGAGCGGCGTATCGGCCAAGAGCACGGTGAGTAGCTGCGCGTCGAAGCAGCGCGAATCGGTCTCGCAAATCTTGAAGAGCGAGAGACGCACCTCGTCAAAGAGCTTGCCGCGCGCCTTCTCGAATTCGTCGTCGCCTAGGTCTTCCATGCGATTGAGTTCGCGCATGAGCCGCTCATGCAAGCGCCCGTAGGCAACGAGCGCTTGCATGAGCTCGTCGGCGGCGTACTTGTCGGGGTGCTCGGCGATGTCGCTCCGCACAAGCTCGATGGCCGCCGGCGTGAGGTCGGTGTGACCCTTCAGGTACATACGCTCGAGGTAGGCGGGAATGTATGCGCGGGGCTCCATCAGTTCTCGCCCCCGGTGCGGCGCTGCTGCGCGGCGCTGGCGCGGCGCTCCTCGGCGCTGAGCTCGGCCTGCACAAGATCGTGCGTAGCAAGCCAGACGGCAAAACCGGCCGCTTCGGGGCCGCCAAAGCCCTCCTGCAGGAGCGGCATGGCCTCCGAGACAGCGAGCACGAGCTCATCGGTGCTCTGCGGCGCCACGTTCACGCGCGCGTAGATGCCCTCGGGGAACTCGGTCTGATAAAAGAGCACCTCGCCGGCCTTGGAAAAGTTGCGCAGGAGGCAGCGGAGCGCGTGCGTGGCGGCGTCGTAGTCAAAGGCGCGGTATGCGGCGTTCATTTCGGCGATGAGCGTCCAGGCGCAAGGGGCCGTCTCGCCCGAGCGCGGCCGGCGGCGCGCATGCGAGGCACGAAAGGCAATGCCGTGGCGCGCGCGGAACTGCTTGATGTCCTCGAGCGAGCATTCGAGCTTGGAGAGGGCGAGGAGCGCGGTGAGGCGAATATCGGCCGGGTCGTGCGGCGCGTACAGGAGCGAGCGCTCGGCCGTATTGAAGGCCGCGGTATAGCGGCCGCTGATGAGCTGGCGCGACGAGAGCGCGGCGAGCCAGCGCAGATAGGGCCTGCGCGCGAGGTCCTCGGCGAACTCCTTTTCGTAGGCGCCCTGCGCCGAGGCGACCGTCTGCGCGAGGTCGTGCTCGACCTCCTCGAGGTTCTCTTCCATATAGGTGATATAGGTGTCGGCTGACTCGGCGGTGAGGCCGCAGAGCATGCGCTTGGCGTCCCAGTTGTTCTCGTCGAGATGCACGGCCTCTCTGAGCATGTTCTCGACCTGCTGCGTGAGGCGGTCGGCCTCGGCGTCGTCGGTCTCGAAGGGAATGCGGTAGTCGACGATCGTCGTGGCCTCGGCAACGAGGTGGAACGATCGGTCGTTGTCGTGCACGATGAGCTCAGACGGATCGTCTTGGTACTGCGCCATCAGGCGCGCGATGGACGCCTCGGCGGTGGGCGGGGCGCCCTCGCGGCGCAGCGCCCCGAGGATCAACCGGTGACAGTCTTCTTGCAGGGGATCGAACGCCATGGCCCCTCCTTACCGTGTGCTCGCGATCGAGCGGGAAACCCGCTCTTTAGAATGGCTAACCTTAGCACAACACTTTACCCGCTCTCGGGCCGCTCGAGCCCTGCAGAGAGCGGGAGTCACGGAACGGTTACGGCCCGCCGCCCGCGTTCGTCTCGCCGCGAGCGGTCGATATGCGGGAGTGAACGGTAATAAAACATGCCGTTCGGCGGTCGCGATAAATCGTTTAGCCATACCCGCCAAATTAAAGCGCAGGTATAGCGCTCGGGGAAAATCTTGGGCGCGCAACTTATCCGATAGATGGAATACATGCCAGCTCAGCTAGGTAAAATAACACGTAGCTGAGCAACCCGAGGCTGCTCGCGCGGTGCCTTATCGCCAGGGCGCCGGGACTTCGGTCACTACGGGGCTGATAGGGTGCCCCGTGCAATATTCGCAAGCCGAGAGGGGCTTGTATTGGGAGGCAAATATGGGACGTTTTACCAATCCGCGCGATCTTTATTTTGGTGAGGGCGCTCGCCACGAGGTCAAGAACCTCAAGGGCAGCAAGGCCATCATCGTGACCGGCGGCGGCT
>CAVDZW010000208.1:0-2280 GCA_963613305.1 bacterium | reverse complement strand
CCGCCGAGACGCTCGCCTACGACGAGAAGTCCGTGAACAAGGGCCTCGCCAAGGAAGGCATGGCAGCCGTCCTCGACGCCGCGCGCGCCGCGCTCGACGCCGTGGATGCCGCCGATTGGACCTCCGAGAACATCGACGCCGCGCTCGAGCCGCTCCCCGAGGCCCTCGACCTCAAGAAGCGCATCGTCTTCCAGGCCGTGCGCGTTGCCGAGTGCGGCAACATGGTGAGCCCGCCCCTCGGCGAGACCATGGCGCTCATCGGCAAGGACGACTGCATGGCGCGCCTCGACCGCGCGCACACGATGGCGCTCTAGAACCGTGACGGAGGCCCGCCCCACGCGCCGCGCGGGCCTCATAACGCATTCAAACGGAGGAGGACGAACATGGCAGGCAAACCGCAAACACTAGCCACGACCTCGGCATTTGAGATCCTGGGGCCCATCATGGTCGGACCCTCCTCCTCGCACACGGCAGGGGCGCTTCGCTGCGCGCAGGTGGCCGCGTCGCTCCTCGAGGGCAAGATCTGCCGTGTGCGCTTTACCCTCTGGAACTCCTTTGCCCATACCTACCGCGGGCACGGCACCGACCGCGCGCTCGTGGCGGGCATCCTCGGGCTCTCGACCGACGATGAACGCATCCGCGACGCCTTTGCCCTCGCCGACGAGCGCGGGCTCGCCTACTCATTCGACATCGCGGGTGACGACGGCTCAATCCACCCCAACACCGTCGACATCGAGATGGAAAACGAGACAGGAGCCACGGCACAGGTCCGCGGCGAGAGCCTCGGCGGCGGCAAGATGCGCATCAGCCGCATCAACGGCGTCGGCGTCGACATCTCGGGGCTCTACTCCACACTCTTCGTTGCGCACCGCGATGCCCCGGGCGTGCTCGCGGCCCTCGCGAACCTCCTCGCCTACGCCGGCGTGAACATCGCCTTTTGCCGCACCTACCGTACCGAGCAGGGCGGACAGGCCTATACCGTATTCGAGACCGACAACACGCCCGACAAGACCGTGCTGCCCATGGTGCGCCGGCTTGAGCATATCGATTACGCCACCTTCATCGAGCTCCCGGGCTCGACCTCCGCGCTCGGCCCCGGCGTCTCGGCAGAGGAGCTCTTTGATGACGGCGAGCAGCTCCTCGATGCCTGCGCAGACCTCTCCATGAATATCGGCGCCGTGATGGCCGTGCGCGAGGCGCGCCTCATCGGCGAGGAGCGCTGCGTCGCCGCCATGCGCCGCGCGCTCGAGGTCATGCGTGACGAGACGTCCTCCCCCATCGCGCGCCCCCAGCGCTCGCTCGGCGGGTTTATCGGTGGCGAAGCCAAGCGCGTGAACGACGCCTCTGCGGCCGGGCTCGCCGGCCCTCTCATGGGCGAGGTGCAATCGCGCGCCGTCGTCTACGCGCTCGCCGTGCTCGAGAAATCGGCCGCCATGGGCGTGATCGTCGCCGCCCCCACTGCAGGGTCGGCGGGCGTCGTCCCCGGGTGCGTCCTCGCGCTCGCCGAGCACCTCGGGCTTGACGACTCCCAGACCATGGACGCGCTCTTCTGTGCGGCCGCCATCGGACTCAACCTCACGACCTCCGCCTGCGTGGCGGGCGCCGAGGGAGGCTGCCAGGCAGAGGTCGGGAGCGCCGCCGCCATGGCCGCAGCCGCGATGGTCCAGATGATGGGTGGCACCCCCGAGCAGGCGCTCGACGCGAGCTCCATCGCGCTCGGCAACCTCCTCGGCCTCGTCTGCGACCCCGTGGGAGGCCTCGTAGAGGTGCCCTGCCAAAACCGAAACGCCATCGGTGTCGCCGCCGCGTTCTCGTCGGCACAGCTCGCGCTCTCGGGCATCAAGAGCCTCGTGCCCTTTGACGAGATGGCCAAGGTCATGCTGAACGTCGGGCATGCCCTGCCCGCGAGCCTGCGCGAGACGGCACGCGGCGGAATCGCAAACGCACCTTCGGCGCGCCGCGCCTGTGCTGGCTGCAGCGGATGCGCATAGCGGTTTGCCCACAAGACGGCCAACGACCCCCATACCCTCCCACCTGCCGCAGACACCAAACGTTTACGCACCGGTCAAAATCAACCCAAAGCGCAAATGCGAGCCCGCCAACAAGCTCAACCTTAAGATGGCAATAGTCTTTTAGTGCATGTCCGCGTGCGCGTATATAATCTTTCAGGTTTAAACGCAAAGCACCTAAGCGGGACCATCATCCCCAAGAACCAGGACGGCATATGCAGGACAAACAGGACAGACTCGCGCACATTCCCGGCGAAGACCTCTCGTCGTG
>CAVDZW010000207.1:0-2313 GCA_963613305.1 bacterium | reverse complement strand
AAATATGGCTATAGATTTTTCCCGGCGGCTTAATGCCTTCGCACTGGGGCAAATATCCGCTGCTCGCAAAAGCGAAATCGCTCGGAACCACACCATCGGCGATGATCTGCTTTTCGCCATACAGATCGCACAAATACGCATTCAATGCATCGACGCGCTGGATGAGGCCGGCTTCGAGGCGCTCCCACGATTCGGCCGAAATAATACGCGGCACGGCATCGAAGGGAAACAGCCGCTCGTTGAACTGCCCGTCTTTATAAAGGCCGAATTTCACGCCATAGCGTGCGAGCTGCGCGTTTATTCGCGGCGTATGTTCGACGAGGTTGTCGTAAATCTCCATGGGCTGCCCCCTTCGCAATCGGCGCAATAGACCCATTGTGGCAGCGGTCGATTTCAAGAAGATGAACGCCCCGTCACGGCAACGTGAACGAACGCAAGGCAAAGACGATATGAGCAGGACATAAAAAGTTGGAAGCCCCTCCTGCATGCATATCCGCGGATTAGGCCGACAATGGAAGGTGTCTAAAACCGCCAGCGGCCACGCCGCACTCATGGAAGGGGCTTCGCGATGAACAATGTTACCACCTTCGTTGGGCTGGACGTCCACGCCCGCTCGATAAAGGCCTGCGCCTTCGTCCCCGCCACGGGCGAGGTCGAGCGCAGGTCGTTCGGCTACGAGCCCGGCGAGCTCGCCTCGTGGGTGTCCTCGCTGCCCCAGCCCGCCAAGTGCGTCTACGAGTCGGGCGTCACCGGCTTCCACCTTTGCAGGGAATTGCGCGCGATGGGCGTCGACTGCGCGATCGGCGCGGTGTCGAAGATGCACAGGCCCGCCGCCGACCGCGGCCGCAAGACCGACCGCCGCGACGCGCGTTTCCTGGCCGTGCAGCTCGCGCTCGGGGTGGTGACCGAGGTGCACGTGCCCGACCCCGAGTGCGAGGGGGCGCGCGACTTGACGAGGGCGCTGGCAGATGCGCGCGACGACGCCGTGCGCGCCAAGCAGCGCCTGTCGAAGTTCCTGCTCAGGCATGGGTACGTCTACGACGAGAAGAATGCCGCGGGGCAGCGGAGGAATCGCTGGACCGCGGATTTCTGGGCGTGGGTCGGCCGCATCGACCTGGGCGACGCCTCGGCCATGGCCACGCTCGACCATTACTGCGAGTGCGTGCGCCGCGCCGACGCCGAGAAGGCCGCCCTCGAGGCGAAAGTGAAGTCGCTCGCGCAAAAACCCAGGTGGAAGCCGGCGTGCGACGCGCTGAAATGCCTGAAGGGCATCGACGCCGTGACCGCCGCCTCGATCGCCTGCGAGGCCGACGGCTTCTCGCGCTTCGCCAAGGCGTCGGGCTTCGCCGCGTGGGTCGGGCTCGTGCCCTCCGAGCATTCCAGCGGCGAGTCCCAGAACCGCGGCGGCATCACCAAGGCCGGCAACAAGCACCTGAGGAAATTGCTCGTCGAGGCCGCGTGGCACTACAAATCGGCGTCGCGGGCGCCCAAGAAGGCGGCCGCCGGCCAGCTCGTCGCGCCCGGGGTGCGGCGGCACGCGAACGCCGGCGTGAGGCGTCTGGTCGACAGGCGGCGCGCGATGGACGCCGCCGGAAAGCAATCGAGCGTGGCCAACGTCGCGATAGCGCGCGAATTGGCCTGCTGGTGCTGGGCCGTGGGACGCATGGCGGAAGGCGTCTAGCGGGCGCGCCGCCAACATATCCGGGTCTTTCCCGGAATCCCCCGACCCGACGGGCGTTGGCCCCCAACCGCGGATTTTTTTCGTGCGGCGGCGAAGCCGCCACGCACGCCAAAAGACAGACGGACCGACACGGAGGGGCCAGCCGTAGCAACGAGATGCACCGGCGCACCCTGCGCAATGGGCGAATATTAAACTGCCGAACGGGCGTCGAGCAAGACACGCGCTGTCCAACGGGGATTCTGGCCAAGATAGATTGGGCCAAAGGCGAAAATAATCGCCTTTGGCCCTTCATTGTCTATTGACAATGTCCTGCTCATATTAAAAAAGGGCCCATCGCTGGGCCCTTCAAGCATTTCTTTCTGGGAGCTCCTACAAGCCTTCCACGTATTCCACGAGGTCGGCCATAGTTTCCAAACCTTCGGGCTCACCGAAATCGACCTCCAGTCGATCTTCGAGCTCGCAGATAAGCTCAACCATATCGAGCGAGTCGATGCCGAGCGAATCGAAGGTAGACGCTTCGTCAACCGAAGCGGGATCGATATCGAGGTTTTCCTGAAGAATAGCTTTGATAGTGTCGAGCGTGTCCATGGTCGTCCTCTCGATGGCCGAAAATAATCAAAAAGCTGCCGCCC
>CAVDZW010000206.1:0-2313 GCA_963613305.1 bacterium | reverse complement strand
CGGAGCTGATGAGCGCGACCGCCTCGGGGTAGTTGAGCTTGAGCCCGCGCTCACGGCGCTCGCGGGCGAGCGTGCCCGCCATGTGGAGCATGAGCTTCTCTTGGTCCTTGTCGTTCAAACGCACCGGTATGTCCTTTCTCTCGGGCCGCACGGATACCCGCGCAACCTCGAATCAAAACCTAAAAGCAGGGAAGCGCAGCCATGATCACGTAGACGACGGCCGTGGTGACCGCCATCGACGACACGTTCGCAACCGTGCCATGGATGTCCTCGGGCAGCCACTCGCCGATAAGCTCCGCCACGGGACCGCCGATGATGCCGCCGAGCACGCCCGCAACGACGGCCACAGGGATGTTCGCCCCGAGCGCGAGCACGCAGGCGGGACCAGTGCTCACCACGGGAACGTAGGTGGCATACCAGCCGTCCTTGGCGAACTTGCCGGCATAGAGGAAGACGCCGACCGCAGCCGAGACGACCTGCGAGAGCACAATCGCGGGCAGCGCCTCAACGCTGCCGTTGACGGCATGGGCCGGGCAAAGCACAAGGCCGAGAACAAGTCCCGCGAGCGAGACCGCCGAGGCGACCTCGTTGCCGTAGAACGGCGCCTCGGAGAACTCAGCGAGCACGCGGCGCAGGAACCACGCGGTGCCGCTCACGTCCTCAACCGGGGAAAGCGTGGGTGCCGCGTCGGGCACGGGAACCTTCTTTACCCAGGGAAGAACGCGGAGCACGATAAAGATCACAAAGCCCGTGAGGGCCATGGCGGCCACGTTGGCCACCACGCCCGGCAGACCGAGGGGCGTGTTGATGTGGACTGCGATCCAGGTGGCGGTCGGCGAGCACATGAGGCCGGCGAGCACGCTCGAGACGAGGAGCGCCGGCACGCTCGGGCCGTAGAGGAGCATGGCCGCAGGCGGGGCGGCGACGATGGGGATGAAGGTCGCAACGAAGGTCACGCCGGGCTCGGCATCAAAGCCGTCGATGTAGCGAAAGACGAAGATGGTGAGGGCAAGCGAGATGAACTGCGCGGCCACCACCCAGGGGAACATGCGGTACTCGCCGTAGCAGACGGTAAAGCCCGCAAAGCGGCTCTTGCGACAGGCGAGCACGTAGGCGATGGCTCCGCCGAGGATCACGCCCGCGCCGGCAAAGACGCTCGCGTAGAACTCGGGTTCGGTGAACTCCATAAAGAACCAGATGAGCTCCTTGGCGGGGCTTGCCGTGATCCCGTCGATGACATTCGCGTAGGCGAGATCGGGAACGAGGCCCTCCCCCGCAACGAGAACGCCGAGCAGCGCATAGGCCAAAAAGCCGATCGCGAGCGCGATGACGAACCCCACCGGCGAGCCGAACGAGGGCGCGCTTGCGGCACCCGCCGCCTCCGCGCTCGCGCCGTTATCGATGTCTGATGTCGTAGCGGAAACCTCTTGCATGGCCGCACACCTCCACATTTGTTTTGGAGGATTCTAAGGGCGAACGGGGTGCGTCCCTCATACCGTCCGAAGGCGCAACAAGCCCTTAACCGTTTTGAAACAAAGCGAGGTCCGAGCGCTGCCCCCGTGCATGTTCAACAAAAAGGCCGCCCCCTCAGGGACGGCCCAGACGGCGGCAGACGCCGCGCAATCGATTTTTACCGCAGTGAGTGAAGCCTTAGCCCTCGACCTCGACGAGCTCGATATCGAAGTTCAGGTCCTTGCCGGCGAGCTCGTGATTGGCGTCGAGCTTAACGCCCTCGGCGCTCACCTCGATGACCACGGCCGGGACGGGCATGCCCGTGGACGTGGAGAGATAGAGCTTGTCGCCCACGGAGATCTGCTCGAGATTCGGCACCTGATCGGCCGGGAACGACACGATCATGTCGGGGTTGTGCTCACCATACGCATCGGCGGCGGGGATGTGCACGGTCTTCTTCTCGCCAAGCTCCATGTCGATGACCGCGGCATCGAAGCCCTTGATCATCTGGCCAGCGCCGCAGGTGAACGCCAGGGGCTCGCCGCGGTCGTAGGAGCTATCGAACTGCGTGCCGTCATCGAGCGTACCGCGATAGTGGCACTTGACCTTCTTGCCTTCGTTGGACATTGGATCCTCTTTCGTCAGGGGCGCACGGGCGCCCGGAACAGGTGCGGAGAACTATACCAGCCGCGAGCGCGAGCGGCACCGTCGAGCGCGGTTCGCGCAAAAGGCCGATAACCGGCCAGAACCGGCGACGGGGTTACTCGGCCTCGGCGAGCTCGGTCTGGATGAGTTTGTCGAGAACGT
This sequence comes from bacterium, assembly GCA_963613305.1. Classification (GTDB taxonomy): domain Bacteria; phylum Actinomycetota; class Coriobacteriia; order Coriobacteriales; family Coriobacteriaceae; genus Collinsella. The sequence continues at coordinate 54 of CAVDZW010000206.1, read as the reverse complement.
CGCCGAACTCGTGGCCGGCCACGCGCATCATCTGCGGGAAGCGGCTGTAGTAGG
>CAVDZW010000205.1:0-2330 GCA_963613305.1 bacterium | reverse complement strand
TGGACTCCATGGTGAGCTGCTGCAGGTAGGCCGGGAAGCGGTGCAGGTACTGGTTATAGGGCAGCACGGCGTGGCTCTTGGCGCCGAAGAAGTTGACGTACCACACGTTGAGGAGGCCCATCAGCGCGACGACGTTCTCCTCGAGCGGCGTTGCGCAGAAGTACTCGTCGATGGCACGGAAGCCGGCGAGGAACTCGCGGAAGCGCTCAGGGCCGAAGACCACGATGAGCGAGAGGCCCACGGCGGAGTCGACGGAGTAGCGGCCGCCGACCCAGTTCCAGAAGCCGAAGGCGTTCTGGGGGTCGATGCCGAAATCGGCCACGAGGTCGAGGGCGGTCGAGACGGCCACGAAGTGCTTGGCCACAGCCTCGGCGTTCTGCTCGTCGGAGCCGTCAATGGCGCCGGCGGCCTTGAGGGCGTTGAGCATCCAGGCCTTGACCTCACGGGCGTTGGTGAGGGTCTCGAGCGTGGTGAAGGTCTTGGAGACGATGATCACGAGGGTCGTCTCGGGGTCGAGGCCGCGGAGCTTCTCGGCGGCATCGTTGGGGTCGATGTTCGAGATGTAGCGGCAGTCGATGCCCGAGTCGGCGTAGGGGCGCAGGGCCTCGTAGGCCATGACCGGGCCGAGGTCGGAGCCGCCGATGCCGATGGAAACGAGGTGCTCGATCTTCTTGCCCGAGACACCCTTCCACTCGCCGGAGCGCACGCGCTCGGCAAAGGCGTACATGCGCTCGAGGACCTCGTGCACGTCGGCGACGACGTCCTGGCCGTCGACGATGAGCTCGCCGGCCTGCTCGGCCGGGCGACGGAGCGCGGTGTGGAGCACGGCGCGGTCCTCGGTGGTGTTGATGTGCACGCCGGAGAACATGGCGTCGCGGCGCTCCTCGAGACCCACCTCACGGGCCAGGTCGGCAAGCAGCTTGACGGTCTCGTCGGTAACGAGGTTCTTGGAGAGGTCGAAGTGGAGATCGCCCGCCTCGAAGCTGAGCTTGTTCACGCGCTCCGGATCGGCCGCGAACCACGCCTTGAGATCGATGCCCTCCTTCTCGAGCTTCTCCTGATGGGCCTCGAGGGCCTTCCAGGCGGCGGTGCCGGCGGCATCGACGGGTGCGGAAACGTTAGCCATGTGATCCTCCTCGGTTGCAGGCGCGTCTCCCTGCGCCCGCTCAAGTTTCAGACTGTCCAATCATAACGCAGACGGGACCCGCGCGCGCGACGCGAGCCCCGTCATGTGTAGGTAAGGTTTACGGAGATTCGAGTGCCCCTCCCCGGTGCAGCGGGCCTTGTGGCCTAGAGCATGAGGCGGAAGATGCGCGCGACCTCGTCCTCGCCGAAGGGGCAAAAGCCGCCCACGGTGCCCGTGCGCCCGCCCGACCAGCAGGTCTCGTGCGCAAGCGAGGCGATGTCGTCCTCGGAACCGCCGATCTCGGTGAGGGTGGTGGGCATGCCGAGACCAGCCGACCAGGTGCGCTGGGCCTCGATGCCCGCGAGCGCCGCCTTGTAGTCGTCCGCTTCCTCGATACCCCAAACCCTGCGCGCAAGCTGGGCAAAGCGTGGAACGTCATGTTCGAGCGAGGCGCGCATGACGGCGGGCATGGTCACGGCGAGGCCGGCGCCGTGGCTCACGCCGTAACGCGACGAGAGCGCGTACTCGATCTCGTGGCTCGCCCAATCGTGGCTGCGCCCGACGCCCGCCATGTTGTTGTGCGCCATCGAGGCCGCCCACATGATGTTCGCTCGTGCCTGGTAATCGCTCGGGTCTTCCATGACCTTGGCCGATTCCTCGATGATCGCGAGCATGAGGCCCTCGATCATGCGGTCGGTGACCGTCACGTCGGCCGTGTTGGTGAGATAGCGCTCGAGCAGGTGCGAGTACATGTCGACGATGCCCGCCGCCGTCTGCTGCGCGGGGAGCGTCTCGGTGAGCTCGGGGTTCATGACCGCAAAGGTGGGCAAAAGCACGTCCGAGGAGGTCTCGCGTTTGAGCATCGTGCCCTCCTGCGTGATCACGGAGTCGGGTGACGCCTCGGAGCCGGAGGCCGCGATGGTCAGCACGCAGCCGATGGGCAGGGCCTTGTCGGGCGTACGACCGCCGCCGTAGAAGTCCCAGAAGTCGCCCCGATAGCAGGCGCCGGCCGCAATGGCCTTGGCGGTGTCGATCACGCTGCCGCCGCCGACGGCGAGCACGAAGTCGACCCGCTCGTCGGCTACGAGCGAGATGCCCTCGTACACGAGGTCGGAGCGCGGGTTGGGCTTGACGCCGCCGAGCTCCACATGGTCGAGAAGCGCCCGGTCGAGCGAATCGAGCACGCGCTTGAGGAGACCCGAGC
>CAVDZW010000204.1:0-2395 GCA_963613305.1 bacterium | reverse complement strand
CCGTGGCTGTTCTTGTTCTTGCCGCTCATGCGGTAGTCGCCCGCGCTCAGCAGCCTGAACTGATCCTCCATGACGTCGATGCAGTGCGCCATGTCGAGCGCGCCGGCCTCGATGATGTCGGGCTCGGACAGAAAGCGAAAGTCGATCTCGGTTGATTCACTCATGGGTTGTTTCCTCTTCTTAGATGTTCGGCCGGGACGAGGGCGCTCATGCGCCCGCATGCCGCTAGCCCTTCAGGTTGGTCCAGATCTTGTCGTACTTGCGCAGGACCTTCGGCGGGAGCGCCTTGGTGCGGTGACCCGCCTTGAACGCCCAGGCCGGGACGTTCTCGACCGGGTTGTTCTTAAAGTCGTCGTCCAGAAGCTCGATGGCCGCGGTGTTCGGCTGCACGTAGGGGTAGTCCTCCGAGACGACCTTGGCGACCTCGGGGCGCAGCATGTAGTTGATGAACTGCATGGCGTTGTCGTAGTGCTTGGCGCCGCGCGGGATGCACCAGTTGTCGGTGCCGGTGCCCGATCCCTCCGTGGGGTAGACCACCTGGATATCGGGGTTCTCGCGCTGAGCCAGGGCGATCTCGGCCGTCCAGATGATGCCGGCGATGCAGTCCTCCGAGGCGAGCGCGGTGCGCGGGCTGTCGGAGTCGTAGACCTTGATGTTGCCGCTGAGCTCGCTCGCGCGCTTGGAGATCTTCTCGATCGAGGCGTCGTCGCGCTCGTTGCCGGTGAGGCCCACGGTGTAGCCCGCCACGGCGAGGACCTCGCGCATGTCGTTGATGGCCACCAGGTTGCTCCGGTACTCGTCGTCAAAGAGGTCCGCAAAGCTCTCGGGCACCTTCTTGACCTTGGACTGGTTGTAGGCGATCGCGGTGCAGGCGCCCATGAAGGGCAGGCTGTACTTGTTGCCCGGGTCAAAGCTCTCGTCGAGGTACTGCGAGCCGAGGTTCTTCATGCTCTTCTTGACGACCTTGCGGTCGAGCGGCTGGAGCATTCCCTGTTTGATGAGGCTCCGCACCATGTAGTCGGTCGGCTGCAGGATGTCGTAGGTGCCCTCGTTCTCGGTGCGCACCTTGGCGAGCATGTCCTCGTTGGAGCTGAAGAGATACTGGTTGATCTTGATGCCGAACTCCTTGGTGAAGTTCTCGAGCACCGAGTCGGGCACGTACTCCGTCCAGATGAAGATGTTGAGCTCGTCGGGGTTGTTGCTCGAGCCGCAGCCGGCAAGGCCGCCGAGGGCCAGGCCCGCCGCGATGCCGAAGCTGCCGCGCAAAAGGTCGCGACGGCTGACCTCGCGGGCGAGGCAGGCGTCGAGCAGGCTCTTGCCGCCCGCGGCGCGCTTGATTTCGCTACTCATCGGGTCCCCCTCTCCGTTGCGTACTTCTTGGCGGCCATCGACTCGCGGACCTTGCTCACAAGGCCGCTCTGCGTGACGAAGACGAGCGCCACCGTGCCCAAAAGGATCAGCGTAGAGAGCGCGTTCACGTCGGGCGTGATGCCGCCCTTGATCGACTGCATGACCTTGATCGGGAAGGTCAGGTCCTGGCCGTAGACGAAGTAGCTCACCACGACGTCGTCGATCGAGAGGGTGAACGAGAGCAGCGCGCCGCCGGCGATGCCCGGCGCGAGCATGGGCATGGTCACCTTAAAGAACGTGACGATGCGGTTGGCGCCGAGGTCCATCGAGGCCTCCTCGAGCGAGGAGTCGTAGCCGTCGAGGCGGGCGCGGACGTTAAAGATCACGAAGCTCACGCAAAAGGTCGTGTGGGCGATGATCATGCCGATCATGCCGCGCGGCACGTTGAACTTGACGTAGACCAAAAGCAGCGAGATGCCCATGACGATCTCGGGGATGACCACCGGGATATAGAGCAGGCTGTCGATGAGGTTGCGGCCGCGGAACTTGTAGCGGTAGAGGCCCACGGCGCCGAGCGTGCCGAGCGCCGTCGCGAGCGCCGTCGAGGTGATGGCGAGCAGCATGGTGTTGCCGAACGACGCGAGCAGGGGCCCGTTGGTAAAGAGCTTGCCGTACCAGTGGAGCGAGAAGCCGCCCCAGCTCAGGTAGGGCTTGGTCGTGTTCGCATTAAAGGAGTTCGCGACCACGATCACGATGGGCAAAAAGAGGACCGCGTAGATGAGCGTGCAGAAGACGATGCCCGCACCGCGGCTCAGCTTGTGCTTGGTTTGCCTGTTCATGTTCTACACCCCCAGGCTTTCCATGTCGCCGCCGGCCTTTTGGTAGATTTTGACCAGGGCGAGCGTGATGACGATGAGCAGGATCGAGAGCGCAGCGCCAAGCGGCCAGTCGTTGGCGCTCTGGAACTGGCGCTGGATGAGGTTGCCGATGACGTCGGCGTTGCCGCCGCCCAGGATGTCCGAGATGTAGAAGGCGCCCAGACTCG
>CAVDZW010000203.1:0-2402 GCA_963613305.1 bacterium | reverse complement strand
TCTTGATGCCGCTCTTGAGGTCGGTGCCGCGCAGGTACTCCATGACGATGTAGTACGTGTCACCGTCCTTGCCCCAGTCGTACACGCCCACGATGTAGGGGCTCGAGAGGCCGGCCGCTGCTTGGGCCTCCTGCTTAAAGCGCGCGGCAAAGGTGGCGTCGCCCGCGTACTGCGGCAGCATGATCTTGACGGCTACCGTGCGGTCGAGGACCTGGTCCTGTGCACGGTAGACCGTGGCCATGCCTCCGGTTCCGACCCTATCCTTGAGGAGGTATCTTCCTCCTAGGACCCTCTGTTCCATCGGTTTCTCCTTACTATCTTCTCTCGCAAAAGATGTTCAACATGGTTGGCGTGCGCGGTGTCTCGCGCGGGTAGGGCATCACGAGCCCTGCGCGGCGAGCGCGGCCTGAATGACCTTGCTCGCGAGCTGGGCGCCCGAGACGTCGTTTTGGTCGTAGTTCTCGACGATGACGGAGACGGCGACCGTAGGCGTATCGTACGGCGCGAACCCGACAAAGCAGGAATTGACGTTGGAGTTGCCGGTCTCGGCGGTACCGGTCTTGCCGGCGACCTTGACACCCGAGACGGCGGCCTTGCTGCCCGTGCCGTTCTCGACGACCTCGAGCATGGCCTCGCGGACCTTGGCTGCGGTCTCGGAGCTCACGGCCTGACCGAGCGAGCGGGCCTTGGTGGTCTTGACCACGGTTCCGTCGGGCGCGAGCGTCTGCGAAACCACGTAGGGGTTGTAGGCGATGCCGTCGTTGGCGATGGCGGCCACCATCACGGCGTTCTGCATGGCGGTGCTCTGCGGGCCGGGGGTATGGCCCTGGCCGACGGGCTGGCCGGCGCCCGCCCAAGCGAGCTCCCACTCCGTCATCTCGGAGGCCTCGGGGATGATCGACGCCTTGGTCGTAAAGTCCTGGCCGAGGGTCTGCCCATAGCCGAACGCCTTGGCGAACTGCGTGAGGCGGTCTGCGCCGACCTCGTCGGCAAGCTGGCCGAACACGACGTTGGAGGAGTAGGCAAAGGCCTTTTTGAGCGACATGGTTCCGTAGTTGGCGTTGCCGAAGTTGTTGACCTTGGCGTTGCCGATGTTCATCTCGGAGGGCGACTGGTAGTTGGAGTCGAGCGTGGCCGTGCCCGATTCGAGCGCCGCCGCGAGCGTGACCACCTTAAAGGTGGAGCCGGGCGTGTAGAGCGCGTCGGTGGTGCGGTCGAACTGGTCGCCCGACTGCGACTCCATGGTCGCCTTGATGTCGGTGTTGTCGTAGGTCGGCGAGCTCGCCTTGGCGAGCACGGCGCCGGTGCGCGGGTCGAGCACGACGATGGCGCCCTTGAGGCCCGAGAGCGCCTGCTCGGCGGCCGTCTGAATGCGCGAGTCGATGGTGAGCTGCACGGAGTTGCCCGGCTGCGACTGGCCGGCGAGCGAGGCGATGGCGTTATCCCAGCTCGAGTAGTCCTTGGAGCCCGTGAGGGTCTCGTTCATGGTGCTCTCGATACCCGAGGTGCCGTACTGCTGCGAGTAGTAGCCGACCGTGTGCGCGGCGAGGTTGCCGTTGGGGTAGCTGCGCGTGTAGGTGCCGTCCTCCTGTTGGAGCGACTCGGCGAGCGTCACGCCGTCAGACGTGATGATCGAGCCGCGCTTGATGTACTTGGCGCGGGCCAGCGTGTGGTTGTTGGACCCCATGGTCTGGTAGTCCTTGGCCTTGATGACCTGCACGTAGGTGAGGTTGCCGATGAGCACGGCAAAGAGCGCCGTGAACAGGAACACCGTGCGCGTCATGCGTTTTGAGAGCTCCACGCGGCCGAGCACGCCCGACTCAGGCGTCTCGAACATGCGGCGGCGCAGGCGCGAGCCTCCGCGCGAGCGGGTGCCGGGGGCAAAACGGGTGCCGGCGCTCGAGGAGCCGCGGCTGAAGATGCGCGTGCCTGCCGAGGTGAGGGCGGGGGAGGAGGCGTTGGCCATTTCGGGGAGCCCTGCCATGGTGCCGGTGCCGGCGAGCTCGGTCTCGCGACCGGTGGCCTCGTCGCCCGCGCGGAGCAGCAGACCCACGATCACAAAGCTCGCCAGGAGCGACGAGCCGCCCTGGCTCATAAAGGGCAGGGTCACGCCGGTGAGCGGGATGAGCTTGGTTACGCCGCCGATGATGAGGAACGCCTGGAAGGAGATGGCCGCGGTGAGGCCCGTGGCGCAGAAGGCGGCGAGGTCGGACTTGGCGCGCGCCGCGGTCACGAGACCGCGCACGGCAAAGAGCATGAACAGGATGATGACGGCGCCGCCGCCGAGAAGCCCCATCTCCTCGCCGATGGCCGAGAAGATGAAGTCGGACTCAACGACCGGGATGCTCGTGGGCATGCCCTTGCCGATGCCCGAGCCCACGAGACCGCCGTCGGCGAGCGAG
>CAVDZW010000202.1:0-2408 GCA_963613305.1 bacterium | reverse complement strand
CTCGCGCATGATGGAGTCGTGGCTGCGCATCTGCAGCACGCGCCCCTGGTGAAACGTCAGCGCGCAGAAGGAGCACTCGCCAAAGCAGCCGCGGTTGGAGCTGATGGAGAACTTGATCTCGGAGAACGCCGGCACGCCGCCCGCCTCGTCGTAGTCGGGGTGCCAGGCGCGCGCGTAGGGGAGTTCGGCCACGTCGTCGAGCTCCTGCGTGGTGAGGACCGCGCTCGGCGGGTTTTGCACCACAAAGACGTTGTTGGGGTAGGGCTCCACCAGGCGCTCGCCCGTGATGGGGTCCATGTTCTGCTGCTGCACGTTAAAGCTTCGCGCGTAGGCGAGGCGGTCGGCCTCGAGCTCGTCCCAGCTCGGGAGCAGGTTGTAGTCGTAGACCTCGTCGAGCGAGCTTGTGCGGTAGACGGTGCCGTTCACGTAGGTGATCTGCTCCACGGGCAGACCCGCGTCGAGCGCGTCGGCGATTTCGACCACTGCGTGCTCGCCCATGCCGTAGATGAGGATATCGGCGCCGGCGTCGAGCAGGACCGAGCGCTTGAGCTTGTCCTGCCAGTAGTCGTAGTGCGCGAGGCGGCGAAGCGACGCCTCGATACCGCCCAGGATGATGGGCACCTTTTTGTACGTGCGGCGGATGAGGTTGCCATAGACGGTGACGGCGCGGTTGGGGCGGGCTCCCGCCGCGCCGCCCGGTGTGTAGGCATCGGTGCGGCGGCGGTGCTTGGTGACGGAGTAGTGGTTGACCATGGAGTCCATGTTGCCTGCGCTCACGAGGAACCCCAGGCGCGGCTCACCGAGCACGGTAACGCTTGCGGGGTCGGTCCAGTCGGGCTGGCAGATGATGCCCACCTTGTAGCCGTGGGCGTCGAGCACGCGGGTGATGATGGCCATGCCAAACGAGGGATGGTCCACGTAGGCGTCGCCGCAGATATAGACGAAGTCGCACTGCTCCCAGCCGCGGGCGTCCATGTCGGCGCGCGAGACGGGCAGGAACTTCTCGCGCGGCGGGCGCGCGGGGGTGTCGACCGGCTTTTTGCGGGGCTTGCCCGCGCGGTCGTTCTTCTGCTGTTTTGCGTGCTGCTTGTGCTGGGCCACGGTTCTCCTTTTGTAGATGCCCCATTGTATCAGGCGCGGTGTGCCCTTTTGGGGTCCCGCGCCGCGCGGGCGTTGTATAGTTTGTGCTCATGCGCGCAGGCAGGCGCGCAGTGCGAGCACACGAAAGGACGCTCACCCGATGCAGCGCGCAAAGCAGATCTCGGAATCCATCGAGCTCGGTGCCATCCTCGCCCTCTGCGGCGGATTCATGGACGTCTACTCCTACGTGGGCCGCGGCGGCGTGTTCGCCAACGCGCAGACGGGAAACATCCTGCTCGTGGGCGTGCATCTTTCGGAGGGCAACCTCGACCAAGCGCTCCACTACCTGTTTCCGGTCATCGCCTTTGCGGTGGGGATCATGCTCGCCGACTTCATCCACGAGCGCTTGGGCAGCCTCATCCACTGGCGCCAGGTGACGGTGCTCTTTGAGGCCGCGATCCTCTTTGGCGTGAGCTTTATGGGTGCCGACCTCAACGTGCTCGCCAACTGCCTCACTTCGTTTGCCTGCGGTATGCAGGTCGAGAGCTTTCGCAAGATCCACGGCAAGGGTTTTGCCACCACCATGTGCATCGGCAACCTGCGCAACGCCCTCCACAACGTGGACGACTATATCCTCACGCACAAGCGCGGCTTTTTAGAGAACGGCCTGCTCTACTTTGGCGTGATCCTTACGTTCGTGACTGGCGCCGTTGCCGGCAACTGGTGCATCGGGCGCTGGGGGCTCCATGCCATCGCCATCGCCTCGGCGCTGTTTTTGGGCGCGTTCTTTCTCATGTTCATCGACCGTGAGCGCGCGGCGCTGCGCAAGCGCTGGAAGAGCGCCTGCGACGAGTGGATTCGCGCCTGCCGCAAGTAGGGGAGCTCTGCCAGCGCCCTCGCCTTGGCCGATTCCGACAAAAATGGTCGAACGTTTTACCGCTAAAGCTGCCTGGGCTACCGCCGACCGATTTTTATTGACGGTGTGTCAAGCAATCCGCAGGTAGAGCGGGCTGCTCTTAAAGCGTTTCAAAAAAAGGGAGCGTTTTCGGCCTGCGCACGATTTTGCAGGGGTACCATGCGGCATAGAGGGGTGCGCATTCGCCGCCCAAGCCATTTACTAGGAGGCACCACATGGCTAACCGTTTTGTTCTCAATACCATCAGCTACCACGGCAAGGGCGCCATCAAAGAGATCCCGGGCGAGCTCGAGCGCCGCGGCTACAAGAAGATCTTCGTCTGCTCCGACCCCGATCTCGTCAAGTTCGGCGTGACCGCCAAGGTCACCGACGAGCTCGACGCCGCCGGCATCGCCTGGAGCCTCTACTCCGA
>CAVDZW010000201.1:0-2453 GCA_963613305.1 bacterium | reverse complement strand
GTCAAGCCCGGCGAGCGCATCCTCATGGTCGGCTCGGGCAACGTCGGCCTCGTCGTGTCATTCCAGCTCATGCAGGCCGGCTGCGAGGTCGTGGGCCTCGTCGACGCCGCCCCGCGCGTGGGCGGCTACGGTGTGCATGCGGCCAAGGTCGCGCGCTGCGGCGTTCCGTTCTACCTTTCGCACACGGTCGTGGCTGCCGAGGGCGACGACCGCGTGAGTGGCGTCACCATCGGCGAGGTCGACGACCACTGGCAGGTCAAGCCCGGCACCGAGAAGCACTTCGACGTCGACACGATCTGCGTGGCCGTGGGCCTCAGCCCCATGAGCCAGCTGCTCTCGATGGCCGGCTGCGAGATGGTCGACGATCCCAAACGCGGCGGCTACGTGCCCGTCTGCGACGAGAAGGGCGCCACGAGCGTTCCTGGCGTCTTCGTCTCGGGCGACGTCGCGGGCATCGAGGAGGCCTCCTCGGCCATGATCGAGGGCCGCATCTCGGGTGTGGCCATCTCGGAGTATTTGGGTTACGTCGGGGCCGACGAGGCCGCCGAGAGCGAGCAGGCGCTCGAGGCATCGCTCGACACGCTCCGTCAGGGCATGTTCGCGCCCAAGAACCGCGGCAAGAAGATCACCGAGACCGAGGAGGGCTGCCCCGTCTCGCAGCACCTGCTTCGTCACGGCTACCTCGCCGACGAGGAGCTCGACAGCTATCCGGGCGTCACGCACATGGCGGGCGTCCATCCCGTGATCGAGTGCACGCAGAACATCCCCTGCAATCCCTGCCAGGACGCCTGCAAAAAGGGCTGCATCTCCATCGGCGCGCACATCACGTCGCTGCCCATCGTGGTTCCCGAGAGCACCTGCATCAACTGCGGCATGTGCGTGGCGAGCTGCCCGGGCCAGGCGATCTTCCTCGTCAACGAGGACGCCGGCGACGGCCGCGCCACGGTCACGCTGCCCTACGAGTTCTACCCGCTGCCCGAGAAGGGCGCACGCGGCACCGCGCTCAGCCGTTCGGGCGAGCCGGTCTGCGAGGCAGAGGTCGTCGGCATTCGCAGCGTCAAGGCGTTCGACAAGACGGCGCTCCTCACCATGAGCGTGCCCAAGGAGTTCGCCATGAGCGCCCGTATGTTCAAGCCCGCAGAGGAGGTGGCCTAGATGAGTGAGGCCGTGAGCTTTTACAAAGAGACGGGCGTCGCGCTCGACCGCTCCGCGATCGACCTGGGGCCCTACGTTCCCGCACCCGATGACGACATGCTCGTCTGCCGCTGCGAGGAGGTCACCAAGGGCGAGATCCGCCGCGCGATCCACGACGGCATGTACACCATGACCGAGGTCCGCCGGTTTCTCCGCCAGGGCATGGGGCTTTGCCAGGGGCAGACCTGCACCAAGCTCGTGCGCCGCATCATGGCCGCCGAGCTCGCCGGCACGCCCGCGATGGCGCTCCTGGAGCCCGAGACCTCGCGCGCTCCCATGCGCCCCATCGAGATGAGCGTGCTGGGCGACGGCGAGGAGAGGGGAGAGTAACATGACCGGAACCACTGCAGATATCCAGAACACCGCCTGCGACGTCATCATCATCGGCGGCGGCGTGATCGGCTGCGCCGCGGCCTACAACCTGGCCAAGAAAGGCCGCTCCGTCACGGTGCTCGACCGCGAGCCCAACATCGGCGAGGGCGCGAGCTCGCGCAACGGTGGCGGTGTGCGCCAGTCGGGCCGCGACGGCCGCGAGCTGCCGCTCGCAATGTATGCCGTGGAGCATCTCTGGCCCCAGCTCGCCGACGAGCTCGGCGCCGACGTTGAGTACGTCAAGCAGGGCAACCTGCGCCTGGGCAAGACCGAGGCGCATCTCGAGACCCTGCGCGGCCTTGCGAGCATGTCGCAGGCACGCGGCCTCGACATGAAGATGATCAGCGCCGAGGAGGTGCGCGAGATCAACCCGTACCTGTCCGACCAGGTCATCGGCGCCTCGTGGTGCCCCACCGACGGTCACGCCAACCCCATGCGCACCACGCTCGCCTACTACCGCGCCGCGCTCAAGCTGGGCGTGCGGTTCATCACCGGTGTCGAGGTCAAGGGCCTGCGCAAGGTGCGCGGCCGTCTCGGCATCGTCCAGACCAACGTGGGCGACTTCACGGCCGATAACGTCATCCTCGCCGCGGGCCTCGGCAGCCGCGGAATCGCCGCGAGCGTCGGTATCGACATCCCCATGACGGGCTCTCTCATCGAGTGCCTCGTCACCGAGGCCGAGCCGGTCATGTTCCCGCAGATGCTCGGCGTGGCCACTGGCGACTTCTACGGCCACCAGACGGCGCACGGCTCGTTCGTCTTCGGCGGCAGCTCGGGCCTCGAGGAGTCCAACGGTGCCTTCGGCGGGCGTCCCACCTCGAGCATCACGGCTCCTGCCGAGTGCCGCGCCATCATGGGCTACATCCCGCGCCTGGCCGACGCCAAGA
>CAVDZW010000200.1:391-2462 GCA_963613305.1 bacterium | reverse complement strand
GGACGCCGCCCTCTCAAGGCGGAGATCACCAGTTCGAATCTGGTACGGGCTACCAAATGTAATACGAGCTCCGAAAGGGGCTCGTTATTTGTTTAACATTTCTTTTTGTACTATAAGGCTGCACGACCTGCCGGTGAAGCGGGGAGTATCGAATTGGCCTGCACGCGGCGCGGTTCCAAAAAGGATCGCACGCGATGCGGCACTGCATGGTCTTGTCGCCCGCTTCTATCGCATAGGGCTCGCGCCTCGCTCCCGGGCATTGAGCTCCCCGTTAGTCACCCACTCTCGAGGATTCAAATTTTTTAAAAAAGCTCTTGCATGGGTCGGGTGAATGCCGTATATTTCTTTCTTGCGCAACGGTAGAGTCGAGGCGCACCGATGCATCTTGGGATGTCGTCTAATGGCAGGACAGCGGATTCTGGTTCCGTCAATGGGGGTTCGACTCCCTCCATCCCAGCCATTGCATCGTACATATGGCCCGTTCGTCTAGCGGTTCAGGACGCCGCCCTCTCAAGGCGGAGATCACCAGTTCGAATCTGGTACGGGCTACCAAATGTTCAACAGGCCTTCGGGCCTGTTTTTTTATCGGTCAGGTTTGATCGCGAGTTCCGTTGGCGGTTGCTGGCTTCGTGACCGACCCATCGGGCTACAATGTTTGAGTCTATGCCCGCACCGAGAAGGAGCGTCATGTCCGACTCCGCGCATCATATTCAGGCCAAGCCTCAGATTGAGGTGGAGCCTTCTGGCGGCGACGACCACAAGAGCGCCCGCCGCGGCGCCATCTTCATCGGCGTCGTGCTCGTTATCTATATCGTCTACCTCGTTGTGACCGGACAGGTTGCGCAGTTCATGGAGGCGATGAGCAACGTCCAGGCGCCCTGGCTCGTTGCCGCGTGCCTTTGCATGTTCATGTACCTGTTCTTTGGCATCGTTGCCTACGCCATCGCCGTCTGGCTCGACCCCAAGTCGCCGGTCGGTATCCGAGATCTCATCTCTGTTGAGGCGAGCGGCATCTTCTTCGGCAATCTCACGCCCATGATGATGGGCTCCACGCCGGCTCAGATCTACCGCCTTACCAAGGCGGGGCAGAACGTGGGCGAGGCGGGCGCCACGCAGTTTACGCGCTTTATCGTCTACCAGTTCGGTCTTGTGGCCTGGGGCGCTATTCTGCTTTTGGCGCGCATGCCGTTCTTTGCGGAGCGTTACGGCGATATGACGCTACTCTGTGTGTTCTCGTTCGGAGGTCACTGTTGCATCCTCCTCGGCATCTTTGCCGTGGCGCTCATGCCCAAGACGGTTACGCGTGTGGCCCACTGGATCATCAACGTGCTCGAGCGCGTGGGCCTCTCTCCGCTCAAGATCGAGAAATGGCGCACGTTCGTCGATGACGAGATCTTCTCGTTCTCCGAGAAGTTCAAGCGCTCTGCCGGGCACTTCAAGTCGATGGTGCTCACTGTGATCATCACGATGCTGCAGCTTGCGTTCTTCTACCTGGTGCCGTATTACCTCATGCTGGCTTTTGGGCACCACAGCGTCGACTTCTTCTCCGTCATGGCAGCGAGCGCCTTTGTGCAGCTGCTCTCGTCGGCTGTGCCGCTCCCGGGCGGTACCGGTGGCGCCGAGGGCGGATTCGCGCTCTTTTTGGGGCATTTCTTTGGCTCTGCGGCGACCGCCGGCTATCTGCTGTGGCGCCTCATCACGTTCATCGCTCCCACGATCATCGCGGCGCCGCTTCTGGGTCTCAGAAGTGCGCATGACGCGAGCATTCATGAGCGCTTGGACCGAATCCTCGGTCGCGCCGGCAAGACGGCTCCTGTGGCCTCTGAGCCGCGCCCCGCGGTGCACGTGGCCCCTTCTGAGGCTCCTGTCCGCAACTCCGCCCCCAGGCGTCGCAACCAGACCGTGCGCCGTACTACTGACGGCATCACGGTGAACCCGCGCAAGTTCCAGAAGAAGTAGGGGAGCGGACGACCTCGGCTATTTGCTCGCCCTTGCGATTCTGAGGCGCGTTGCGGTTTTGGCCGCTCGAGACGAGCTGGAACGCATTCTCGATTGACATAAGTGAATGAAA
>CAVDZW010000200.1:0-381 GCA_963613305.1 bacterium | reverse complement strand
AATGAAAAGCAGGCGGCGTCCGTGAAATGCGGACGCCGCCTGCTTTATTGTCGGTTGAGCAAGGGGTTCAGTCTTTGTTTGGCACTGATGACGTGCCGAGGTGATGCTTAGCTGGAGCGCCGCGCCTTCGACTGGAGCACAGGACCTCGACCGAGGTGTCGCAACCTCAAACGAAGGGTCAGGCCGTCGCAGATCGTCTTATCGAAAGCCGATATTTATTGGTACCTCAGGCACTCCACCGGATCGAGGCGTGATGCGCGGCGAGCAGGGTAATAACCAAAGACCACACCGATGAACACCGAGATGCCGAGGGCAAGTAGGATGGTTTCGAGCGAGAACGATGGTGCGAGACCTGCTGATTCTTGTCCGCCCATCGATGCG
>CAVDZW010000199.1:0-2511 GCA_963613305.1 bacterium | reverse complement strand
GCGCCCCGCGCGACGCCGAGGAGTACAGCCGCGACCGCGTCCTGGCCGAGGCCCGCGCCGCCGTCCAGGAGGCCAGCCGTGAGACCGGCCGCCGCAAGAAGCGCAAGGAGCGTCGCGAGCAGGCCGCCGAGGAGGCCCGTCACCAGGAGGCCGTCGCCGACGCCCTGGCCAACGACCAGAACCCCGCCGACCTCGACGTCGTGAAGATTCCCGAGGGTATCACCGTCTCCGAGTTCGCCGACGCCCTGGGCGTGCCCGCCAACGACATCATCAAGCGCCTGTTCATGCTCGGCTCGATGCTGACGCTCACGCAGTCCATGTCCAACGACCTCATCGAGCTCATCTCCGACGACCTGGGCCGCCGCGTGAAGATCATGACCGAGGAGGAGGAGAACTCCTTCACGTTCTACGACGACCCGAAGGACCTGGAGCCTCGCGCCCCCGTCGTCACGGTCATGGGCCACGTCGACCACGGCAAGACCTCGCTGCTCGACGCCATCCGCCACACCGCCGTCACCTCCGGCGAGGCCGGCGGCATCACGCAGCACATCGGCGCCTCCGAGGCCGTCATCAACGGCCGCAAGATCACCTTCGTCGACACGCCCGGCCACGAGGCCTTCACCGCCATGCGTGCCCGCGGCGCCAAGGTGACCGACATCGTCATCCTCGTGGTGGCCGCCGACGACGGCGTCATGCCCCAGACCGTCGAGGCCATCAACCACGCCAACGCTGCCGGCGCGCCCATCGTCGTGGCCGTCAACAAGATTGACAAGCCCTCCGCCAACCCCGACCGCGTGCGCCAGGAGCTCGTCGAGCACGGCGTCATCCCCGAGGAGTGGGGCGGACAGAACATGTTCGTCAACATCTCGGCCAAGAAGAAGATCGGCATCGAGGAGCTTCTCGAGACCGTCATCCTGCAGGCCGACGTCCTCGAGCTCAAGGCCAACCCCGACACCTTCGCCTCCGGCAACGTCCTCGAGGCCAGGCTCGACCGCGGTCGCGGCTCGGTTGCCACCGTGCTTGTCACGCGCGGCACCCTGCGCGTGGGCGACTCTCTCGTAGCCGGCATGTCCTACGGCTCGGTCCGCGCCATGCTCGACCCGAAGGGCAACACCGTCACTGAGGCCGGCCCCTCCGACCCGGTCGAGATTCTCGGCCTGCAGAGCGTGCCCGCCGCCGGCGACGAGTTCCGCGTCTTCACCGAGGCCCGCGAAGCTCGTGCTCTGGCCGAGCAGCGCGCGCTCAAGGCCCGCATCGAGGAGCAGAACAAGGTCAAGCACGTGACCCTCGAGACCCTCTTCTCCACCATGGAGGACGCCGAGGTCAAGGAGCTCAACCTCGTCATCAAGGCCGACGTCCAGGGTTCCATCGAGGCCCTTCAGGACTCGCTGGACAAGATGGACCAGTCCGAGGTCCGCATCAACACCATCCACTCCGCCGTGGGTGCCATCACCGAGACCGACGTCACCCTGGCCGACGCCTCCAACGCCATCATCATCGGCTTCGGCGTGCGCCCGGATGCCAAGGCCCGCAACGCCGCTGAGCACCAGGGCGTCGAGATTCGCTGCTACGACGTCATCTACAAGGCCCTCGAGGACCTCGATGCCGCCCGTATCGGCATGCTCAAGCCCACCGAGGTCGAGGTCTCCACGGGCATGGCGCTCGTTCTCGACACCTTCAAGGTGCCAAAGGTCGGCATTGCTGCCGGCGTGCGCGTCGAGGAGGGCGAGATTGCCGCGACCGACTCCGTGCGCCTCGTGCGCGACGGCATCGTCGTCTTCAACGGCAAGATTGCGTCCCTGCGCCACTACAAGGAGGACGTCAAGACGCTGCGTAGCGGCCTTGAGGGCGGCATTGGCCTGGAGAACTTCCAGGACATCAAGCCCGGCGACCAGATCGAGGGCTACCGCATCGACCAGATTGCCCGCACCGAGTAGGGCACATCGGGTGCTACGCTAGTACAGACTTAGTTTCGGGGCGGCCATCTGGTCGCCCCGATTAGGCAAGGCGAGGAACATGAAGCAGAACTCCACCTCACGCCGCAACGGCGAAATCGCGCGCGAGAAGATCGCAAGCATCCTTTTGTTCGAGGTCTCCGACCCCGATCTTGACCTTGTGACGCTTACGGGCTGCGAGGTCTCCGTCGACCGCTCCTTCGTGCGCGCCTACGTCACCTGCGAGCCCGAGCGCTACGAGACCGTGCTTGCCGCGCTTAACCGCGCCAAGGGCCGTATCCGTTCGCTGCTTGGCCGCTCGCTTGGCTGGCGCGTCACGCCCGAGCTTGCCTTCTCCATCGACACCTCCACCGACGAGGCCGAGCGCATCGCCCAGGCTCTCGAGAACCGTCCTCCCACCATCGACGTGGAGAAGGACGAGTTTGGTTACCCGGTCGAGCCGAGCGACGAGGCTGAGGGCGCTGACGAACCCGCCGAGAGCGAGGCCTAGGCTATGAACGTGGGCGACGAGCTTCTCTTCATAGAGCAGCGTGACAAGTTCGCCAAGGTGAGCGAG
>CAVDZW010000198.1:0-2515 GCA_963613305.1 bacterium | reverse complement strand
GGCGTACCCGAAGTTGGCCGGGCTGGACGAGCCCGATGCGAATCCAAAGGAGCCTGGGGCTGGTGCCGTTCGCGTTCCAAAGAAATGTCCGCGCTCGTTACGCCGTCATGCCATAGCGCTCGAGAATACCTGCCATGGCCGTAGAAGCTTCGGCCTCGATGGTCTCCATGTGAGAGAGCGGGCGCGGCTCGTCGGGGCCGTTTGTTGCCTCGAAG
Source organism: bacterium (assembly GCA_963613305.1). Lineage (GTDB taxonomy): Bacteria > Actinomycetota > Coriobacteriia > Coriobacteriales > Coriobacteriaceae > Collinsella. The sequence goes on along the minus strand of CAVDZW010000198.1, from coordinate 2,300 downwards.
ATGGCGTCGGGGTCGGGCAGCCATTCGCCCGCTTCCTCGTCGATGGCGTAGCCGTAGACGTACTTCTCTATGTACTCGCAAAGTTCGTCGTAGAGCTCGCAGGAGTAGAGCAGGGGCTTCTCGGCTTCCAGCTGACGGCAGATGCCTTCCCAGAGCTGCTGGTGGAGGTCTTGTATCTTGACGCCATACTCGCCGTATTCGAGCTTAAAAGAGCTCGTTATGCCTTGCGTCCATAAGCAGCTCGATGCGACGTCGGCGACCAACGACTGCGGGAACCCACGCAGGTCATACTCGTCCCAAACCATGTGATCCGTGTTTGTCGCTATCCAAAAGAACTCGGAGATCTTCTTGTGAACGCGGTAGAAGGCCATGAGTTGGACGTCGCTGAGCTTGGTCATCGCGGTCGTTTCCTCTCTGAGCAGTGTCTCTGTTTGCGCGTGGAAGAACCTGGCAAGGTCCTCGACCTTTGTGATGTCCGACGGCGCGTGCGCGCCTCGGCGCCACTCCTTGACCGAGGTGAGAGACACATGCATGGCCCTCGCCAGTTCGCTCATCGTTTTGCTCGGGCCATCCTTGCGGCTGCGTATCAGCGCGTCCAAAGCTTCGCTTGAGAAGAGATACGTCTTTCCCTTGAGCGTGTATGTCGTTTTGTCCATGGGCCTCCCTCCGGGTTTCGGCCCTAATGCTAGGGCGTTTGACGGCGCAGAGCATGGGCGAACGATGGGCGAGCATCCTAAGCAGTGTCCGGGTTGCGGGCACCGTGCATGTCGTTAGACGTTGGGTGGCAGGCAATCAGAAGCTCAGCCTGGGTTGAGGGCTGGGCGCTCTGTATGGCGATGTGAAGAAGAGGCGGGCGGTCAGAAGCCCCGTTCGGGGCTGAGTGCCGCGACGGCTCCTTGCGAAAACATGTCGCAGGGAGCCGTCGAAAAATACGAAAACGTGTCGCAAGAAGGGTGCTAAAACTCGTGAAACGTGTCGCAGGGTGAAGCCAAAACCAGCGAAACGCGACGTAAATCGGTGTCCGCTCTTTATGGCTTGACGCCCTGCGTTGTCGTTGGTCGTTTCGGGGCGATTCCTCGTCGGCGCAACCTACCCGACGGTGCTGATGAGGCTCTGCTCGGTGCCAGTCCAGATTGCCTTGTCGAGGCTCCACCACCAGTCGTCGCAGGGCTCGCAGTGCAGGGTGCTCCAATTAACGAAGGTCGGCTTGCCGCACTTGGGGCAGGGATAGTAGTAGATCTTGTCGTTGCTAACCTCGCTGACCGTATAGCCGCGGCTGTTCTTGAGCTTTCTGGCGTTGGAGCTCGGTGGGTCGCGGGGCTGCATGCCGCCGCTCACGTCGTCAAGCTGGGCGTCGGTAAGGTCGTTGCGCTTTTCGTCTGACATGATGCCCCTCCGTTGGGTTGCCGCTGGCTACATGGTAGTGCGCCGGCGCGACACGCGATCAAAAAAAGCTCTGCGTGTGGGTTCAGGACGGGAGGGTGTTGGTCGAGGCTGCCGAAACAAATAGCCCCGTGCGTGCACACGGGGCCCCGAATGGTCCCCTGGGTCCGCGGGAGGGCCCGTTGGGGTACAATCGGTTCCAGCAGAGGGTTTTCGCCCTCCTGTGAGCGTTAGAACTTTGTGGGCTAGCCCACGCAGAACAGCCGCCTGGCAGGGCGGCTGTTCCTTTTTGCGGAGGGTCTAGCCCGGAGTCGCTACCTCAGGATGGTAATGAGATAGGCCACGGCGATGACGAGCACCGCCGTGGCGAGGACTGCCAGAACAAGACGATCCAAGGGAACCCTCCTCTCTTCCCGCGAGGACTCGGAGGGTACCGCCTGCTGGTCTATCCATTCTACCAAATCTCGAACATGCGTTCTGCTAGTTTTGTGGGCTTTCTTCTCTGTGGCGATCTTCAGTCTTCGCGGTATTGGATTGCGCGCACAGCTGGTGACGTTAAGTTGCATGTGGGAAGCGTTCGGATGAAGTTGGCAATCTGGACTTCCCAGCGGACGGGCTCAATCTGGACTTCTAGGACCGTTTGCTCTGGACAGCGGCGTATAGTGAACGCAGGGCCGGGAGCGGCGCCGTTTCCACCAAGCAAATGAAGCTTGGACAGGGCGGCACGCTCCCGGCTTTTTGTTTCGCCATGCTCCCTTAAATAGCACGTTTCCGCAGGTAGCTGGCAAATAGGAAAAAAAGGAAAAATTAGGAAAAAAGGAAAAGCGCCGGCTCTGATTCCTAGCGCTGTCGCCGCATCTGCGAGCGAGCAATTCGAGAACGACCTTTGCGAAACGACGCCCATCGCGCTTTCCGGG
>CAVDZW010000197.1:1164-2554 GCA_963613305.1 bacterium | reverse complement strand
CTTCCGCGACATCGCGGGCATGCGCCGCATGATCGCCGCCGGCGCCGACAAGGTCTCGCTCAACTCCGCCGCCCTGCGCGACCCCTCGCTCATCACGCGCGCGGCCGGGGCCTTCGGCAGCCAGGCCGTGGTGGTCGCCATCGACGCCAAGCGCGTGGGCCCGGCCGACAAGTGGGAGGTCTACGTCGCGGGCGGCCGCACCGCCACGGGGTACGACGCCGTAAGCTGGGCCGAGGAGGCCGCACGCCGCGGCGCGGGCGAGATTCTCCTCACGAGCATGGACCGCGACGGCACGCAGGACGGCTTCGACCTCGCGCTCACCCGCGCGGTGGCGCGCGCCGTGCCCATCCCCGTCATCGCCTCGGGCGGCGTGGGGGCCTTGGAGCACTTCGCCGAGGGCATCATCGAGGGCGAGGCCGACGCGGTGCTCGCGGCCAGCGTGTTCCACTTCGGGACCTACACCATCTCCCAGGTCAAAGAGTACCTGGCAGGACAGGGCATCGCGGTTCGTCCCGCGTTTGAGAGGGAGTAGCCATGGACACGTATGCCAACGAGCCCCTCGAGGAGGTCGGCCTCGCCGACGCCCAGGGTGCGGCCGAGCGGATGGGCGTGCGCTTCGACGAGCGCGGCCTGGTGCCTTGCATCGTGCAGCAGCAGGGCACGGGCGAGGTGCTCATGATGGCGTGGATGAACGCCGAGTCGCTCGCCCTCACGCTGTCCACCGGCACCACCTGGTTCTGGTCGCGCTCCCGCGGCGAGCTTTGGAACAAAGGCGCCACGAGCGGAAACACCCAGCAGCTCAAGCAGCTTCTGTTCGACTGCGACGCCGACACCCTGCTCGCCGTGGTGGACTCGCCCGGCCCCGCGTGCCACACGGGGCATCGCAGCTGCTTCTATCGCGCCGTGAGCGTGCAGGGTTAAAACCCGCCGCTCGGAGGTTCTGCGCGCGGGGCGCTTGTGCCGCACGTCGGTGCGTGCGAAACTGCACGTATGTCGGCCCTGCGCAGGGCCGCGTCCTGCCACCGAAGGGAGCGCCGTGCTTCAGAACCGCTGCGATGTCCACACCCACACCGTCGCCTCGCGTCACGCGTACTCGACGATAGAGGAAAACGTCCGGGCCGCAGCCGAGCGGGGGATCGACCTGCTCGGCTCGACCGACCACTTCAGCTGTATGACGGCAAAAGGCGTGCAGCTCGACGGCACAGGTGCCGATATCCGCGATTACCAGGCGTTTCTCGATTTGCTCGTGTGGCCGCGCGAGTGGCACGGCGTCACGGTCCTGCGCGGCGCGGAGGCCGACATCGTCGACCTTGAGGGCAGGCTCTTCGGCCACGACGTCCCCGTGCCGAACAAGATTCCCGGCGACCCCTATCCCGAGTGCCTTGACCTG
>CAVDZW010000197.1:0-1154 GCA_963613305.1 bacterium | reverse complement strand
GACCTGGAGCACCGGGCGCTGCTCGACTGCGACTACGCCATCGCGAGCGTCCACAACGCGACGTTCTGCAAGACGGCGAGCCGGGCGCAGAACACGCAGATGTACATCAATGCCCTGCAAAACCCCAAGGTGCTCATCGTGGGCCATCCGGGACGCCTCGACATCGACTTCGAGATAGACCCGGTGGTTGAGGCCGCGCGCGACCTGGGCAAGCTCATCGAGGTCAACAACTCCACCGTGGAGAGCTACCCCAGCCGCGTGGGGCGCTGCGCGCAGATCGCCCAGCGCTGCGCCGAGCTGGGATGCGGGATCGCGGTGAGCACCGACGCGCACATCTCCTGGTCGGTGGGGCGCTTCGACCGCGCGCTGTCGATGCTCGACGAGATCGGCTTCCCGCCCGAGCTTGTCGCCACGCGCTCGCGCGAGGCGTTCCTCGCGGCGCTCAAAGGGGCCGACATCACGCCCTCCAAGCGCAACCCGCTTGTCTTCTAGGCCCTTTATCAGGCAAGACTTTTAGAACCGTCCCTTCACGGTACCTCTATATCGCTCGTGCTACAATATCCGGCCGCTTTACACGCATCGAATCATGACAGGAGCGCGCCATGCGCGACAAACTCGAACAGCTTATCCGCAACTACGAGGCCCTTGAGCAGAAGCTCTACGACCCCGCCGTGGTCAGCGACCCCAAAGAGTATGCCCGCCTTGCCAAGGAGCGCTCCAGCCAGACCCCGCTCGTGGAGAAGGCGCGCGAGTACGTGGGCGCCCTCGACGACATCGACACCGCTCGCGAGCTCATGCGCGAGGAGAGCGACGCCGATGCGCGCGAGATGCTCCAGGAAGAGGTCGAGGAGAACCAGGCCAAGCTGCCCGGTCTCGAGGAAGAGATCAAGATCCTCCTCATCCCCGGCGACCCCAACGACGAGAAGAACACCATCATCGAGATTCGCGGCGCCGCAGGCGGCGACGAGGCCAACATCTTCGCAGGCGACCTGTACGCGATGTACCGCCGCCTGGCCGACCGCCGCGGCTGGAAGATGGAGCCCATCGACGCGAGCCCCTCTGACGCCGGCGGCTTCAAGACCGTCGAGTTCAAGCTCACGGGCGACAAGGTGTACTCGGTCATGAAGTACGAGGCCGGCGTGCACCGCGTGCAG
>CAVDZW010000196.1:0-2599 GCA_963613305.1 bacterium | reverse complement strand
GGGCCAGCGTCTCGACACCATCGAGCCGGTCGAGGGCAAGCGCTACATGCACCAGTACAACTTCCCGCCCTTCTGCACGGGCGAGACCGGTCGCATGGGCAGCCCCAAGCGCCGCGAGATCGGCCACGGCAACCTTGCCGAGCGCGCCCTTCTGCCGGTGCTTCCCGACGAGAAGGAGTTCCCCTACGCTATCCGCGTCGTCTCCGAGGTTATGGAGTCCAACGGCTCCTCCTCGATGGCGTCCACCTGCGGCAGCTGCCTCGCCCTCATGGACGGCGGCGTGCCCATCAAGCGCCCTGTTTCCGGCATCGCCATGGGCCTCATCCAGGAGGAGGGCAAGACCGTCGTCCTCTCCGATATCCAGGGTATCGAGGACTTCCTCGGCGACATGGACTTCAAGGTGACGGGCACCGAGCGCGGCATCACCGCCCTTCAGATGGATAACAAGGCCACCGGCCTCACCTTCGATATCCTGGCCCGCGCCCTGCAGCAGGCTAAGGAGGGTCGCGCCTTCATCCTCGGCAAGATGCTCGAGGTCATCCCGGCTCCGCGTGAGGCCACCCGCGACTGCGCCCCGCGCATCGTCTCGATCAGCGTTCCCACCGACAAGATCCGCGACGTCATCGGCTCCGGCGGCAAGGTCATCCGCGGTATCCAGGACGAGACCGGCGCCTCGGTCGATATCCAGGAGGACGGCACCGTCTACGTCGGCGGCACCGGCTCCTCGGTCGAGGAGGCCGTCGAGCGCATCCAGCTCATCGTCAAGGTCCCCGAGGTGGGCGAGGAGTACACCGGTCGTGTTGTCTCCATCCAGCCTTTCGGTGCCTTTGTGAACCTCCTTCCCGGCAAGGACGGCCTGCTCCATGTTTCGCGCGTGGCCAAGGGTCGCGTCGAGAAGGTCGAGGACGTGCTCAATGTCGGCGACGAGGTCAAGGTCGTCATCCTCGAGGTCGACGATCGCGGCAAGATCAGCCTCGACCGCCTCGATAAGCCCGAGGCCCCGGCACGCGCCGAGGGCGAGCGCCCCGAGCGTCACGAGCGCGGCGACCGTCCGCGTCGCGACCGCGGCGAGCGCACGAGCCGTCGCCCGGGTGACAACGGTGGCCGCAAGCCCCGCCGTCACCACGACGCGTAAACACTCGCCATCGTCCGCACGGGCGATGCGAATAGAGTTTCAGTAGGGAAGACCCGACCGCTCTTGGGCAGTCGGGCCTTCTTGCTATAATCTTTAAGATTTGCGCGCCCCACGGTTGCGCGCTGATGTTATATGCGCTCGATGGAGGTCCGGCTCAGCCGCTCCATCGATTTGTTTGTCGATTCAAGAGAGAAAGGAACTTCGACATAGCTATGGCTAACAAGAAAACCGCGCCGCTGCGCATCATCCCCCTGGGCGGACTCGATGGCATCGGCAAGAACATGACCGTCTTCGAGTGCGGGGACGACATGGTTCTCGTCGACGCCGGCCTCATGTTCCCCGATGACTCCCAGCCCGGCATCGACCTAGTGCTGCCCGATTACACCTATGTGCTCGAGAATGAGCACAAGCTGCGCGGCATCGTCGTCACGCACGGCCACGAGGACCACACTGGTGCCCTTCCGTATCTGCTCCAGGACCTCAACAGCAAGGTGCCCATCTTCTCGAGCAAGCTCACTCTTGGCTTCATCGAGGGCAAGCTCTCCGAGTTCCGTATCCGCTCGCCTAAGTTCCGCGAGGTCAAGGACGGCAGTCATGTGAACCTTGGTGGCATCTCGCTCGACTTCTTCTCCATGACGCACTCCATTCCGGGTGCGCTTGGCGTCTTCATCAAGACCCCGCAGGGCACGGTGCTCCACACCGGCGACTTCAAGCTCGACCAGACGCCGATCGATGGCGTGACTCCCAACTACTCGGCCATCAGCAAGTTCGCCAAGCAGGGCATCGACCTTCTGCTCTCCGACTCCACCAACGCCACCGTTCCGGGCTTCACCAAGTCCGAGGCCGAGGTGGGTCCTCAGATCCTGCATGCCATCAAGAACGCTCCGGGCCGTGTTTTCGTCGCTTCGTTCTCGAGCCACATTCATCGCCTGCAGCAGATCTGTGACGCCGCGAAGAAGTGCGGCCGCAAGGTGGTCGTGACCGGCCGCTCCATGCTCACCAACACCCGCGTCGCGCGTGAGCTCGGCTACCTTAACGTCGACGAGCGCGATCTCGTCGACGCTTTCGAGATCGGAAATCTCCCCGAGGATAAGATCGTCGTCATGTGCACCGGTTCGCAGGGCGAGCCGCTCTCCGCGCTCTCGCGCATGGCCAACGGCGAGCACAAGACGCTCTCGATCCACGAGGGCGACACCGTCATCATCTCCGCGACCCCGGTCCCCGGCAACGAGAAGGCGGTTCAGCAGGTCATCAACAGCCTTTCCAAGCTCGGCTGCGACATCTACGACAAGAGCCGCACCTTGGTGCATGTCTCGGGCCACGGCTCGCAGGAGGAGCTCAAGCTCATGCTCGCCATGACGCGCCCGAGCTTCTTCATGCCAGTGCACGGCGAGGCCGTGCACCTGCGCGCGCACGCCAATCTGGCCCGCAAGGTCGGCATGCACGACGACCACATCTTTATCC
>CAVDZW010000195.1:0-2601 GCA_963613305.1 bacterium | reverse complement strand
TATTTTGAGCTGGGCAAACGACTGGGTACTTTTGGCTACAGCGTTCGCAAGAAGAAGGGACCGCGCAAGTAGGCGGGTCTCCAGGCATCGATACAAGTCGATCCCGCGAGGTTTCTGGGCCTTGCGGGATCGCTCGGTTTATGAGGCCGATTGTCGATGCGGGCATACGAGCATGCGGGCATGCGGTTGTGCCGGCTTCGGCAGAGCCGGCCATATCTCCCGATGCCGTCGCGGCTGTTTACAGCTTGAGTGCGCGAACGACGGCGAGGTAGGCCTCGTCGCGCTCCTGCGTCGCGGTCACATCGCGACCGTCGGAGTAGTCGTAGAAGCCGCGCCCGGCCTTCACGCCAAAGGCCCCGGTCTCGTACCTTTCGGTCAACAGGCGAGAAGGCTCGCTGTCGTTGCACAAATCAGCGTTGAGATAGCTCGCGATGTGGTGGAAGGTGTCCAGCCCGCCGAAGTCGGCGATTGCCAGCGGGCCCAGGCAGGCGTAACGAACGCCCAGGCCGTAGCGCATGACATCGTCGACGCCCTGTTCATCCACGACGCCCCCTTCGACCAGGTGAAGGGCCTCGCGGAGCACGGCGAACTGCAGGCGATTGGCCACAAAGCCAGGCACGTCGCGGGCGACGACCACGGGCTTCTTGCCGATGCGCAGGGCAACGTCGCGCACTGCCTTGGCACAGCCGTCACTCGTTGCGTCGGCGCGCACGATCTCGATGAGCGGGATGATGTTCGACGGGTTGAACCAGTGCATACCGATGAAACGCTCGGGTTCGGCGACGGCGCTGGCCAGCGCGTTGATCGAGAGGCCCGAGGTGTTGCTCGCCAGAATCGCATCCGGACGGGCCAGCTCGCTCACCTCGCGATAGAACGCCTGCTTGATCTCGAGCTTCTCGACGATGGACTCGACTATGAGGTCGCAGTTGGCAAAGCAGCTCTTGTCGCAGGTGTACTCGAGCCTGGCGAGAAGCGCGTCGCCCTCCTCGCGGGAAATCTCTCCGTCGTCGACCAGGTTGTCGGTGCCCTGCGCGATCCGCACGCGAGCGTTTTCGAGCGCGGCCTCGGCCAGGTCGTAAACCACGGTCTCGTAACCGTAGCGCGCAAAGATCTGGGCCATCGAGTAACCCATGGTGCCCGCGCCCGCCACGACGATACGCTTGATGTCGGCGGCCTCCATCGCTAGACCTCCATTTCGAGAAGTGCCGAGCCGAGGCTCTTGCCGTGCATATCAAGCGCGAGAGAGCGCGTTACGCCGCCGCCGAGCGCGGCTTTGAGCTCGAAGTTGAGCGCACCGATGCTGGCGATCTCGTAGCGGGTGACCTCGCCGTGGGCAAGTTCGGAGAAGTAGCTCGACACACGCTCGGCGCTCACGCGCTCCTTGAGCAGGGGGAAGTCCTTCTTGTCGTAGGCGATGACGGAGATGACCGAGATGTTGCCCTTGTCCCCGGTGCGGGAGTGGGCGATTGACTTGAGCTTCATTCTGTTACGCCTCCAGGAGCTTTACGTCCACGTGGAAGTGGTCGGAAGGGATGAGGATGCTGGCGATGGACACGATGTCGCGGACGCTTGCCGTGGCCCCGCCGCCGCCCGAGGGGCCATTGGTGTAGAGGGCCTCGACCTCCCGGCCGACCTCACGGGCCGCCTCAGCCGTCTTGGTGCGGGCGGCGACGCGTAGGCGCACCTCGGTGGGCGCCGTGCAGGTTGAGCAATCTGAGTCGCCCCGAATCGCGTTGCTGATCTTGTTGCCGAACAACGAGTTGAGGCCGATGAGCTCGAAGCGTTTCTCGATGATCTTGCGCGCGAGCTCGGCCTTGGGCAGAGCGTTAAGCCCGCCGTAGCTGATCTGTCCCTCGCCGATGAAGCAGTCGTGGTAGCCGACGCTCGTCTTGTAGAAGCCGTTGGGGGCCTTGCCGCCGGCGCCGTGGATGCGCACGCGGTCCTCGCCGTCCTGCTCGATACAAATCTGCGAGAAGTCGGCGATGACGTCGGGCGTGAAGTAGTTCTCGGGGTCCTGGATCTCGTAGAGGGACTGCTCCTGGACGGTGGCCTCGCTCACGATGCCGCCGGTGCCGGGCAGCTTGGTGACAAGGCCGTTTCCGTTCTCGTCGACCTCGATGATGGGGAAGCCGAGATTCCAGAGGTCGGGCACATCCTTGAAGCCGGGGTCGGCGAAGTAGCCGCCGGTGACCTGGCCCGCGCACTCGAGGAGATGCCCGACCCAGGTACCGCGGCCCAGGCGTTCGTAGTCGTCCATCGCCCAGCCGAACTCGTGAACCAAGGGGCCGAGGGCTAAGGACGGGTCGGCGACGCGGCCGGTGATCACGATGTCCGCGCCCGCCTCGAGCGCGGAAACGATGCCGACGCAGCCGATGTAGCCGTTTGCCGAGAGGATCTCGCCATCGATGGCCGAGAGAGGAGCGCCCGTCTCGATGGTGACGAAGTCCAGGTAGCGGTCGAGCTCGTTAGTCTTGTCGTCGCCGGTGACGCAGGCGATGCGAAGCCCGGAGAGGCCGCGCTCGCTCGCCATCTCGCGGCAATGGGCGGCTGCGGCGGCGGGGTTGGCCGCACCCATGTTGGTGACCACGCGCGGTGCTGCCT
>CAVDZW010000194.1:0-2660 GCA_963613305.1 bacterium | reverse complement strand
GTTCTGGTACTTGCACTCGCCGACCTTGGCGAGGAAGGCGGAATCGTTCTCGAACTCGGTGAGCTTCTCGAGCTCGGCGGCGTTCTTGAGCCAGCCGTCGCCGATGGCCTCGGTCACGAGCTTGGCGTAGCTCGGGTTGGCCTCGGCAAAGAAGCGGCGGTGCGAGATGCCGTTGGTCTTGTTGTTGAATTTCTCGGGGGTGAGCACGTAGAAGTCGTGCAACACGCGCTCCTTGAGGATGTCGGAGTGAATCTTGGCAACGCCGTTGACGCTGTGGCTGCAGATCACGGAGAGGTTGGCCATGCGCACTTCGCCGTCCCAGAGCACAGCGGTGTTGCGCAGGAGATCCTGCCAGTTCTCGAGCGAGGTGTCGAAGTTGGAGTGATAGCGGTGGCTGATCTCCTCGATGATCTGGTACACGCGGGGGAGCAGCGCGGAGAACGTGGAGATGGGCCACTTCTCGAGCGCCTCGGGGAGGATGGTGTGGTTGGTGTACGAGACGACCTTGGTCACGATCTCCCAGGCCTCATCCCACTCAAGGCCCTTTTCGTCGATGAGGACGCGCATGAGCTCGGGGCCGCACATGGCGGGATGCGTGTCGTTGGTGTGGATGGCTACGTAGTCGGGGAGGAGGTTCCACTGCTCGCCGTGCTCGCTCTCGAAGGTCTCGAGGAGCGAGGCGATGCCCGCCGACACGAACAGGTACTCCTGCTTGAGGCGGAGCAAACGGCCGTGCTCGCCGGCATCGTTGGGATAGAGGATGGCGCTGATGGCCTCGGCGTTCGCGCGATCGGCGTCGGCCATGGCGTAGTCACCGCGGTTGAAGGCCTCGAGGTCGAAGTGCTCCTCCACGGGCTCGGCGCTCCACACGCGGAGTTTGTTGACGGTCTCGCCGCCAAAGCCGACGACAGGGATGTCGTAGGGAACGGCGAGGATGTCCTGGGTGTCGACGGTGTGGTACCAAAGACGGCCGTCCTTCTCGTAGCTCTCGACATGGCCGCCGAAGCGCACGGTCACGGCCTTGTCGGGGCGACGGACCTCCCAGGGGTAACCATGGCTCAGCCACTCGTCGGTCTCCTCGACCTGGCAGCCGTTCTCGATGCCCTGCTTAAAGAGGCCGTAGCGGTAGCGCATGCCGTTGCCGTAGCCGGCGATGCCCTCGGCCGCGAGCGAGTCGAGGAAGCACGCGGCCAGACGGCCGAGGCCGCCGTTGCCGAGCGCGGGATCAGGCTCCTGGCCCTCGAGGTCCTCGAGGTTGGCGCCCATGTCGGCGAGGCCCTCGGCGACCATGTCGCGCACGCCGAAGTTGATCAGGTAGTTGTCGAGCAAACGACCGATGAGGAACTCGATCGAGAAGTAGTAGACGCGCTTTTTGCCCTCGGCCTCGACGCGCTTCTCCGACTCGGTCGCGACGTTGCGCGCCTTGGAGGCGACGAGAGTGGCGAGCGCGTTAAAGCGGTCGATGTCGCTCGTGCGCTCGAAGCTCTTGCCCGAGATCGCCATGACGGCGGAGCGGTACTCCTCGATGAATTCCTGCTTATTGTCAAAAATCTTGTTCATGCTTTCCTTTCCCGGGTTTCCCCTTTGGTGGCTGTTTGCGGCGGTCCGCTGACGCTAGTTCCCCTTTGCCTTTTTAGCGGTCCTCGCCTTGGGGCTTTTGCCCTTAGAAGATTTTACAACCTTGGTCTTTACCGTAGCTCCAGCGGCGGCTTTCTTGACCGTCGCTTTAGATGCGGGCTTTGCCTTGGTAGATGCCTTGGTAGCGGTCGTGCGCGCGGCCTTGGCGGGATCGACGTAAGAGCTCTTGCGCTTGCGCTTGAGCACGAGGCCGGCGAGGCCAGGTACGCGGATCTCCACGGAGTTCTCCTGGCCGTTCCAAGGCTCCGGCTTGCTCGAGGCAATCGTCTCGTCTGAGTAGCCCGAACCGCCGAACTCCGGCTTGTCGGAGTTGAAGAGAATCTCGTAGTCGCCCTCACGCGGCACGCCGATCTTAAAGACCGGGTAGCTGGCAGGATCGAAATTGATAAGACAGACGAGGTCGTCCTTTTCCTTTTCGCCGGAGCGCACGAAGGTCACGATCGACTGTTCGTTGTTGTCGGCGTCGATCCAGGTGAACCCGTCATCGGTGTAGCCCTTTTGCCAGAGCGCCGGCTCCTCGGTGTAGAGATGGTTGAGCGCGCGCACGAACTCTTGGTGGTGCGCATGCGTCTCGAACTCCTCGGTGAGGAACCATTGGATGGATTCGTAGTAGCGCCACTCGATGAACTGCGCGATCTCGTTGCCCATGAAGTTGAGCTTGGCGCCGGGGTGCGTCATCTGGTAGAAGGCGAGCGTGCGGAGTCCCGCGAACTGACGCCACCAATCTCCCGGCATGCGCCCGATGAGCGAGCACTTGCCGTGCACGACCTCGTCGTGGCTGAGCGGGCAGATGAAGTTCTCGCTAAAGGCGTACATGATCGAGAAAGTGAGGAGTCCGTGGTTGCCCGGACGCCAGGGAAAATCGGTCTGCATGTAGTGCAGGGTGTCGTTCATCCAACCCATGTCCCACTTGTAGTGGAAGCCCAGGCCGCCCTCCTCGGGCGGATAGGTGACGAGCGGCCACGCGGTCGACTCCTCGGCCATCATCATGACGTCGGGGAACTTGTCGCCCACGGTGGAGT
>CAVDZW010000193.1:0-2744 GCA_963613305.1 bacterium | reverse complement strand
CTCCCTGGAGTCGTTCGACTTTTACCTCAGCAAGCCTTCGCCTATGTTCTAGCGAGCGACGGCCAAAACCGAACCGCCTCCTATTTCTTGGACGCGAGAAATAGGAGGCGGGGGGGTCCGGACGTTTTCTTGGACGGGCTAGGCCGCCAGGCCCAGCCTCGCCCTCCTTCCGTCTATCGTATCGAATCCCTCGCCCGGGAACATCTTGAGCCTGCCCGAGTTGTACCAGCCGATGTAGCGGGCGACCTCGGCCTCCAGGTCCTCCCACGTGGCGCCCGACCAGTCGCGGCCGCGGAACATCTCCACCTTCATGCGGCCGAACAGGCCCTCGCACACCGCGTTGTCGGGCGAGTGGGACTTGCGCGACAGCGAGCGCACGACGCCGAGCGCCTCGCACATCGCCACCCACTCCGGCGTCCTGTAGTGCCAGCCGCGGTCGGAGTGCAGGACGGCCGTGGCCCCCGCGAAGGCCGCCGCCCCGCGCTCGAGCATCGTCCTGACCAGCGCCTTGTTGGGCGAGTCGGACGCGGCCCAGGCCGCGACCCGGCCGTCGTAGAGGTCGATCATCGGGGAGAGGTAGAGCTTCCTGTCCTCGCCCGGCAGCCTGAACTCGGTGATGTCGGTCGCGAACACGAGCCCGGGCGCCGGGGCGCGGAACTCGTGCAGGTCGCGGGAGGCGTCGAGCAGCAGCAGGTTGGGCGCGCCCGCCATGCCGCCCTCGCCCCGGTAGGAGCTGTAGGCGCGCGCCTTGGACGCCGAGCTGGCCGCGACGAGGCCCTCCTCGCGCATCAGCCTGCGGACCACCTTCTCCGAGACGACCACCGGCCGCGACGGGTCGAGCGAGGCCGCCCCGCGCGCCCTCTGCGGCTCGCCGGCGCCCGCGGCCAGCTCGGCGTGGACGCGCTCGGCGCCGTAGGCGCCCCGCGAGGCCGCGAACACGTCCCTGACCAGCGGCCGCAGGGCCGCGTAGGGGTCGCGCGCGGCGCGGCGGGCCTCGTGGTAGAAGAACGTCGAGCGGGCCAGCCCGAGCCGCCTCAGCAGCGGGCGCAGCCCGAAGCGGGCCCTGAGCGCGCCGGCCACCTGCGCCTTCTCAGCGCCGCTGAGGGCCGCCGGGTCGGCGCCGGGGTCTTTTTTTAGTATCTCGATCTCCTGCTCGAGGATCGCCACGTCCATCTCGAGGTCCCGGACGCGGGCCCTGAGCTGCTCCTCCGTCATCGACGACGCGTCGTCAGCCCTCACGTCGCCGTCGCCCTTCGACGCCTTTCCCCTCTTCGCCATGCCGGCCTCCTCGGCTCTCTTCCTGGCCCTTCTCCTACGAGATGAGTCTAGCGCCTTGCCGGTGACGGAGCGAGGGAGCGCGCCGCTGGCCCAGTCGCGCACCGTCGTGTCGCCCAGGCCGAGGTCCCTGGCGACCGCCGCCGCGGACATGCCCTCCGAGAGGCCGAGCAGCGCGAGCTCGACCGTTTCCCTGTCGTACATTCGGACTCCTAACCGGACGCCGAAGCGTCCAACTATTCGTCCGGCCCCCCGTAGAGGATCGAATCGGCGCCGGATAGATTCCTCTCGACGATGTTCTTGAGGATGAGGTAGGTAACCGCGCATTCGCCCTTGTAATCGGGCGGAAAGGTGAATATGCCGTGGTAGTCCTTCTTGACCTCGTCAACCTCTGCGCCCGCGTCGAACCCCGCCGGAAGATGGTTCTGCACGCAATCGTCCACGAACGACTTGATCAGCGGTTCCCCGTCGATGTAGTTGAGGTAGCGGGTCAAGGCCGTCCCTAGCGACCAATAGTCGGAGCGCAGGAGGGCGTTGGCCTCGTTGTTGTGCTCGTAAAGGAGCACCTTGATGGAAGTGCAGTTATCGTTCATTGAACTGTCCTATCCCGCAGTATGGGCAAACAAACATAGACATAGCCAGTGCCGGCTGGATCTTCGAAGGCCGTCCGCAGTCCGGGCAATGCACCAGCTCGAGAGCTTCGATGGATGCCTTTAGCGGAATCTCCGGCTCCTTGTCGGTGTCTGTGTCGACTGATATGGAGACAAGGCCGCCGCCGGCGCCGGACAGCTGGCGCTCGAGCTCTTTGGCGAAGGCCGAGACGGCGCGGTTCGTTGCCGTGGCGAGGGCGAGCCTGACTACATCCTCGGTGAGGAAATTGTCCGCCGTCATCCCGCACGCCGGGCAGTAGGTGTCCAGGACGGAGTCGTCCTCCATCTCTTCGACCGACGCTTTGAACAGCTCCCCGCATCGAGGGCAGCGAAGCAGAATGTGGCCGTCCTCGTCGGATGGGATCGTTAGCTGAAACCCGATGTCTTCCAAATGACCTCCTGTGGCTAGGGTGATTCCAATGATAGGACGGGTGCCGGACAACTGAGCGCGTGCAAGCCTTTTGGCACGAAAAGCGGCGACTAGAGCTGCGTGAGAGGTACTAATTGGGAAGCGGCGACGCATGGGGTCTCGCTATGGGACGGCTACTTGCGTCAGCCGTGGCTCGTGGAGCTTAACGAGGGCCGAGCGCCGCCCCGGGGCGCTGCGGGTGCGTGACGGGCTCGGCGGCGCCTGGTGGGCGTGCTGGTGCGTCTGCTGCTGCCCGGAATTCCCTCGCGGGTGTTGGGACAAGGCTTGGGGCAAGCGGTGCCAGGCGGTGACCGGCGGGCCGCGGCCTCAACGGTATGCCCCCGCCGGCTGCCCGGGGACGCCATGCGACGGCGCGGGCAACCCGGATGACGCAAGCGCGGATGCCCCAG
>CAVDZW010000192.1:0-2798 GCA_963613305.1 bacterium | reverse complement strand
CGACGAGGCCACGAGCGCGCTCGACAACGTGACGCAGCGCATCGTGAGCGAGAGCCTCGAGGCGCTCAAATGCACGCGTCTGGTGATCGCACACCGCCTCTCGACGATCCGCCACTGCGAGCGCATCGTGCTTATCGAGGGCGGAAAGATCGTCGAAGACGGCACCTACGACGAGCTCATCGAGCTTGACGGTAAGTTTGCCGACCTCGTGAGGCGCCAGCAGGTGTAAAAGATTCGCTTTAAAGCAAAGGGGGCTCAAGGCCCCCCTCTTTTTTACTCGATTGCGCTCGGATCGCTGTTCGGTTGCGCTTGAGTCGTTACTCGATTGTCTCGAGTCGCAGTTCGATCTGAGCCCGGGCCGTTATTCGATCGCGCTCAGATCGACGTCGAGGTCGATCTCGGGCACGGCGGCAAGCTCCGCCAGGGTCACGCCGTCAACATAGCGCTCGATCGCCTCGTCGAGCCCCGCCCAAAAGCGTACCGTGGAGCACAGGTCGCTCCGGGCGCACGAGCCCTCGATTCCCTCGCAAGCCACGGGCGCCGTCGTGCCCTCGGCCGCGCGCAAGATGTCGCCCGCGCGTACCTCCTCGGCCGGGCGCGCGAGCATGTAGCCGCCGCCCTTGCCGCGCACGCTCTTGAGCAGGCCCGCCTGCATGAGCGGGCGCACGAGCTGCTCCAGATACTTGAGCGAGATCTTCTCGCGGTCGGCCACCTCGCGCAGCGCGATCTTTGCGTCGTCGTTGCCAAAGGCGGCGATGTAGATCATCAGGCGGAGGGCATAGCGCCCCTTAGAAGATATGAGCATGGGCCCTCCCCTCGCGGCGAATTTTGGTTGCAGGCACAAGGGTAGCGCCAAACACCGTGGTGCGCACGCCCCACGTGCCTAATTCTTAGTGGATTGCTCGGAATTAGCCTTGACGCGCCCCCAAAACCCCCTATCTTTTAATCCGAGAGAATTCCTAGGGATTAGACTCGCGAGCCTGCGCGAGCATCCCCTATATAGAGAGGAACAGCATGAGCGAACCGCTGCTTTCGGTAGCCGACCTCACGGCCTCCGTTGACGAGAAGACCATCCTCAAGAACGTTGACCTGAGCGTTCGCGCCGGCGAGACCCATGTGCTCATGGGCCCCAACGGCGCTGGCAAGTCGACCCTGGGTCACGTGGTCATGGGCGACCCCGCCTACACCGTTAACGGCGGGCGCATCGAGTTCGACGGCCAGGACATCACCGAGCTCTCGTGCGACAAGCGCTCGCGCGCGGGCCTCTTCCTCTCGTTCCAGGCGCCGGTCGAGATCCCGGGTGTGCCGCTCTCGAGCTTTTTGCGCGCGAGCATCGCCGGGCGCCCCGGCCTCGAGATGAAGGGCAAGGAGTTCCGCCGCCGCGTGAAGGAACTCGCCGCCGAGCTCGACATGGACACCGCCTATCTCAACCGTGAGCTGGGTGTGGGCTTCTCGGGCGGCGAAAAGAAGAAGGTCGAGATGCTCCAGCTCCTGCTGCTGCAGCCCAAGCTCGCCATCCTCGACGAGACCGACTCGGGTCTAGACGTCGACGCGCTCTCGGTGGTGAGCCATGGCATGGACGCCTACCGCAAGAGCTGCGACGGCTCCATGCTCATCATCACCCACAACACGCGCATCTTAGAGCAGCTCTCCGTCGACCGCGTGCACGTGATGGTGCGCGGCCGGATCGTCCGCACCGACGACGCCGACCTGATCCCCTGGATCGACGAGCACGGCTTTGAGACCTTTGAGCGCGAAGCCGCCGAGGCCGCGAACGCCGAGAGCGCCGAGTAGGGAGCGCACCATGCAGAAGAACCGCACCGAGGTCGCGGACATCGACCGCAGCCTCTACGACTTCTCCTTTGGCGAGGAGGGATTCGAGCGCACCGACGCTGGCCTCACGCCCGACATCGTGCGCGAGATCAGCGCCAAAAAGGACGAGCCTGAGTGGATGCTCGAGTTTCGCCTCAAGTCGCTCGAAACCTACCTCCGCTTTAAGGATCCCACCTGGGGTCCCGGCATCGAGGGTCTCGACATGGACAACATCGTCACCTACGTCAAGCCCAACACCGACCAAAAGACCGATTGGGAGAGCGTTCCCGACGACATCAAGAACACCTTTGAGCGCCTGGGCATCCCCGAGGCCGAGCGGAGCTATCTCGCCGGCGTGGGCGCCCAGTACGACTCCGAGCTCGTGTACCACAACATGCAGGACACCGCGAGCAAGATGGGCATCGTCTACTCTGGCATCGAGGAGGCGCTGCACGACCCCAAGTGGGAGGCGCTCATCCGCGAGAAGTTCATGACGCTCATCCCGCCCACCGACCACAAGTTTGCTGCGCTCCACGGCGCCGTGTGGTCGGGCGGCTCGTTTGTGTACGTGCCCGCCGGCACCAAGCTCGATTTTCCGTTGCAGAGCTACTTCCGCCTCAACGCCAAGGGCGCGGGCCAGTTTGAGCATACGCTCATCATCGTCGAGGACGACGCCGACCTGCACTTTATCGAGGGCTGCTCGGCACCCAAGTACAACGTGGCCAATCTCCACGCCGGCGCGGTGGAGCTCTTTGTGGGCAAGCGCGCGCACCTGCGCTACTCCACGATCGAGAACTGGTCCAAGAACATGTACAACCTCAACACCAAGCGCGCCCGCGTTGACGAGGAGGGCGAGATCGAGTGGATCTCGGGCTCGTTCGGCAGCCACGTGGGATACCTCTACCCCATGAGCGTGCTGAACGGCCGCCGTGCGCGCTCGAGCTTTACCGGCATCACCTTTGCGGGCGCCGGCCAGAACCTCGACA
>CAVDZW010000191.1:0-2842 GCA_963613305.1 bacterium | reverse complement strand
AAACCGAGCGAAAAGACGAAGAGCCCGGCGAAAGCGGCGAACAGGACGGTGACCAGAGCGGCGATCAAGCTAACGGTGACGCTGACAACCAAACCACCAGCCAAGCTGACGGCCGGGTCGATGATGACGCCCTGACCCAGAATGCACGCACGGCGTCAAAAGGCGCCCTGGCCAACACCGGCGACGAGCAGCTTGCCTTTGTTTTTTGCGCCGCATGTTCCGGTGCGGCCATTGTTCTGGTTGGCATGTCTCGCCGTACAAGAAGTCGTTAAGATCGAGTCTGCCACGAACGAATTCGCACCCCGTTGGCCACAAGCTGGTTGATGCTCACTTCGGCACCGGCGAGGCCGAGGATCTCGTGCAGCTCAGCGCGCGCCTCGACTGGAGCTTCTCGTCTAACGGAATCCGCAGTGGTTAAAATCGGGAATACCACTCCCGATTTTAACCACGTTGTTATGGCACGCCAACACTTCTACCAGCAAAAATGCATCAGCCAAAATGCACCCATTCGGATTGCTCCGGCGCGTTTTGTAGCTACGGCGTGGCGGTGCGCGACTTTCGCCATCCCGCGATCGACTTTAACCGCAACGTAAAGAGGATTCGCGGCGAGCATTAGGCGGGCTTCTCGCGCCGTCCCGCTCGCCCTTTCTGCATCTTGGGTCCCCGGCGGCGCAGGTTGGTTGAACGCCGGGAGCCCGGGCTTCCGCGGCGGCTACTATGAGGTCAGCCCGAAGGGAGGACCCATGAGGATCACAATCGACGAGCAGAAAGCCGCCCGGGACATAGAGGTGACGATCGTCTGCGCGAGAGCCGATCGCCGCGTGCTCGACCTGGTGGCCCGGCTGCGAATGTTCGACAGGAAGGTGACGGGCGTGGCGGACGGCCGCACGCGCGTGCTAAGCGCAGAAGACGTCCTGTTCATCGAGTCGGTCGACAAGCGGACGTTCATCTACACCGCCGACGAGGTGCTGGAGACGGGCCTGCGCCTCTACGAGATGGAGGAGCGCCTCGCGGACTGCGACTTCCTGCGCGTCGCGAAGGGATGCATCGTCAACTTCCGCGCGATCACCGCGCTCAAACCCGACATCAACGGCAGGATCATCGCCACCTTAAGCAACGGGGAGCAGGTCGTCATCTCTCGCCAATACGCGCCCGACGTCAAGTCGAAGCTCGGCCTTAAGTAGCCCCGGCATAGGAAGGGAGACCGAAATGATCAACAGAGACATCATCGACACCGAGAAGAAGACGCCCGCAGAAAACCTCGGCGAACTCGCGAAAAGCACCTGCATCGGCTTCACTGTTGCCATGATCGCCCTCTTGGCATGGGGGACCTGCTTCGCCGACAGCGCCGCCAAGCAGGGCATTTACTATTGCTGGTCGATTCTGGCCGTGTGCTTCGTCACCGCCGCGCTGCAGCTCGTGTTTTTCACGCCCGCCGTGATCAGGCGAATGGCGTACGCCGCGCGCCTGGCGCTGTTCGGCGTCTGCCTCTACGCGCTCCTCTGCGTGTTGGCGGTTCTCCTTAATTGGCTCCCTGCGGCCGACCCCGGCGCGTGGGCGATTTTCACGGTCGTCTATCTCGCCATCTTGGCAGTGCTTACCCTGGTGTTCAACGCCAAGCTGAGCCGCGAGACCCGCGAGCTAAACGATAAGCTCGCCGAATTCCGCAAGGGCAGGGAGGCGGAGTAGGTCGGGGCGCCGGGCGCCGGGCGCGAACAGGGGGCGTGGAACCGCCGTTCACGCGTCCAATCTAAGGCGCCCCCGTCTTCGTTGCGAGGTTATCGCGAATGTGCATGTTCGTGACGGCGCGCTGCGAGGTTATTCGATATCTGCATGCTCGTTTTGCCCGTTGCGGCGAAATTGATTCAATACTTTATGTTCTCAACTGGGGTTTTGTTGCGCAGGCCCGCGACCGAGCGCGAAAACGGCGCTTTCGAGCATGCAGATTCGCGAAAAGCTCGCAGCGCACAGGTCCGAGCATGCAGATTCGCGAAAACCTCGCAAGGCCGGGGCCGGCGTGAACAGGGTACGTTCCCTACTCATGCCCCCCCGCTCACACCCCTACCGGTGCAGCAAGAAATCGACGATGCTCACGATCTCGATGCCATCGATGTCCGTGGGATACTCCCCGCTCGCGACCACCACGATTTTGCGGTACTCGTCGCCGATGCGCCTGAGCGGCGCAAGCTCGCGCTTCATAGTCTCCTCGTCGCTCATGTCCTCCGTGACCTGCACGTACATCTTGCACCGAGGCCTGGTGGCCACGAAGTCCACCTCGCCTCCGCGCAAATGCCCCACCATCACGTCATAACCGTCGAACACGAGCTGGTTGTAAACCAGGTTCTCGAGCACATGACCGGTATCGGTGTTCCGGTAGCCGTCCAGGTAGCTGCGCAGGCCCGTGTCTGCGATGTAGTATTTGCCGCCCGTCTTAAGCAGCTCGCGCCCCTTGATGTCATAGCGGCGCACGCAACGGAACAGGTATGCCTCCACCAAGGTCGAGATATAGAACTCCGTTGTGTCCCTATTCGTCGAGCGCCCATCAGCCTTCAACGTGCCAGCGATCTTGTTCGCCGATGTCTCGTTGCCTATGTTGTCAGCAAGAAACGCGCAGATGCGCTCAAGCACTTCCCTGCCGCCTTTGCCACGCGATAGGTAAAACTTGCCTCTGCTGCAAATTATACCTATCGCATCGGTAAAACTTGCAGATTTGACGACTTTTGCCTATGGCGAATGTGGTGCCGCAAGTAGTTGGAACGCGTGGTCTACCGGTCGGCGAAGCCGTCCGTCGGCAGCAGTCTTGTCATTTTTCCTTCGCAGCTCCTGGCGCGGTGCGCAACTC
>CAVDZW010000190.1:645-2856 GCA_963613305.1 bacterium | reverse complement strand
TGAAGGCGATCTTGGCGCCGGCCTGGCCGAGGGCCTCGGCGATGGCCATGCCGATGCCGTAGGTGGCGCCGGTCACGAGTGCGACCTTACCGTCCAGACGGAACCAATCCATGTTGAAGTCTGACATGCCTGTCCTTTCGAAGAAAACGATAACCTTGACGAAATCGGTTTCATTACCATGGATAAGTATAGGTTTTGACTCGCGGTCTGTGTGTGGGGAGTGCGTAATTAGGTGAACGTTCACTAATCAACCGCGAACGTATTTCTCCCTACTGTTCCGCTTCCTGCGAGATCATGTTGCGGTTGTAGACCAGATGCAGGTACATCGCGTCGTGCGCGGCGGTGGGGTTGTGCGCCGCGATGGCGTCGGCGACCCCGCGGTGCGTGCGAATCGTCTCTTCCACCAGCTTTTTGCCCGTTACGTCGATGAACAGCGGAACGGACGTCTTGAAGACGCCCATCAGGCGGGGGACAACGAGGTTTCCGCAGCTCTCGGCAATCGCGCTGTGGAACGCGGTGTCGGCGGCCGAGTAGTCTTCGCCGGCCTCCGCCAAACGCTCGCTTTCGTCGCAGAACTCCTTGATGCGGGCAATCTGCTCGTCGTTCGCGTGCTCGGCCGCCATGCTCGCCATCTGCGGCTCGATCATAAAGCGCACCTCGAGCAGGTCGTGCGCCAGGCGCTGCTTGTCCTCAACAAAGGTGAACCCCAGCGGGTCGTCGGTGATGCCGGGGTTGGATGCTACGTAGGTGCCGGAGCCCTGTTTGATGCGCACGATGTTGCGCGACTGCAGCAGCTTCATGGCCTCGCGCACGGTGCTTCTGCCGGCACCCAGGCGCTCAACCAAGACGGCCTCTTTAGGGAGTCGGTCGCCCTGCTCGAGTTTTTCGTCCAGGATCAGCTGGACGATCTTTTCTGAAATCTGCTCGGGGAGCCCCGACTCGGTTCGCGCCATGGTTCCACCTTCGTACGCGCCAATTCATCAGAGCTATTTTAGCGAATCGAGCGTTTAAAACCTCAGTTTCACATAGGGACTCGCGGCATTTGTCGGCGTTTCACTGCCGTTTACCGCCAAAAAGCAACCATTCAGCTAATACATCTGATGAATTCTGCACAAATCAAAGCGTTAGAGGTCAGACCTTTCGAAAACCCGCTATAGTCATCAGACGAATTTAAAAGGTCTGATGAATTGGAGGAGAGATGTCAGACCCAACGTTTATGGCGGACCCGACCAGGCTGGTGATCGCGGCCATCGTCGGCATAGCGCTGCTGCTTGCGCTCATCATCAAGTTCAAGCTGCATCCGGTGCTGTCGATGATGGTCTCGGCGCTGTTCATCGGCATCGGTGCCGGCATGCCGCTCGAGCTGGTGGCCGATACCGTCACCAAGGGCGTGGGTACTACGCTCCAGGGCATTGCCCTGCTTATCGGTCTGGGCTCGATGTTCGGCCAGATTCTTGAGGAGAGCGGCGGCGCCCGCAAGATCGCCCAGACCTTTATCGATAAGTTTGGCCAGGGCCATTCGAGCTGGGCACTCGGCATCACAGGCCTGGTTATCGGCACCACGGTGTTCTTTGAGGCGGGCGTGGTCGTGCTCATTCCGCTCGCCTTTAGCGTGGCGTCGCAGACCAAGAAGTCGACGCTCTACTACGGCATCGCGCTTCTCGCCGGCCTTGCCTCCGGGTATGCCTTCGTGCCTCCGTCGGCCGGATCGGTGTTGGTGGCAGGCACACTCGGCGTGGACCTGGGCACCATGATCCTTGTGGGCGTGCCCGTGGCCTTTATCGCCATGGCGGTCGCCGGCGTGCTCTGGGGTCGCAACGTGGGCGGCCGCATTTTTACGGACGTTCCCGAGCACGTCACCGCCGCCGAGAGCAAGGGAGACGACAAGGAGCCACCCTCGTTTGGCATGGTGCTTGCCATCGTGCTCACGCCGCTTTGCCTGATCTTGCTCGGCACTCTCTCGAGCTATATCGCTATGCCCGATGAGGCGGCTTCGGTCTTGGCATTCCTGGGCAAGCCGTTCGTGGCGCTCACGGTGGCTACGCTCATTGCCATGTATTTTCTGGGCGCACGTCGCGGCTACAGCGGCGCCGAGCTCAAGGCGCTGCTCGATCGCTCCCTCAAGCCTGTCGGCATGATTCTGCTGGTCATTGCCTGCGGCGGCGTCATTCGCTGGATGCTTCAGGATTGCGGCCTGGGGCAGGTCATCGG
>CAVDZW010000190.1:0-635 GCA_963613305.1 bacterium | reverse complement strand
GTCATCGGTCCTGTGCTCGAAACCTCGCCGCTGCCGCTCGTGGTCGTCGGCTTTTTGATCGCCGTCATGGTGCGCGCCTCGGTCGGCAGCTCCATCGTGGCCATGACCATGGCCTCGGGCATCATGGCGGCCATGCCCGCCGTCTCGGGCGCGTCGGTGCTCATGCGTGCGGCCATCTGCATTGCCATCTGCGGCGGCGCCACGGCGCTCTCGCACGTCAACGACGCCGGGTTCTGGATGTGCTCGTCGTTTCTCGAGATCGACGAGAAGACGACCCTCAGGTCCTGGACCGTTATGGAAACCGTCATCGGCCTGACCGGTCTCGTCTGCGCGCTTGCCATCTCGTTTTTCGCCTAAACCGCGGGTGAGTGCCCTTAGATGAGCGCCGCGATCGGGCGGCGCCAAAATGATTGATTCAAAACTGCCAAGAAAGATCCAGTCAAAAGGAGTGCACCATGGATAACAAGACTAAAGAGCAGATTCAGCAGGAGGCCGCCGACCTGGTCGCGAGCCTGCAGCCCAGGTCGGGCAAGTTCCGCACGATCAGCCCCGAGATGGACCCGCTGCGCCTGGGTTCGGGTTGGAGCATCGAGGACCTCGACAAGCCACAGGTAATCATCGAGTCGACGTTCGGC
>CAVDZW010000189.1:1578-2880 GCA_963613305.1 bacterium | reverse complement strand
CACGATCCGCGCGGCGCTCGACGCCATCATGGACATGGGGCGCCCGAGCCGCATCGAGCTGGCCGTGCTCGTCGACCGCGGGCACCGCGAGCTCCCCATCTCGCCCGACTTCGTGGGCAAGAACGTGCCCTCCTCGCACGAGGAGAACGTGCGCCTGTATCTAAAGGATGTCGACGGACGCACCTCCGTCGAGATCAAGGACCTCGAGCCGGGCTCGCACGCGGGCTCCGCTCCGCTGGGAGGTGAGTAGCACCGTGGCCTTCAACCATAAGCACCTGATCGATATCACCGAGTACTCCGAAGAGGACATCAAGCTCATTCTCGAGACCGCCAAGGCGTTCTCGGAGGTCAACGAGCGCGCGATCCGCAAGGTTCCCACCCTCAAGGGCAAGACCGTCGTGAACATGTTCAACGAGCCCTCGACGCGCACGCGCAGCTCGTTCGAACTCGCCGAGAAGCGTCTCTCGGCCGACAGCCTCAACTTCGGCGGCTCCTCCACCTCGTCGGTGAAGGGCGAGAGCCTCGTCGACACCGTCGAGACGCTCAACGCCTACAAGATCGACTGCATCGTCGTGCGCGACAAGCATGCCGGCGCCCCCTACATCGTGAGCCAGAACACGCCGGCGAGCGTCATCTGCGCGGGCGACGGCAAGCACAACCACCCCACCCAGGCGCTGCTCGACCTCTATACCATCTGGCAGCACAAGGGCGATTTCCACGGCCTCAAGGTCGCCGTGGTGGGCGATATCAGCCACTCGCGCGTTTGCGGTTCGCTGATTCCCGCACTCAAGATCATGGGTTGCGAGACCTATGCCGTGGCCCCCGGCACGCTCCTTCCGGCTGTTCCGGAGGAGCTCGGCATCGATCACGTGAGCTCCAACCTCGATGAGGTGCTGCCCGAGCTCGACGTGGTCTACATGCTGCGCGTGCAGCAGGAGCGCCTCGAGGGCGCGCCGTTCCCCACGATCCGCGAGTACCACAAGCTCTTCGGCCTCACGCGCGATCGCGAGAAGCTCATGAAGCCCGATGCGATCATCTGCCACCCGGGCCCCATCAACCGTGGCGTGGAGTTCGACTCCTACATGGCCGACCATCCGCAACGCTCCGTGATCCTGGAGCAGGTCTACGCCGGCATCTGCGTGCGTATGGCCATTCTGTATCTGCTGCTTGGAGGTGCCGATAATGGCCTTGCTTCTTAAGAATGCGCACGTCGTCGATCCCGCTTCTGGTCTCGATGGCGTCATGGACGTCCGTATCGACGGCGATGTGATCGCCGAGGTGGGCGAGGGCCTCACCGCCGAC
>CAVDZW010000189.1:0-1568 GCA_963613305.1 bacterium | reverse complement strand
CGACCTTGCCGGCAAGTATCTCGTTCCCGGCCTCGTGGACATGCACGTGCACCTGCGCGAGCCCGGCTACGAGCACAAAGAGG
This sequence comes from bacterium, assembly GCA_963613305.1. Lineage (GTDB taxonomy): Bacteria > Actinomycetota > Coriobacteriia > Coriobacteriales > Coriobacteriaceae > Collinsella. The sequence continues at coordinate 1,485 of CAVDZW010000189.1, read as the reverse complement.
ACATCGAGAGCGGTACCCGCGCCGCCGCCAAGGGCGGTTTCACGGGCGTGTGCTCCATGCCCAACACCGACCCGGTGACCGATAACGGCGCCGTGGTGGAGTTCGTCAAGAGCCGTGCGGCCGAGGTCGGCCACTGCCGCGTGTACCCGGCGGGCGCCTGCACGCGCGGTCTCAAGGGCGAGGCGATAGCCGAGATGGGCGACATGGTGGCCCACGGTGCCGTGGCCTTTACCGACGACGGCCGCGGCGTGCAGGGCGCGGGCCAGATGCGCCGCTGCATGGATTACGGCAAGATGTTCGGCAAGGTCTTTATGAGCCATTGCCAGGACGAGGACCTTGTGGGCCACGGCCAGATCAACGAGGGCAAGATGTCCACGCGCCTGGCGCTTGAGGGTTGGCCGGCTCAGGGCGAGGAACTGCAGATCGCCCGCGATATCGAGCTCGCCGAGCTCACGGGTGCCAAGCTGCATATCCAGCACATCTCTACCGCCAAGGGGCTGGAGTACGTGCGAGCCGCCAAGGCCAAGGGACTGCCCGTGACTTGTGAGGCCACTCCGCATCACCTGTTCCTCACCGAGGACGCGCTCGATAACACCTACAACACCGCGCTCAAGGTGAACCCGCCGCTGCGCACCGCCGAGGACGCCGAGGCTCTGCGCGCGGGCGTCGTCGACGGCACGGTTGACGTCATTGTGACCGACCACGCGCCCCACGCCGATTGGGAGAAGGCGCGTGAGTTCGAGCTCGCCCCCTTTGGCATGACGGGTATCGAGACCTCGCTCGCCCTCGTGCTCACCAGCATGGTCAAGCCCGGCCTCATGAGCGTTGCGCGCATGGTGGAGCTCATGAGCTCCAAGCCGCGCGAGATCCTGGGCCTTGCCCCCGTGACCATCGCCGCCGGCTCCGTTGCGGATATCACGGTGTTCGACCCCGAGGTCGTTTGGACGGTGGGCGAGGACGGCTACGAGTCCCGCGCCTCCAATTCCGGTTTTGCGGGCGCCGAGCTCTGCGGCCGTGCCACGGACGTGTTCGTGGGCGGCAAGCAGACGCTCAAAGACGGCGTCGTCTGCTAACATCGAGCCTGTATTGCGGAGGGCGGTACCTGTGGGTGCCGCCCTCTATGAGTAGGGGCCTTGGGTCCCGCATGTACACCGAGCCATGCCAAACGCATGGGGATAGGAGCGTAAATGCCTATGCCATCCTCTGCGCGCATGCACGATTTTGAGGTCGTCTCGAACGAGCGGATCGCAGAGGGAATCTTTGCGCTCGTTATTCGCGCCCCCAAGCTCGCAAGCGCGCTCAAACCCGGACAGTTCGTGAACATCGCCGTCCCCGGCATCTCCCGCACGCTTCTGCGCGTGCCGTTGAGCTATGCCGCCGCTGACGCGGAGGCCGGTACCGTCGAGATCTGGTACGCCGTGGTGGGCGACGGCACTCGCCGTCTCTCCGAGATGAAGCCGGGCGACACCTCGAACCTGCTTGGGC
>CAVDZW010000188.1:0-2920 GCA_963613305.1 bacterium | reverse complement strand
GTCGATGACGCTACCCACGATTGACCATCTCCTCCACGAGGTCGACGATGCCGGAAACCTGGCTTATGCCCGCGAATTCGGGCGAGAGGTTTGCTACGAGCTCCTTTGAGAGCGCGATGACCTGCGGTGGCTCCACGTAGGCGGCGCGCATGAGCTCATCGTTCGCAAAGACGGCGTCGGCTTCGTCGCGCGCGGCGATCTTGCCCTTGGTCATCACGACCACGCGCTCGGCAAAGTCGCTCACGACCTCCATGTCGTGGCACACCATGATGACGGCGCAGCCGCGCTCCGCCATTTCGCGTACGGTCTCCATGACGGTCATGCACTCGCGGTAGTCGAGGCCGCTCGTGGGCTCATCGAGGAGCACCACCTCGGGGTCAAGGACTACGACGCTGGCGAGAGCTACCATCTGGCGCTGCCCGCGAGAGAGTGAGAAGGGCGACTCGTTTGCTGGGAGCTCAAAGCGCTCGATGACCTTAGCTGCGCGGCGCTCGGCCTCGTCTTGCGGCGTGCCGTGGAGCGTGAGGCCAAAGGCGACCTCCTCGAGCACGGTGTCCTTGCAGATCTGGCGGTCGGGGTTCTGAAAGAGCGTGGCGCAGTGCGCGGCGATCGTGCTGGTGGGGACCTCGCGGGTGTCAAGGCCGGCGATCTTTACCGATCCCGATTTGGGGTGCAAGAGGCCGTTCAGGAGCTTGGTGAGGGTCGTTTTGCCGGCGCCGTTCTGGCCGATGATGCCCACGAGCTCACCGGGGTAGACGGTCATGTTGAGGCCAGAGACGGAGTCGCCGTGGTTGGGATAGGCGAACGTGACGTCGCTCACCTCAACCACGGGGGCAGCGCCCTCGGCATGCGGCCGGCTTTTAGGCCTATGACGTGACGTGCGGGCGGGGGAATCGGCGTCGCGGGGCTGCATCGAGGCGCTTGCGGAGGCGCCGGAGTCTTTGATGAGCCCGGCGATAAGCTCCTTTGCCTCGGTCACGTTCAGGCAGGGGCGGTCGATGCTCGGGATGACGCTGCGCTCGACCAGGCTGTTCGCGATGCGCGCAACGCGCGGGCTGTCGACACCGATCTGGCGGAGCTCGCGGGCATGCCCAAAGACCTCATGGGGCTCGCCGTCGTAGGCGAGCTTGCCTTCGGAGAGCACGATTACGCGTGTGCAGTACTTGCAGAGCAGAGCGACCTTTTGCTCGATCACCACCACGGTGATCCCGTGAACTTCGTTAACCTGGCGGAGTGTCTCGAACACCATCGTGGAGCTCACGGGGTCGAGCGCGGCGGTGGGCTCGTCGAGCACGAGCACACGCGGCGCGAGTGCGAGGATTGCGGCGATGGCGACCTTCTGCTTTTGGCCGCCCGAGAGCGTGGCGATCTCGCGGTCGCGCAGGTCGGCGACGCCGACCGTCTCGAGCGCCTGGGTGATGCGCTCCTCGATCAGATCATGCGGCACTCCATAGTTCTCGAGTCCAAAGAGCATCTCGTCCTCGACGATGGAGGCGACCATCTGAGAATCGATGTCTTGCAGCACGCTGCCGACGATCCGGCTGATGTCGGTGAGGGTGACCTCGCAGGTGTCGTGTCCGTCCACGAGCGTGGCGCCAAAGAGCTGGCCTGTGTAGTGATGCGGGATGGCGCCGCTCAGAACGGCGGCGAGCGTCGACTTGCCGGCGCCCGAGGGGCCGATGACACCGACGAACTCGCCCTCGCCGATGCTGAGGTTCACGTGGTCGAGGGCGCGCGCGGCGTCTTGCCCGTAGGCGAACGAGACGTCCTGCACCTCGATGATCGGCTGCTTGCTGCTCGAATTGCTCACTGCGCGGCCTTTCCTAAGCGTTCATAAAAAGAGCGCCGGCTCGAACATGTCGACCGGCGCAATACATGGTAACCGAGAACCTACTTTGAGAGGACCTTGCTCAGGGGGAAGTAGAGGGCCTGCACCACCACGGCGTTAAAGACTGCGGTGCCGAGCACGAGCGGCACCTTGACGACGACCGTCCCCAGGGCCGCGCCCATGATGAGCGTGCCGGCGACGGCGAAGAGCGCGCCCGAGATGAGCGTGGTCACAAAGGTCGCGATGAGCGGGGTCGCGGACTTGCCGGCTACATTGATCGGCAGCTTGATGAGCGCTGCCATGGCGAGGGCGCCGCAGACCTCGGTGGCAAAGTTGAGGCCGGGGATCGAGGTCGTGAGCTGGCAGACGCAGGCCGAGATGAGGGCAAAGACGACTGCCTGGCCAAAGCTTGCATCGGTAAGGAGGATGGCGAGCGCGTAGGCCGCGATGATGAATTGCGGTTTGATGCCGATCATGGCGACGGCGTTGCCGATGGTCATGTTGAGGATGAATCCGGCGGCGAGAAGGATGGCGAGGAGCACGAGCGATTTGATGTCGAGGATGCCGTTCTGCTTGGCGTCGGCGCTGACGGTGCGAGCTTGCTGAGACATGGTTGGTTCCCTTCGAGGAGTGCGAGGACGCGTGCGTCCTGCGGATGTTTGCGTTTGCGTGGTGGTAGTGATGGTTAGTCGTTGAGCTTGAGGGCCTTTTTGACGGGGAGATAGAGGGCGGCGACGATGACGGCGTTGCAGACGCCCGTGCCGGCGACGACCGGGGCCATGACGCCGATGAAGGCGGGGTTCTTCATCACAAAGAACGAGAAGATCGCGGCGTAGATGAGGCCGGAGATGCAGGTGACCACAAAGGTTCCGACGAGCGGGAGGGCCTTGGCGGCGCCGCCCTTGGCAAAGGCCGAGACGAGGACGGCCATGACCACGGCGGCGACGGGCTCGGCGATGAGGTCGGGACCCTTGACCGACGCGGTGATCTGGATGACGACACCGGCAAGCAGGCCGAGAACGGCAGCCTGGCCGATGTTGGGCTTGATGATGAGAATCTCGAGGCAGAAGGCCGCGATGATGAACTCGGGCG
>CAVDZW010000187.1:0-3021 GCA_963613305.1 bacterium | reverse complement strand
CAGTGTAGCAAATGGGGTGCGGAGAAGACCGCGCGGGTCGTTGGCCGGGGCGCGATTCTAAACGGCCAGCCCAGCCTCGAAACCCTCCTGGATGCCGCGGTACCCGTTCTTCACGCCCGCCGCGTCGCCGACCGCGATCACGCGGCAGTCCGCGTCGTCCAGAGAGCCGAGCAGCTCCTCGTTCCTTCGCACGCCCACAGCGATAACCACGTAATCGACGTCGTCGATCGTTAACTGACTTCCGCCCTTCTCGCAGGTGACCTGATGGTTGCCGATCTCGAGCAACTTCGTGGACGTCAGGACGTCGACCCCGTTCTTGGCCAGCCGCTCCTTGAGGTAAAGGCTCGGAGAATGTTCGCCGTCGCGCATGATGGCGGGCATCATCTCGACAATCGTGACCTCGCAGGACTGGCCGAGAAGATCGGCCGTCTCGGCGCCGACAAGTCCGCCTCCGATCACAACGACACGGCCGTTGACCTGAGCGGACCCGCTCAGCACGTCATGGGCATACACGACGAAGTCCTGCTCGCCGCCGTGGATGAAGCCGGGCGTGAACGGGCTCGAGCCCGTGGCCGCGATCAAAACGTCGGGTGCGTAGAGGTCAACGAGCTCGCGGTCGACGCGGGTGTTGAGAAGGACTCGGACGTTGAGCTGATCCAGCATGTGGCGCTGCCAGGCGACGAGCGACGTGAAGTCCGACTTGCCCGTGGGGACGCTTGCAGGAAGCCACTGGCCGCCCAGATGGCCTGTGGCCTCGACGAGGGTCACCTTGTGGCCGCGGGCCGCCGCGACAACGGCCGCCTCGGCGCCGGCCACGCCGCCGCCCGCCACCAGGACGTTCTTTGCGCAGGAGGGCTCGACCGGCGTGAGATCATACTCGTCCTCCATGCCGGTTAAAGGGTTGACCAGGCAGCGGACGTTGCGGCCCGCGCCGGACTCGGCGGCGCAGCCCTGCACGCAGCCGATGCAGCGGTGCGCGTCGCACAGGCGGCCCTTCTGGGCCTTTCTCGGCAGCTCGGGGTCGGCGAGGGAGGCGCGCGCCATGGTGACCAGGTCGGCCTTGCCGGATTCAAGGACCGCTTCGGCGACGTCGACGTCGGTGATGCGGCCGACAGCGATCACCGGGACGTCGACGACCTCCTTGATTGCGGCGGCGTTGTCGACATAGGCGGCCGGGGCTACGCACGCGGGCGGGATGATGTGCTGCGTGGAGCAGTAGACCCCTTGGGACACGTGGATGCAGTCGGCGCCCGCCTCGGCGACAAGACGCGCCAGGACCTTGGATTCGCCCAGCTCAAGACCACCGTCGACGTATTCGTTTGCGCTCATGCGGTAGATGACGGGAAAGTCGTCGCCGCAGGCTCGCTTGATCGCGCGGATGATCTCGCAGGCGAAGCGGGCGCGGTTGCGGGTGCTGCCGCCGTACGCGTCGGTGCGCTTGTTGGAGAAGGGTGAGGCGAAGGCGCCCACAAGGTAGCCGTGTGCGCCGTGGACCTCAACGGCGTCGAAGCCGGCCCGCTGGGCGTTGGCGGCGGCGCGGGCGAAATCGTCCACAAGGGCGACGATCTCGGAGACGGTGAGCTCGCGCGGGGTCTCGGGCATGGACGGCTCACGCAGGGCGGAGGGCCCCACGATCTGCTCGCCGGTCACCTCGCGACGGGTCTCGCGCCCGGCGTGGTAAATCTGAGCCGCGATCTTTCCGCCCGCCGCGTGGACACGGCGGCACAGTTCGGCATGGCTCTCTACCTGGGCGTCATTGTACAAGCCCGGCAAGCGCACGAAGCCGCCGGCGTGCGGGTTGACGACGTAGTCCTCGGTGATTATCAGGCCCCAGCCTCCGCGCGCCTTGTGCTCGTGGTAAGCCAGGTACTTCTCGGTTGCCAGGCCTTCGGCGGTGCAGTAGTTGGTCACCATAGCCGAGACGACCATGCGGTTCTTGACCTCAAGCGTACCGATTCGCAGCGGCTCGAAGAGCTTCTCGTATGCCATCGCACGTCCTCTCTCACGGGGTTTGACGTTTGTGAGAGGGTAGGGCGCGCGGCGCCGGGTCGTCTTCCTCATTTGAGGGGGACGGGGAAGTCGGCGAGAAGGGCCGGCGGACGGGCTATACGCTTTCGCGCAGGCCAAGCGAGCAGTGCGCCAGGAGCTTGTCAAGGTCGATGACGCTCACGCGCCCGCGCGCGGTCTGGATGACGCCCTCGCGGCGAAGTACCTGCAGCGACCGCTCGAACTGGGCCTTTGAGGCACCCGCGAATCCGGCGAGCTCGGCCTGGGTGAGCGCCACGACGCCGTCGCTTGCCGACTCGACCTTGGTCACGTACAGGTACAGGATGTCGGCCAGGCGAGAGAGGCACGGCTCAAAGGCCTGGTTGACCGAATCCATCAACAGATAGCCGATGAAATCGCAGTTCTCGCGCATGAGCTCGCCGGCGAAGTCGCCGTTCTCCTGCACGATACGCTTGAGGGTGGGGTAGGGCATGGCATAGACCGAGAGATCGGTCAGGGCGCGCATGACCATCTCGTATTCCATCCAGTATTCGTGCAGCTCAACGCCCACGGGAAACATCGTGCCCTCGCCGAAGATATTGAGGGACTTCTCGCCCGCGTCGTGGCGTACCGAGAAAAGGAAGAGGCCGCGGCGCACGAAGAAGGCCGTGTTGTTGATGCGGCCCGGGCGCGTGAGCAGCTCACCGGCTCGGTATTCGCGCGCCTCGACGTCGTAGCTGGCCACGAGGTCCTCGAAGCCGCTGAGATAACCCGCGATGTAGAGGCTTGGGACCACAAAGGAAGACCGTTTCATCTGGCAGCTCCCATCTTCGACTCCGCGTGAGCCCGGGTGAGGCCGTGCGCCTGTCCCTATGGTAGCGCCGCGACCGGGAATTGCGAAAGTTCGCCTCGCCCCTCATATGAGGAGGACCGCAACCCGAGCGCCGCGAATAATCTGCCGAGAAGGGCCGCGAGGCCGTAACGGGCGGGTTGAAAGTTTGTTTCCAGGTGGGGAACAGGGAGCTGGCTGCTTGA
>CAVDZW010000186.1:0-3046 GCA_963613305.1 bacterium | reverse complement strand
TGACCGAGGCCTCCAAGCTTCCCGAGCCGATCTTCACCCCGTCCACCAAGGCCGACCTTGGCGATCACGACGAGAACATCTCGTACGAGCGCTGTGCCGAGATCGTCGGCGAGGATATCGCCGCGCAGATCCGCGACCTCTCGATCAAGATCTACACCGCCGCCGCCGAGTACGCGGCCGAGCAGGGCATCATCATCGCCGACACCAAGTTCGAGTTCGGTGTGATCGATGGCAAGGTCACCCTCATCGACGAGTGCCTCACTCCCGATTCCAGCCGTTTTTGGCCCGCCGCTTCCTACGAGGAGGGCAAGGTCCAGCCGAGCTACGACAAACAGTACGTGCGCAACTGGCTCCGCGCCAACTGGGACATGACGGGCGACGCCCCTCACCTGCCCGCTGAGGTCATCGAGGAGACCACCAAGAAGTACGTCGAAGCGTACGAGATCATCACGGGCACCAAGTTCCAGAGCATGAAGGAGAACGCGTAAGTGAGCACTCGCAGCCCCATGAACCAGCGCAGCCAGTCCCGCGAGGGCAAGGGCTTCATGCGCAAGTCCGCCACGTCGGCCAAGCCCGCGCGTGCCGCAGCCGGCTCCGTTCGCGTTGAGCCCGCATCTTCCAAGGCCCGCCGCAAGAACCTCGAGAAGGGTGAGGACCTCTCCAATCTCTCCAAGGAGGAGAAGCGCGCTCGCAAGCAGCAGATGCGCGCCCAGGAGGATCGCGTCTACTCCGCTACCAACATTCTTATGAAGAGCGACGAGGACTACCTCAAGCGCCGCCGCGTCTGGTGGGCCCTGCTCGGTCTCGGCATGGGCGTCATCCTGCTCCTGTGGATCTGGCTCTTTGCCGGCGGCAAGGGCGGCAACATCACTACGACCGCCCAAGTGGTCGTTATCGTGATCGCCTATGCCGTCATCATCGCGGCATTTGTCTACGATTTCGTTCGTATTCGTCCGCTGCGCAACCTCTATCGCACGCGCGCCGAGGGCATGTCGGAGCGTTCGCTCATCGCGCTCATCGAGAAGTCGGACGCCGAGGCCGATCGCAAGCGTGCCGAGCGCGAGGCTGCAAAGGCCGCTAAGAAGAAAAAGTAATCCGATCGCAAGAGATACGGGTATAAGGCGCGTTGCGGCTCGGTTCCGCAACGCGCTTTTTCTTATTTGGAGGAATTCTCAATGCTTAAAGCAACCCTGACCGCCGAGGATGCGCAGCTCGCGCTCCGAAAGCTCCGCCCCCAGATTAAGAAGTACGCGGCCCTCGCCGTGCGCAAAGGGGTGAACGTCAAACCCGGCCAGGAACTCGTCGTTCAGTCTCCGGTCGAGTGCGCCGAGTTCGCGCGACTTCTCGTGTCCGAGGCCTACGAGGCCGGCGCGGGGCACGTGACTGTCATTTGGGGTGACGATACCCTCGCGCGCATGGAATATGAGAACGTCGACGCCACATGGTTCGAGACCACCCCGTCCTGGAAGGTCGAGCAGCTCAACTCCCTCGCTGAGGCAGGTGCCTGCTTTATCTTTGTCGAGGGCGGCGATCCTGAGGCACTCAAGGGAATCGACCCGGCAAAGCCCGCTGCGGCATCGCGTGCGCGTAACACTCAATGCTCGGTGTTTCGCCATGGGCTCGACTTCAACATCAATCCATGGTGCATTCTTGGTGCGCCGGTCCGTGCATGGGCCGCGCACGTGTTTCCCGATGCCTGTCCGGAGGTCGCGGAGTACGAGCTCTGGAAGGCGATTCTGCATACCGCCCGCGCCGATGGCGACGATCCCGAGAGCGACTGGGAGCTTCACGACGCCACGTTCGACAAGAACCTGCGCCTGTTGAATTCGGCTCACTACGATCGCTTGCACTATATGAGCAAGAACGGTACCGACTTTACCGTAGGCCTGACGGACAAGCATATCTGGGAGGGCGGCAAGTCCGTGACGCCTGAGGGGCATCCGTTCTTCCCGAACATCCCCACCGAGGAGGTTTTTACGTCGCCCGATCGCAACCGTGCGGATGGCATCGTCTATTCGGCCATGCCGCTCGTCCACAACGGCAGCAAGGTTGAGGATTTCTGGATTAAGTTCGAGGCGGGATGCGTGGTCGATTACGGTGCGCGCGTCGGAACCGACACGCTTCGCAGCATCATCGATACCGATGAGGGCGCTAAGCACTTGGGGGAGGTCGCCCTCATTTCTAAGAACACGCCGATTCGCGAGAGCGGAATCCTCTTCTATGACACGCTCTACGATGAGAACGCGAGTTGCCACTTGGCGCTTGGTGTCGGTTTTCCCGAGTGCTATGAGGGCGGCTATGACCTTTCGCAGGACGAGCTCAAGGAGCGCGGAGTCAATCAGTCATCCACGCACGTCGACTTCATGATCGGTGCCGATGACCTCAACATCACCGGCATCACGGCCGACGGTCGTGAGGTTCCCGTCTTCGTGAACGGCCAATGGGATTGGGAATAGCTCCCAAACCCGTGTTACAATGCCACTCGCGGGCCGTTAGCTCAGCTGGCAGAGCAGGGGACTTTTAATCCCAAGGTCCAGGGTTCGAACCCCTGACGGCCCACCCTTGAGAGATGAGGCGCCAACATTGGTTGGCGCCTTTTTTTGTTGCCTGTTCCTGGCTTGGACCCAAAAGAGCGCGATGTTGAGGAACGGGCGGATGGTTTGCCCATTCATATAAAGGCAAAGAACGAAGGAATCAGAGCCGATTGCGTTTGGCGGAGTTTGCTCAGGGAACGGGTATCGATTCAACGAACCCAAGCTGCCTTCCAAAGCCGTTCTCTATATAGAAGGGTTCGTCTCGCTAAAACGTATAAGAGTGCGCATAAGTAAGCGGTTGATTAACGCTTGCCGAGACGTCGACTATATAAGTAAGAAACGCGGTATATATAGCAGCAGATATACGGCAGGTGCTCATAGCCTCGAACAGCCGGCCGTAGCGGGCGAAGCCCATGGTTTTCCGCGCGTTCTAATTTTAAGCGGACGCGGAATCCTCTCCATTTGTGTGCAAAATGTGAACCTCAAATTGACGGCCCCGGGGGCCCGGGTCT
>CAVDZW010000185.1:0-3080 GCA_963613305.1 bacterium | reverse complement strand
TGGAGTTAGGATCGCGCACGTCGATGATGACGGCCTTGAGGCGCTGGTTGTGCATATAACGCTCGCCGGCGGGACGCTCATTGCGCTCGTTGTCGTAACGGCGCAGGTCGAAGTGCGGGAGCTCTGCCTCGACGCCCTCGCGGATCTTGACGATTGTGAAGTCGGGCGTGGACTGGAGCACGGTGCCGGTGATGATATCGCCGACGCGGCTCGAGAACTCCTCGTAGATCTGCTCACGGGCGGAGTTGCGCACGATGGCGTTGATCTCGGCCTTGGCGTGCTGAGCAGCGATACGGCTCGTGTCCTTGGGGGTGACGTCGATCTCCTCGAACTCGGTGAAGTTGCCCTCTTCGTCCATGGAGTCGTCGATCGGCTCGAGACGGTACACGTAGATCTTGCCGGTGGCGCGGTCGATCGTGACCTTGGCACCCCAGTCGAGGTGCATGATCTCGGCATAGCTCTTGGCGAGCGACTGCTCGAGATGGTCGATCAGGTAGAGCTGGTCGATGTGCTTTTCCTGGCAAAGCTCCATGAGGGCTTCCATCATCGCGGATGCGGCCATGGCTGTTACTTCCCTTCCGACTTGGCGCCCTTGAAGTCATAGACCGGCTTCAGGGTGCACTTCTTGATATCGTCATAGGAGAGCTCCACGCGCTCCCCGTCTTTCAACTCGATAACCGCGCGGGTCTCGTCGGCCTCGGCGATGCGGCCCTTGAACTTGCGACGGCCCTCGGTCGCCGTGCTCGTGAGCTCGCACATCTCGCCGGTAAAGCGGACGAAATCGCGCGGACGGCGCAGTGGGCGCGCCATGCCTGCCGAGGAGACCTCGAGGGTATAGGAGCCCGCGACCGGATCGAGCTCGTCGATGGCCTCGCTCACCCATTTGGTGTTCGCGGTCACCTCATCGAGCGAGAGCGACGAGCCGTCTGCCCCCTCGAGCCTCACGCGCACGCACGGGGCCTTGGTGGCGCCCACCATCTCGACGTCGACGATATCGACGCCGCGCGCGGGGGCTTGGGCCTCGAGAGCATCGATGATGCTCGCCTCGACCTTTGTCTTGACCATCGCGGCACCTCCTCAACAACAAAAAAGAAGCGGGGCCGAAACCCCACTTCTCCATTACAACTACATTCACGGCTGTGAGTGTATCATACGCTGCTATTTCACCACAAGGTTTACAAGTTTGCCCGGTACGCAGATGGCCTTGACGACCTTCTTATCGCCGATCCACTTGGCTGCGGCCTCCTCGGCGGCCTTTTGCATGACCTCGGGCGTGGCGTCGGTCGGAACAGTGATGTGCACGCGCATCTTGCCGAGCACCTGAACCGCGATCTCGACCTCGTCCTCAACGGTCTCGGCCAGGTCGAACTCAGGCCAGGGCGCCGTGTAGACGTTGCCGGACTTGCCAAGGGCCTCGTGCCAGAGCTCGTCGGCCCAGAACGGGCAGATCGGAGCCAGGATCGAGACGATGTCGCAGGCGACGAGATAGCTGAGGGCCGCGTCGCGCGCCTCGGGGACCACGGCGTTCACGTAGGCGCTCGCAGCGTTCACGAGCTCCATCACCGCAGAGATGGCCGTGTTGAACTGCTGGCGGTCAAAGTCGTCGGTGCACTTGGCGATCGTGCGATGACGCTCACGATAGAGCTTGAGCGCGGCGTCGTCGAGCGCGGCCTTGTTGAGCTCGGCCGCGGCGTCGCCGGAGTTGGCGAGCTGCCACACGATGTTCCACGCGCGCTTGATAAAGCGGTTGGCGCCGGCGACGGCCTTGGGATCCCAGTCGAAGTCCTTCTCGGGCGGCGCGATGAAGAGGATCGCGAGACGCATCGTGTCGGCACCGTAGGGCTCGATGACCGATTTGGGCGGCACGACGTTGCCCTTGGACTTGGACATGGTCTCGCCGTTCTCATCCTTGACCATGCCCTGGCAGAGCAGGTTGGTGAAGGGCTCATCCTCGCCGATCATGCCGAGGTCACGCAGGGCCTTGGTGAAGAAGCGGCTGTAGAGGAGATGCAGAATTGCGTGCTCGATGCCACCGATGTAGTTGTCGACGGGCATCCAGCGGTCCACGGCCTCGCGGCTGAACGGAAGCTCGGTGTTGTGCGGATCGCAGTAGCGGATGTAATACCAGCTCGAGCAGGTGAAGGTGTCCATGGTGTCCGTCTCGCGGCGGGCGGGAGCACCGCACACGGGGCAGGTGGTCTCGTAGAACTCCTTGCACTTGGCGAGGGTCTCGCCGGCACCAAGGTCGAGGTTCTCGGGCAGCGTGACAGGCAGCTGGTCCTCGGGAACGGGCACGATGCCGCACTTTTCGCAGTGAACGGCCGGGATGGGGTTGCCCCAATAGCGCTGACGGCTGATGAGCCAGTCGCGCAGGCGGTACTCGGTCTTGCGACGTCCGGAACCGGCCTCCTCGAGGTCGGCGACGATGGCGGCCTCGGCCTCGGAGTGCTTGCCGCCGCGCATGCCGGTGTACTTACCCGACTGCACGAGCGTGCCCTCGGCGGCATGCGCCTCGGTCCAGTCGACGTTGTCGGCATGGAAAGTGTCGATCGACTCCCCCGCCTCGGCAAGGGCGGCAACGTCCTCGTCGTTAAGTACGACGGGCACGACCGGAAGGTCGTACTTGCGCGCGAACTCGAAGTCGCGCTGGTCGCCGCAGGGAACGGCCATGACGGCACCGGTGCCGTAGTCGGCAACGACGTAGTCGGCCACCCAGACGGGGGCCTTCTCGCCGTTGACGGGGTTCACCACGTAGCGACCCGTAAAGGCGCCGTGCTTCTCGAGCGTACCCTGGGCGCGCTCGACCTGCGAGATGTGCTTGGAGTTCTCGACGATCTCCATGACCGCGTCCTCGTACTCGGTGCCGGCCACGAGGTCGGAAAGACCCGCGTACTCAGGGGCGAGCACAAAGAACGTCACGCCAAAGAGCGTGTCGGCACGCGTGGTGAAGACGGTGATCTTCTCGTCGGTGGGGTTGCCCTCGGCGTCGCAGAGGGTGAAGTCGACCTCGGCGCCCTCGGAGCGGCCGATCCAGTTGGCCTGCATCTGCTTGACGCGCTCGGGCCAGCCGGGGAGCTTCT
>CAVDZW010000184.1:0-3264 GCA_963613305.1 bacterium | reverse complement strand
CGAGCGCGGCGAGCTTCTCCTCGGCCTCGGCGATGATGCCGTCGTAGCCGAGCTCCATGAGGCGCGGGTAGTCGATGGCGAGGTGACCGGTGCCGGCATAGTGGTAGAGGTTGGTCTGGAAGATCTTCTCGCCGAGCTGCGAGCCCTTGCGCTGGTCGTAATCGAGGCGCGAGTTGATGCGGTCCTCAATGGTCTGCCCCTGCCACCAGGCGCAAAGCTCCAGGATCTCGGCACGCTCCTCGTCGTTGCGGATGTAGAACTGGTCGTGCTCGCGCTCCTCAAAGGGGGCATTGTTGATCTCGTGGATGATCCAGTCGACCGAGAACTCGGGATAGATCGGGGAGGCCTTGGCGGGCGCGGCGATCTCGCCCAGGATCAGGTCGTCGTCGTACACGAACAGCGTGCACTCGTTGAGGACCTTCTCGAAGGCATAGGCGCACTGCAGCTTGCGCGGGGCGCGCGGGTGCTCCTTGTAGGCCTCAGTCACCAGGCGCAGGCGCTCGACGTCGATCCAGTACTTGCGGTCGAGGAATGCCTGGCGCAGGCGATTGACGCGCGGAAACGGCGACCAATCCTCATGATGCACCTGGTAACCCAGGCAGTACACCTTGTCGAAGGGCTCGGTGCCCTGCGCATCGGTGTGGGTTTCCTCAGCATTGAGTCCCATAATTACCTCCTTATCTACGACGACGCGTCGCGCCGTCTGGTTCCCGATTGGGTTATTCGGCCGCATGCGGCCGCCACGCGGCTAGGCGCGCTCCTTGGTGCCGACGAGGCAGTGGATGCCGCGCCCGCAGAAGTAGTCGGCGATGCCGTTGACGTGCTCCTGAAACTCTTCGCGGTTGAGCGAGAGCCCGCGCATGCCGTAGGGGATGCCGAGCGACTGGTACTTCTCGACGCCCAGGCGCATAAAGCTCAGGAGCTGCAGCACGCGAATGCGCCCGTCCAGCTCGTCTTTGATGTAATCGGCAGTGGCGGCGATGTTTGCCTCATCGTCGTTGACGCCCGGGATCACCGGAATGCGCACGATGAGATCGGCGCCGTCGTCTGCTAGGCGCTTGATGTGCTCGAGCACCAGCTCGTTGCCCACGCCGCACCAGTGCTTGTGGACCTCGGTGTCCATGGTCTTGATATCGGTGATGAAGATGTCGGTATGCGGGCGCACGCGCTCGATGGCGTCCCAGCCCACATGGAAGGTCGATTCGCAGCAGGTTTGGATGCCTTCTGCATGGCAGGCCTCAAAAAGCTCCGCCACAAAGTTGCTCTGAAGCAGCGGCTCGCCACCCGAGACGGTGATGCCGCCGCCCGAGCGCTCGTAGTAGCCGCGGTCGCGCAGCGTGATCTTGAGGCACTCGTCAACGGTCATGGTCTGGCCCCAGCGCTTGATGGCGTCGGAGGGGCATTCGTCGTAGCAAGGGGTGTAATCGATGCCGGGCACGCGGTCGAAGCCCGTGAGCTTACCCTTTTTGAACGTGACGCCGCCGCCTGCCGGACAGGCGCGCTCGCAGTCACCGCAGACGTCCTTGCCGATGCACTTGGTCTTGTAGACGCCGTACTCGATCTGGGTCGACCAGCTCTCGGGGTTGCTGCACCACTTGCAGCGCATGGGGCACCCCTTGAGGAAGAACTCCGTGCGCACACCCGGCCCATCGTGGATGGTGTAGCGCTGCACGTTGAAGACGGTCCCCGTGGTCGCGATGGAGCTGCCCATGGCAGCACCCCCTTAAAAGTTCGGCGGCACGCGTAGCCCTTTTGGGTTACCCGCTGTACGAAACCAAAGGTTAAAGGCATCGTTTTTGCGGCAACAGTAGCCATGCGCCCCATTTCGTGGGACGAGTTCCCTATATCGAAAGGCCAGGTTCACGATTCATATAGGGCACGTTCCCTATATCGCGTTTTGCCGCGCAAATTCCTTGACAAGCGCGCATACGATGCACTCAGTGGCCGGCCGAGCAACGCCATCGCTTGTCCCATTCATGCGCCGCAGCCTCCGTTAAGCCTCCACACGACGGAAAGGACCTCCCCCGATGAAGAATTCCTCTCTGGATCCCAAGCGGATCGTCTGCATCATCATCGGTCCTGCGCTGTACGCGCTCTCGATGGCGTTCCTCGGCCCGTCGCTCACCGGCCCCGGTGCCGAGGCCATCGGCCTTTTGGCCTGGATGGTCTTTTGGTGGGTCACGCGCCCCGTGCACATGACGGTGACGGCGCTCTTGCCCCTGGTGGTGAACGCCATCTTCGGCATCGTCGAGCAGGATGCCGTGACCTCGCAGTACTTCTCCGACAGCATCATCCTCATCCTGGGTACCTTCTTGCTCACCACGCCCTGGAAGCTCACCGGGTTCGACCGCCGTGTGGCGCTCAAGATCCTCTCGCTCGTGGGCCCCTCCATCACCTCGCAGATCATGGTGTGGATGTGCGCGAGCGTTCTGCTCTCGACCGTGCTCCCCAACGTTGCCGTGACGGCGCTCTTTACCCCCATCGCCGTGGCCATGCTCAACGCTGCCGGCTACAACGACATGAGCAAGTGCGCGGCCGCAGCGCCGATTCTCCTCTGCGTGGGCTGGGGCGCGGGCCTCGGCGGCGCAGGCACACCGCTCGGTGGCGCCATGAACGTCACCGCCATCAGCCTTTTGCAGGAGCACCTGGGGCGCGAGATCATGTACATCGACTATGTGGTGCGCATCGCCCCGTACGTGATCGCAGTCACCCTGGCGAGCGTCGCCATCATCGTGCTCATGCACAAGAACGTGCCGAACATCGAGGGCACCAAGGGCTACTTTGCCGAGCAGTACCGTGAGCTCGGACCTATCTCGCGCGACGAGGCCATCGCCGGCGGCATGTTCCTGGTGGGCCTCATCGGCGCCTTTGCCCGCCCGCTCTATGCGAGCATCCTGCCCGCGCTCGCCCCCGCCTACGTGCTGGTGGGGCTGGGCATCGTGATGTTCTTCATCACCCGCAGCGACGGTAAGCCCATGATCACCTGGCAGCAGGCGCAGGACGCAACCATGTGGGGCATGATGGTGCTCTTCGGCGGCGGCCTCGCCCTCGGCAAGATCATCAACCTGTCGGGCGCCACCACCGCCATCGCGGGCATCGTGAGCAGCATGTCGTTCGACGGCGGCTTTACCACGATCCTGATGTTCGCCATCATCGCCATCTTCTTCTCGGAGGTCACGAGCTCCACCGTCTCGGCCGCCGTGGTGGTCCCCATCCTGCTCTCGTTCACCACGCAGATGGGACTCAACCCCATCCCCTACTGGC
>CAVDZW010000183.1:0-3275 GCA_963613305.1 bacterium | reverse complement strand
AGAGCATCGAGGAGACGCCGTCCATGCGGATGCCGTCGATGTGGTAGGTCTCGACCCAGTAAAGCGCATTGGAGACGAGGAAGCTGCGAACCTGGCCTCGGCTGAAGTCGAACTTGTGGGTGCCCCAGTTGGGGTGGATCTCGTGCTCATAGAGCATGTGGCCGTTAAAGGTCGCGAGGCCGTGCGCATCGGAGCAGAAGCCGCCGGGGACCCAGTCCATGATCACGCCGATACCGGCCTTGTGACAGGCGTCCACAAAGTGCATGAACTCTTTGGGCTTGCCGTATCGCGAGGTGGCCGCATAGTAGCTCGTGGCCTGGTAACCCCAGGAGCCGTCGAACGGGAACTCGCAGACGGGCATGATCTCGATATGCGTGTAGCCCATGTCCTTCACGTAAGCTACGAGCTCCTCGGAAAGGTCGTCGTAGCTATAGAACGCGCCGCGCTGCGCGGGGAACTCGTCCATGGGGCCGGGCCAGGTACCGTCCTCGCGGGGCTCGCCCTGCGGCTCATCGCCGTGGCGCTTCCAACTGCCGAGATTCACCTCGTAGATGTTGAGGGGAGCCTGCATGTGGTTGGTCTTGGCGCGTTTGGTAAGCCAGCGGGAGTCAGCCCACTTGTAACCCTTGATGTCGTAGAGCACCGAAGCGGTTGCGGGCGGGGTCTCCTGCAGGAACGCATATGGGTCAGCTTTGAAGAGCACGTCGTCTTGATCGGTGCGCACGGCGTACTTGTAGAGATCGCCCTCTTTGAGGCCGGGCACGAACCCCTGCCAAAGGCCGCTCGATTGCACGGGGGAGAGGGGGTTTGCGTGGGGGTCCCAGTCGTTGAAATCGCCTACAACGTGGACGCTTTTTACGCCCGGAGCCCAAACGCAAAAGCGCCAGCCGCGCTTTCCTTTCTGGGTGTCTGGGTGAGCGCCGAGCTTTTCCCAGCTGCGCTGCCAAGAACCCTGCGCAAAGAGATGCAGGTCGTCATCGGTGAGAATCAGGCAAGGGTCGGACTGTGCGGTTTTTGCCGGTTGTTTGGAAGTAGCCACGTCTAGTCCTATCGTCATCGCGGCATTGTGGTGCCATCCGATTAAAAACAGCCGGGGCTCACAATACGCTAGACAGGACTGTGCGGAATTGTTCCACGGCGCCGTCGCACGCGAGTGGAACCTCTGACTGAAAACAGGTTACACCCGATTGGGCATATCGCTGTCGATTTGGCCGCTAGGACGGTCATTATTCGGTAAGTGAACGTTTTGGGCACGTTTACAGAATTGGTTGATACCACCCTTGACTTTGAGATAGATGTGAGTTGGATGGCGGTGCGGAGCGCCTTTGCTAGCATGTCGAGATAGCAATTAATTCGCATAGGAGGGGTGCGGTATGGAACAGTCGCTCAAGGTGCTCGTCGTGGGTGGCTCGCCCGAGCGTTCGTCTGCATCCACACTCCGTCGGGTGTCCGCCGATGCTTCGCGAGTGGTCGCCGTCGACCGGGGGCTCGACGCTGCCCTTGAGGCGGGGATTGAACCCGATCTCTTCTGCGGCGATGCCGACACGGTGAGCGCCGAAGGCTTGGCATACGTGCGCGCTAACGGGGGAGAACATGGCGCCCTCGAGGTCGAGCGCTACGATCCGCACAAGGACTTCACCGATCTCTCGCTTGCCTTGCGCGCGGTGGACGAGCGATGGCCGGGAGCCGAGGTCGTCTGCTGTGACCTCACCGGTGGGGCGCCCGATCATTACCTAGGCGTGCTGGGGTGTCTCATGCGCTACGAAGGCGCGGTCTCGATGATCGAGGACGGTCTTGAGGCGCGTTTGCTGCGCGCTGGCGACTCCTGGGAGATAACCGGTCGTGTCGGCTCTCGTTTTTCGCTTGTCGCGCTTGCGGAGGGCACGGTCGCTTCAGAGCGCGGTATGCGCTGGGAGATCGATTGTGCCGCGCTTCCGCTGCTCGGCGATCTCGGTATCTCGAACGTTGTCGAACGGGAGTGCGCCGTGGTCACGTGCCAAGCGGGGCGCGCGATCACGTTTCTCTTCGAATAGGCAAAAAAGAAGCCCTGCGACCGCGAGGTCACAGGGCTTTTGGCTCGCTATGCGCGCAATGGTTCGCTCTTACTGGTAGTCGATGACATCAATCCAGCTCATGAGGAACTCATCGTTGACGTCGCGCTTGCGGGCAAGCTCGACGGCGGCCACGATGCTCATCCACTGGCGCGCGACCTGCATGGGCATATCGGCGCGGTTGCAGTAGAGCTCGAGGTAGGCCTCGGCCTGATCCTTGCTCGTGAGGGCAAAAAGCAGGTAGGTGGTGGCCACGTCGGCTGCCGGGGAACCCTGGGTGGCGTGCGCCCAGTCGCAAACGGAGAGGGTGCCGTCATCCGAGACGATCACGTTGGAGGGGTTGAAGTCGCCGTGGCAGACCTTGAACTCCTTCTTCATGCCGTCAAGGCGCTCCGACAGGTTGTAGCGCGTGGTGGCGTTCAGCTGACCGAGCGACTCGATCATGCGGGTGAACTTGTCGCGCTGGCGGTTGAGGAGCGGGCTCGTGTAGCCGTGGATCTCGATCTGGAGGTCGACGAACTGCTCAAGGTACTCGCCAAAGCGCTGGGGCTCGGCCTCCATCTTTTGGGCGAGCGTGGTGCCGGGGACCTTCTCGGTGACGAGGGCGGAACCCTCGCCTTCTACCTGAGAGACCTCGAGGACTTTCGGGCTGCGGATGCCGGTCTCGTTGATGCGCGCGAGGTTCAGGGCCTCGTTGAAGACATCTGAGACGGGCTTCTGGTCGTTAAAGACCTTGGCGATCTTGTCGCCGAGGTCGTAGACGACCTTGTTGCCGCGGTGGACGAGTTCGGTCTTGGAGTCGGGCAGTTGCATGGTTTCCATCCTTTCACGTGGCGAGGAAACGCAAATGTGAGCAGGCCGGGTCGCGCACGGGGCGCTTCCTTTCGGCCCGGCCTGCAATACGACCTAAATCGTGGGCTTTAGCAGACGCCGTAATCCTGCGGGTCGCGGCCGTAGTAAGCGTCGAGGTAGAGCTCCTTGATCTCGCTCATGAGCGGGTAGCGCGGGTTGGCGCCGGTGCACTGGTCGTTGAACGCCTGCTCGGTCATCTCGTCGAGGGTGTCGAGGAAGTACTTCTCGTCGACGCCATACTCAGCGATGGTGTGCTTGACGCCGATGTGATCGCAGAGCTCGGTGAGCTTGGCGAGGAAGTTCTCGAAGACCTCCTTGTCGTCCTTGCCCTCGATGCCGCAGTAACGAGCCATCTCGGCATAGTTGTGCAGC
>CAVDZW010000182.1:0-3327 GCA_963613305.1 bacterium | reverse complement strand
GTGCTCTCTTCTGTTTGTCTTGCCTGCAACACCGAGCGCTCCTTCCTTAAAGAGCAGGACGTTCGTCGTGCCATCTCGCTTGCGATCGACCGCGACGCGCTCGCGAAAGACCTCTTTCGTGGGGTCTTTTCGGCGGCTGTGGGCATTGTGCCCTCGGGGTGCGAGGCCACGCGCGAGGAGGCTTGGGAGTATTGCGCTCTCGACACAGCGCGTGCGGCGGAGCTTCTTGACGGGGCGCATCCCATGACGGACGGCAGCCGCGGTGTCGAGCTCAAGATCATTTGCAGCAAGACGGGTTATTACGAAAAGCTCGCCGACGCGATCTCCGAGGATCTTGTTGCCGTCGGAATCGCGGCCACGGTCGAGGCGGTGGATGAGGCAGACTACGACTCGCGCCATGCTTCGGGCGATTACGACCTGCTGCTTGCCCGCTGGGAGATTCCGGTGCCCGCGGCAGACCTCGTGCTCTGCCCGCTCTTTGCATCAGAGTCGATCGGTGACCACAACGACGCGCGCTATTCCTCTGCGGCATTCGATAAAAAACTCGAGGAGGCCCGAGCGGCGCGGGACGAGTCAACGCGAGCGGCACTCTATCGCGAGGCCGAGGATATCGTGGCCGATGACGTTCCTGTCGTTCCCCTGCTGCAGCCTGCGCGTTTGATTGCGGTATCCGATCGTGTGGATCGTATGGAGGTCGCCTCGGGCGGCATCGTTAGCATGGCCACAGCGGAGCTTGTCGGGCAGGCCGAGTAGGGGAGCGCAACACATCCCTTACGCCTTTATTTCCATTGTGTTACAGAGGCGCTCGTAAATTCGGGCGTCTCTTTGTGTTTGCGAGCGCCTGCTCGGTCGTTCGCCGAGCGCGCGCTGCAGCCAAATAAAGAACGGCCGCGCCGTTAACCTAAATGACTCCCGTTAGGGTTGCGTTATCGGCTAAGGTATTGAGAGCGTTACGCGCCGCATGTCCAACAACAGCCTTGCATGCGGAGGGCGGCGTCGCGGTATCCGAGAGCCGCTCGGCGAGTATCGTGCCCGCCGGGTTCGGGGCCGCACAGACGAGACTTCTTCATAAGGAGGATGGCATGGCTGAAATGAACTTCCGCAAGCCGATGGTGAGCCGTCGTGCATTCGTGGGCGGCTCCCTTGCCGCGAGCGCTCTCGCGGTGCTTCCCGCCTGCGGTCAGAAGGGCGGCAGCAGCGACGGTGGCACCACCACGCTGAACTACTACATCAACAACCCGGTTTGCATCGACCCCTACAACACGCAGGAGGACCAGGGCACCCAGGTCGAGTTCCAGCTCTTCGACGCCCTGACCGAGTTCGACTACGACACCAACGAGCTCGCCGGCCTTGCTGCCGAGTCGTGGGAGGCCAACGCCGACGCCACCGAGTTCACCTTCAAGCTCAAGAAGGCCACCTTCCACAACGGCGAGAAGGTCACCGCTGAGTCCTTCAAGCGTGGCTGGGAGCGCATCGTCAACCCCAAGTCCAAGGTCGCCAAGGCCTACACCCCCTCCGAGATCAGCTACCACCTCTCCCTCGTCGAGGGCTATGACGAGCTGACCAACGGCGACGCCAAGGAGCTTACCGGCGTCACCTGCCCCGATAAGTACACCCTCGTGGTCAAGCTGACCCAGGCCTATGCCGACTTCCCGTATGTCTGCTCGCACCCGGCTCTCGCCCCCGTGCCCGAGGCTGCCGATTCCGACGCCAAGAACTACTACCTGGCCCCCATCGGCAACGGCCCCTTCCAGATGGACGGCAAGTGGGAGGATGGTCAGGAGATCAACCTCAAGAAGTACGACGACTACTATGGCGATGACAAGGCCAAGGTCGACGCCATCCACTTCGCCATCATCAAGGACGTCGAGACCGCTTGGAAGGAGTTCCAGGCCGGTAACCTCGATGTCTGCGACACCCCGGTCGCTCAGATCGCCAAGGCCAAGAAGGACCGCGGCGAGTCCGAGGACGGCTACACCATGAAGAAGGGCCAGCACATGCTGCTCGGCTCCGAGCCCTCCACCTACTACCTGGTCTGCAACAACAACAAGGAGCCCTTCAACAACGAGGACTTCCGCAAGGGCATCTCGCTCGCCATCAACCGTCAGGCCATCTGCGACTCCCTCTTCAAGGGCACCCGCACCCCGGCCGACGGCATCATCCCTCCGGGCATCGCCGGCTACACCGAGGGCGCTTGGGAGCTCTCCAAGTATGACGTCGAGCAGGCCAAGACCTATCTCGACAAGGCTGGCTACGCTGCCGACGCGAGCGGCGACCGCGGCCTGACCATCACCCTCTCCTACAACCAGGATGGTGGCCACAAGGAGATCATGGAGTCGATCATCGGTGACCTCGAGAAGGTCGGCATCACCGTCAAGTCCGACACCCCCGAGTGGAAGGCCGTTCTCCAGCAGTACACCGACGGCGACTATGAGTTCGGCCGCCTGGGCTGGATCGCCGACTACCCCATCATGGACAACTTCCTCTATCCGCTGTTCCACAGCGATTCCCTCGGTGGCGACAACCGCTCCGGCTTCTCCGATGCCGATGTCGACGCCAAGATCAACGCCGCCCGCTCCACGGTCGACGATGAGGAGCGCATCAACCTCATGCACGAGGCCGATCAGATGATCCAGGAGAAGATGCCGGTCATCCCCGTGATGTTCTACAGTCACACCATGTGCGGCTCCGATCGCGTGAAGAACCTCTACATCGATCCGCAGAAGCACGCTTATCTCAACACCGCCGAGATCAGCGCCTAAGCTTTACTTGCGTAAAGTTCATGTGAGTTAACCGGTTGAGAAGATAACTGGATTACACTCAAGTATTTGACGGGGTGTCAGTCATGTTCGTCTGACACCCCGCCATTTTGTATTGTCCCTTCGATAGGGGAGAAGTATGGGAAAGTACATTCTCAAACGTGTACTGCAGTTCATCCCGGTTTTCTTGGGCGTCACGCTCATCCTGTTTGCCCTGCAGAACATCGTCCCCGGCGACCCGATCAAGCTGATCGCCGGCGACAAGGCGCTCGATCCCGCCGTCGAGCTGCAGCTTCGCATCAAGTACCATCTCGTTCAGACGGACGAGAACGGCGATGCGGTCCTCGATGAGGACGGCAACCCCGTCCAGGAGAGCCTCTGGAACCGTTATGTGTACTACATTTCGGGCCTTGCGCGCGGAGACCTGGGAACCTCGTATTCCCGCAAGCTCCCGGTGACGGATATCTTTGCGCAAAAGTATCCATACACCATACGGCTCGCGTTGTGCGCCATCGTCCTCGAGGCGATCATGGGCATTGGCGCGGGCATCATTTCCGCAATTAAGCGG
>CAVDZW010000181.1:0-3335 GCA_963613305.1 bacterium | reverse complement strand
CCGTCGACTCAGGATGTAGGCCCATCAGGCACTCGAGCATCTCGGTGCGCCCAGCGCCGAGAAGGCCGTAAACGCCCAGCACCTCGCCTGCTTTGAGCTCAAAGCTCACGTGGTCAACCAGGTAGCCGCCGCCCGGCTTGGGCAGGCACAGGTCGCGCACCTTGAGGACAGTCTGCTGCTTGGACCAGTCGACCTCGCGGTTGAAGACGGGGTACTTCTTGTCCTCGCCCACCATCTGCTCGACAATCCAGCTCACGTCAACATCCTTGACGTCGGCATCGGAGATAAAGCGGCCGTCGCGGAAGATGGTGACGTGGTCGCCGATCTCCATGATCTCCTCGAGGCGGTGGGAGATATAGACGATGGAGACGCCCTGGTCGGTGAGCTCATGGATCAGTTTGAAGAGCAGGTTGACCTCGTTTTTGTCGAGCGAGGAGGTCGGCTCGTCCATGATGAGAAGCTTGAGGTTGTCGGCCTGGACCAAGTTGCGCGCGATCTCGATGATCTGCTGCTGGCCGATGCGCAAGTCGCCGACGAGCGTGCTCGGGTCGATGGGGTTCTCGAGGCGCGCAAGGACCTGCTTGGTGCGCTCGATGTGCTCCTTATTGTCCACGACGCCGCCCTTGAGCTGCTCGCGGCCCATGAACATGTTCTGGTAGACGGTGAGGTTCGGGAAGAGGTTCAGCTCCTGGAAGATGATGCAGACGCCCTCGGCGCGGGCGGCGTCGATGTCCTTGAAGCTGACCTCGCGACCCTCCATGTAGATCTTGCCGTTCGAGGGCTGCTCGACGCCGGCAAGGATCTTCATAAGGGTGGACTTGCCGGCGCCGTTCTCGCCGATAAGGACGTTTACCTTCCCGCGCAGGACGTCAAAGGAGACGTCATCGAGTGCCTTGGTGCCGGGATAGATCTTGTCGATGTGGTCCGCGTGGATGAGGACGGAGTCGTCCATCTCGAAATCTGCCATACAGATCGCCCTCCCCTACGAGAGCTCGAGCTGGACCGGAGTGATGGTGACGGTGTCGCCCGAGAAGGTGCCGGTAAAGGTGATCTTCTTGCCAGCGGCGGACGCCGTGTCGAGGTCGGCAACGACGCTCGAGGCAACCTTCGCGTTAATGGACGAGGAGATCTCGGCCCACTCGACCTGGTTTGTGAAGTCCTGCGCGCTGAGGAAGCTCAGCGAGTCGCGGATCGTCGTGCCCTTGTAGACGGGGCCGACCTGGATGGATATTTCGGCGTCGCCGGAGTAGCCGTCGAGCGTGATGATAAGCGCGCCGTTGTTGCCGTCCTTGACGGAGGCGACGGTACCCGTGCCCTTGACGGCGAAGCACTTCTTGCTGCTGCCGACGGCGTACTTGTCCGCGACGGAGGAAGGCTTGCCCTCGGACTCGGTAAGGAGCGTGGCCAGATCGGTCGCCTCGCCCGTTATCTCGGGGACAATCTGGGAGTCCCACATCTCGTCGACGGAGCTCGCCGCATCGAACGTGGTCTGCCCGGTGATGGCGGCTTCCTCGCCGATCTTTACGACCTTGACGCAGCCGGTCGTGGCGAGGGCGCCGGCGCCCAGGATCGCGACGAGCGAAACGGCCGCGGCGGACCGGATAAGCTGTTTATTGCTCTTGATCATGCGTATCTCCCCTCGGTATGGGTCGATGGCGAAGGCCGCCCGTAGTCGCCTAGGGGCGGCCTTCGCGAAGTTGCAAAGACGTGATGCCCTGGTGGGCGGCGAGGGTTACTCGGTGAAGGTGAAGTTGCTCATCTTGTCCACATTGGCGGAGGTGACGATGGCACAGTCGATGAGCTGCTTCTCGTCCTCGCCGGTCGAGCCGTTCTTGAGGTAGGCGTCGAGCTGCTCGGCCGCGGTCTGGGCGATAAGGAAGAAGGGCTGCATGGCGGTGCCGACCATCTTGCCGGCCTTGATCTGGGCCGCAGCCTCGTCGGAGCCGTCGACGCCGATGATCTTGATGTCCTTGCCCTCGCACGCGGCGATGGCGCCCATGGCCATGGTGTCGTTGCCGCAGATGATGCCCTTAAGGTTGGGGTTGGACTGCAGGATGGTCTCGGTCTTCTCGAAGGCCTCGGTCTGCTCCCAGTTGGCGACCTGGGTGTCGACGAGCTTGAGATCGGGATACTGGTCGATGATCTCGTGGAAGGCGCTGGAGCGGACACCGGCGTTGGTGTCGGACTCCTTGCCCTTGAGCTCGGCGTACTCGCCGGCCTCGCCCATGGCGGTCACGAACTCCTCGGCGATGCCCTGGGCGCCCTGGTAGTTGTTGGCGACGATCTGGGCGATGGCGATGCCGGTCTCGTTGATCTCGCGGTCGATGAGGACGGTCGGGATGTTGGCGTCGTAGGCCTTCTTGACCGGGGTGACGGTGGCGTCAGCGCCGGCGTTGTCGCAGATGATGCCGGCGGCCTTATCGGCAATGGCGTTGTCGAAGAGCTCGGACTGCTTGTTCACGTCGTCATCGTGAGAGACGCACTTGACCTCGTAGCCGAGCTCCTTGACCTTGGCGGCCGCGGCGTCGGCCTCGCACTTGAAGGCCGGGTTGGAGACGGACGGGGTAATGACGTAGACGAGGTTAGAGCCGCCGCCGGTGAGAACCTTGGCCTCGGAGGTGCTGGAGCTGCTGTCCGAGGACGAGGAGCTGTCGGAGCCGGAGGCGGAGCTGCAGCCCGCAAGGACGGCGCCAGCGGCGACGGTCCCAGCCATACCGACGAACGAACGGCGAGAAATGTTGGACATGATGGGTTCCTTTCCCCTTCTTGCTGCGCAATTTCGACGCAGCTATCCCTAACTCCCTCGTGTGGCTTCTTTACACGTCGAGGAGTACCTTCCAAATAAATTGTTTTTGCGAATCCCTCAAAGAGTCGGCCCCTAACCGACTCGCATAATCTTGTTGACCACAATCTATACGCTGGGACTTTGAAATGCTTCAGACACAAAATTTAGTAGCGCGTTTAGTGGTATTAATTTAGTTTAGCTACCGTTCGCGGAATGTCGGGTTTCTTGGCAATACGCAGTTGAGGCTAAGGTTTTGTCATAAAAAAGGAACCTATGCGAACGCAGGCGTGTTCGTATAGGTTCAGCAAAACAAAGGACCGCATGCGACGGGCTCGCCCCTTCGTTCTTCAGCACAATAAAACGCTCCAAGTGGTACTTCTTGCATCACTTGGAGCGTTTCATGGATTGTTTTCGCGCCACCTCGACGGATTTCTTGTCGAGGTGGTACCACCTCGGCAAGTTCCCGACGAGAAGCGCGCAACCCACGCCTAATGTGTCGTGGCCTGCTTCAGCGCAAGGTGCCAGCCGGCTCGCTTGGCATCGACGACGC
>CAVDZW010000180.1:0-3374 GCA_963613305.1 bacterium | reverse complement strand
TCATGGCCGAGGAGCACTACAGCCGCGTGACCGTTGCGCAGATCATCGAGCGTGCCGACGTAGGCCGCAGCACCTTCTATGCGCATTTTGAGACCAAAGACGAACTGCTCGACCAAATGTGCCGCGAGATCTTCGACCATATCTTTGAGGGTGTGAACGAGCACTGCGTAACGCACCCCGATCTCGTGACAAAAAGCCTCGAGGGCAAGCTCACGCACCTGCTCTACCATCTGCGCGACACGCGCAGCGGCGTCTGCGGCAAGCTCGTGCGCGAGGGCGAACCGCACTTCACGGCCTACTTTGAGGCCCAGCTCAACGTCCTGTTCGAAAAGAGCGGGCCCGCGCCGGCTCAGGGCGTGCCAGCCGAATTCGCACGCGTGCTGCTCGTGAGCTCCTTCTCGCATGCCGTCTCGTGGTGGTTTGAGACCGGCGCAAAAAAGAAGCCCGAGCAGGTCGCTGCCTGGTATATCGCCCAGATGGGATTGTGAAAACGTGCGAGACGCGGCTATTGCGCCAGCGTGTCGTCTCCCCGCGAGGCGCGTTTGTTCTCGTACATCGCCTGGTCAGCAAGGGCGAACGCATCGGAAAACGACAGGGAGTCGTCCTCGACCGTGTAAGACCCAAAGGCCACGCTCAGATCGAGAATCCTATCGCTCTTCTCCGCAAGGGCGCGTTTAAGGTCCTCGATAAGCGCCTTTGCCTCATCGGCGGTGAGGCGGGGGCAAAAGACGAGGAACTCGTCGCCGCCAGTGCGCACGGGAACGCACCTCTCGGGGACGACATCCCTAAACACGCCGGCGATCTTGCGCAGAACCAAATCGCCGTACTCGTGCCCCAGCGAGTCGTTAACCTGCTTAAGCGTGTTGCAGTCGGCGACAATCAAACTCACCGGAAAGTCGTCGTCGGTCACGTCCTTGCGACCGCGTGCATCCAAAAAGTTGCGGTTGTAGAGTCCCGTCAGGCCGTCGTGGTACGCCAGCTCTTTGAGCTCGTTCTCCATCTTGACGAGTTCGGTGACCTCGCTCACAACACCGACGATTCCCGCGATCGCGCCGTCTTTGAAAACGGGCTCCTTGCGCACCTCGTAGTAGACAGAACCCGCAGGCAGCGGAAACTCGCTGATATAGCTGCTGCCCTCGCCCGTTGCGAGAATCTTTTTGTCATCCTCAAAGAATTGGCGGCCGAGCTCGGGAAACTTCTGAACCTCGAGGTCCGTCTTTCCGATGATGTCATCGCCGTTGACCAAGCTGCAGACCTCAGAAACAAAGCTGTACCTGCACTCGGCGTCTTTAAAGAAGATGTTTGCCGGCGCGGCATCCAGGTAGTTCAAGACTTCGTCGTAGTTCAGCTGAGCTCCATCGCGCATCTTGCCACCCTCTTCGACTTTTAAATGCCGCTATCTTCAAGGCGTAAACAACAGTGGCAATTTTATCTGAACACCCCAGCCGCAACCACAATCATGCCGGGAACGGCGAGTCCCGGCATTTACCAACTAACCGATAGATAACGGGGCACGAGCCCGGCAAAAAGCCGTACCAGGCCGCTGGCAAGATTTAGCTCGTGAACGCAAAAGAGCCTCCCGGCCTGCCGACCGAGAGGCTCTACGTGCCCGCAAGACAGTTGACGCCCGCCTAGAGCACCTCGTAGAAGCGAATGTCGGGGTCGGCGGCCCAGGTGGGAGCAAGGCCCGGGGCGACCTTCTCGGTAAAAAGCGTGGTCTCGAGGTAGGCCTTGGCGTGCTCCATGGAATCGAAGCCGTGGATCACCTGAACGTCCTCGTCACGGATGAGGCACTCCTTGGTGAGGGCGCCGGCAACCTTGTCGAGGAAGGGCTGACGGTAGTCGTTGTAGACCTTGGCCGCAGCGGCGCGGTTCTCGGGATCGATGGTCATAATGACCTGAAGATATGCCTTGACCTGCATGTTATTCTCCTCACATTCTGGAGCTTTCGAGCCGCCCCTGGGCGGCCCGCCTTGACGCTCAAGATACGCGGGAGGCTCGGCGAATCCCAGATATGGGGCAAAAGATGAGCCACTTAAGTTCCCCTGAGTTACTAGCGCCAACCCTGCTCCTGCCGTAGCGTAAAGAACGTCAAAACGATTCGACGGTCGCACACCGCGATGCATCCGCTCGCAAGGGGCGCGCCAGTAAAGCGAGCGCCCAAACGCACGGACCGCAAGGAGGCGCCGAACGGACCCGGCGAAGCCGCACGCGGCCCGCAAATGGAAGGAACTACCATGCCGCATAAACGTAAGCTCGAAAAGGACATTCGCTGCCCGCTGGAATACGGCCTCGATGTGTTCGGCGGCAAGTGGAAGTCGCGCATCATCTGCGTGCTTGGCAACAAGGGGACGCTTCGCTACAGCGGCGTGCGCGACGAGATGACTAATGTCTCGGACGCCGTGCTCTCGTCCTCGCTCAAGGAGCTCATCGCCGACGGCATCGTGGCACGTAAGAGTTACGACGAGATCCCACCGCGCGTGGAATACTCGCTCACCGAAAAGGGCGCGAGCGTGGTGCCCGTGCTGCAAGAGATCTGCAGATGGGCAGGGATGTTTCACCGCGAGGTCACCGAAGACGCGCCCAAACAGTGCCAGATGTGCGACTACTCGCGTTAAGCTGCGACGACGTTGCGGCGCCGTGAACAGGGGGGCATGAACAGGGCGTCGCCCTTCACGCCGGCAGTCACAGCGAGCGTTCCTCTGCAACGCGCTACGCAGATGATCTCCTTCAATGCACGAACTTTTTGTCAGACAACGGCTTTCATTTTAGTTAGCATGTCGCCAACAGTTTTAGCTTGCGTTAGCTTTTTTAGCGTGTGTTAGCAGCCCCTAGCCCTCGGACCCATCCCCAGGCAACAGGTTGCTGTAGTACTCGGTGCGACCGGCGAGGACGTCGTCGTAGAAGCCCTGCTTCCAGTCGATGTAGTCGATACTAGCCTGGACCTCGGCAAGCTTGGCCACCAGGCGCTCGCGCTTCTCGGCCAACAGCTCTTTGCGTGCGGGGATGCTCTTCTCGCCTTCCAGGCAAAGCTGTAGATACTCGCGCATCTCATCGATGCTCATTCCACAGCGCTTGAGGCACCCCAAGCCCCGGATCCACTCGACGTCGCGCTCGTCGAAGACGCGGCGGTTGTTCTTGTCGCGCTTGACGTTGGGAACGAGCCCCTGGTTGCAGTAGAACTTGAGCGTCTGGTAGGTCATGTCCAGCTCGCGGCAAACCTGCATCATGGTGAACAACTCGCCACTCGCTTGCGCCTTCCTCGGCGCCTCAGCCTCCACCGCAGCGACTCCGCCCATGATTCCTCCAAATATTCGAGATTCTCGCTTGACCGGTTGTAACTATCGGTTGTTATAACCGCATTGTCAAGCAAA
>CAVDZW010000179.1:0-3377 GCA_963613305.1 bacterium | reverse complement strand
CGCCATTCGGGATGGTCGAGCACCTCCACGCTCGCAAAGAACGCATCGAGGTCCAAAAGGCCGATTGCGCGTCCGCTCCAGGCGCCAAAGAGCTCCTCGGGCATCTCGTCAAAACCGTATGTATGTTCGCAAAGATCCATGGTTCAAGTATAGGCGAGCGCCCATGTTCTAGTTATGGAGTGCTTGGCAGGACCTCAGTTCGTGTCTAATATGTGGATTTGCCTGCGGCATCACCGAAGAAGTTGCTCTCACGGACTTCACCCGCCCGCGCCGTTGGCGTATAGTAGCAAATCGTTTGTTTGTAAGCGCAGCACCATGCTGCTTGGTTGGAGGAGTTTCCTTTGGCAGTCAAGATCCGCCTTGCCCGTCACGGCGCTAAGAAGCGTCCGTACTACCGTGTCGTCGTTGCCGATTCCCGTTGCCCCCGCGACGGTCGCATCATCGAGGAGGTCGGTCGCTACAACCCGATGACCGCCCCCAAGACCATCAACCTCGACCTCGAGAAGATCGCCGACTGGCAGGCCAAGGGCGCTCAGCTCACCGACGCTGTCGCCGCGCTCGTGAAGGCCGCCGGCGAGGGCGAGAAGGTCGACACGACCGTCAAGAAGTCCAAGAAGCAGCTCGCCAAGGAGGCCGCTGCCGCCAAGGCCGCAGCCGAGGCCGAAGAGTCCACCGAGGAGTAACGACCTTGTCCGAGATTGACACGGCCCAGTTCGAGGGCGAGGAAATGCTCTCCGATCGCATTGCCGATCTTGTCGAGTACCTCGTTGTCCAGATCGTGGACGATCCCGATTCCGTGAGTCTCGAGGTCATCGACGAGGATGCTTCTTCGACGATCGAGGTCAGTGTCGCCGAGGCCGATGTTGCCAAGGTGATCGGCCGTCGCGGTCGCACGATCAAGGCCATCCGCACGCTCGCACGCGCGCTTGCCGCTCGACTCGACACTTCTGTCGAGGTCGAGGTTCTCGGTTAACCCGTGCGCACCTACAGAAATATCGCCCGCGTTGTCAAGACGCATGGGCGCCAAGGGGAAGTTCTCGTGGAGGCTCTGCGGGGGCTTCCTCTTGTTGTGGATGCAGGCATGAAGATCGCGCTCACCCCGCCGGCCCTCAAGCGCAATCGTTTCTCGCTTGTCAAGGACGTCTCGGAGGGGGGGACCTCTGCACGGGTCAAGTTCCGCGGGATCGAGACGCTCGACGATGCCGAGGGTATCGTGGGCTGCTTTTTGCTCGCCTGCGAGGACGACCTGGATCTTGGGAATTTCGATATCGCATATGAAGAGCTTATCGACCGCGAGGTCGTAGATGAGCGCTACGGATCTCTCGGTTCCATCGTAGAGGTCATGGAGACGCCCGCGAACGACGTCTGGTGCGTTGAGGGGCTGTTTGGCGAGGTTCTCATCCCCGTCATCGACGAGGTCGTACTCGAACTTCCCGAGACGGGTGCGATCAGGACCCACGTCATGGACGGCATCGTTCCCGATTCGAGTGAAGGCGGTGCGCCGTGCTGATCGAGACCCTTTCGGTATTCCCGGACATGTTCGAGCCCGTTATGTCGACCTCGATTCTCGGCCGTGCCCGCAGGGCCGGCCTTTTTGAATTCAAGGCACATGACCTGCGTGACTGGACTCATGACCGTCACCGTACCGTTGACGACGCGCCCTTTGGCGGCGGCCAGGGCATGCTCATGAAGGTGGCGCCCATCGCCGAGGCCATCCGATCGATCGCCAGCGAGGGTCCGCGCCCTCACGTGGTCTTCTTTACGCCCTGCGGAGACCGGTTCGACCAAAAAGTCGCCGAACGCCTGGCCTCAAAGGAGCGCCTGCTCTTCGTGTGCAGCCGCTACGAAGGGGTGGACGAGCGCGCCTATGCATTCGCCGACGAGCGCCTCTCGATCGGCGATTACGTGCTTACGGGCGGCGAGCTCCCGGCCATGGTCGTGACCGATGCCGTCGTGCGCCTCATACCAGGTGCCCTCGGCGACGAGATGAGCAACGTGGACGAGTCGTTCGCCACGGGCGACGACGGTGGCCTTCTCGAGTACGCACAGTACACGCGCCCCGCCGATTTTGAGGGCGAGGGCGTACCCGACGTGCTGCTCTCGGGTGACCATGCAAAGGTGGCCGCCTGGCGTCGCAAAAGCGCGATCGAGCGTACCTGCTTTTGGCGTCCCGACCTCGTCGAGACGGCCGGGCTCACGCCTGATGAACGCGCGTTTGCCGAGCGAATTCTCAAAGAGCGTTCCGATACGGCGGGGGAGTAAACGCACCGCGCATCCGCAACCGATAGGAGGACTATCTTGTCGCAACAAAATTCCGTGCTGAGGAGCATCCTCGAGTGGGTCGGCGTCATCGTCGTCGCGCTTGCGGCCACCTTCCTCATCCGCACCTTCGTGATCGAGCCCTATGTGGTTCCGACAGGATCGATGGAGACGACCATCGAGATCGGCGACCAGGTGCTTGCGCAAAAGGTCTCGCTCGAGCTCGGACAAGGCGTGAGCCAGGGGCAGATCGTGGTCTTCCATAACCCCGATACGGCCTCCGAGCATGACGTGCTCATCAAACGCGTCATCGCCACGGCGGGTCAGACCGTCGACCTCAAAGACGGCAAAGTCTACGTGGATGGGCAAGAGCTCTCAGAGGATTACACCCAGGGGCAGTCGCTCCCGTTGAGCTCGCAGGCCACCGGCGTCTCGGTGAGCTACCCCTACACAGTGCCCGAGGGCTATGTGTGGGTCATGGGTGACAACCGCGAGAACTCCGCGGACTCTCGCTACTTCGGTGCCGTGAGCGAGGACCAGCTCATCGCCGTGGCCGTCTGCCGTTACTGGCCTTTCGACCGCATCGGCACGCTCTAAAGCAAAAGAGTAAACTTACGACCGTAATGTCAAACCTGACGAGGGGATTTTAGAGGCATGAACGCTTCAACGCTTTCCTTCCAGGACATGATCCTGAAGCTCCAGGAATATTGGGGCTCCCAGGGTTGCGTCATCCTGCAACCATATGACTCCGAGGTCGGCGCGGGCACGTTCCACACTGCCACAGCGCTGCGCTCCCTTGGCCCCGATTCGTGGCGCACCTGCTATGCGCAGCCGTGCCGCCGCCCGGCCGACGGCCGCTATGGCGAGAACCCCAACCGCATGCAGCACTACTACCAGTTCCAGGTGCTCATCAAGCCGTCTCCCGAGAACGCCCAGGAGCTCTACCTCGATTCGTTGGCTGCCATCGGTCTCGACCCCAACGACCACGACGTCCGATTTGTCGAGGACGACTGGGAGAGCCCGACGCTTGGCGCCTGGGGCCTTGGCTGGGAGGTGTGGCTGAACGGCATGGAGGTCACGCAGTACACGTACTTCCAGCAGGTCGGCGGCATCGAGGT
>CAVDZW010000178.1:0-3445 GCA_963613305.1 bacterium | reverse complement strand
CATGTCCGCTTGCGAGAAAGTAATATACGCGAGTCCCCAGGGGTGTGCAACCCTTTTTTTTAAAAAAATTTGAACCGGGTCATTTCCGCAGGTAAAACGTTTGGTCGAAACTCATTTTGCTAAAGCAATTTGATGAGACGCACAAGAGTCCCCTGAGCATCGGTGCGGCGGCGCACTTCCACGCTGTCGACAAGCATGCGCATGAGTTTGATCCCGCGCCCGCGCTCCTCGCGCTCGGTCGGCACCTCACCCTCCGCAAGCTCAAAACCGCGCCCGTTGTCGGCCACCTCAATCACCACACGGTCCGCATAGGCGCGCACGGTCATAACGATCCCCGCGCCGCCCGCATGGTCGTAGGCGTTACCGAGCGCTTCGCCCACGGCAAGAGCCACGTCGTAGCGGTCATTGCTGCCGAGCGACAGTTCCTCGAGCATCTCGACCACACGGTGACGGTAGTAGCCCAGATTCTCGACGCCCGGGCGCACGCTCACGCTCTTGCTCCAAAGCGGCGAGGCATCCGGCGCAAGCACGGGCACCGGAGGCTTGTCGGCGGCTGACACGTGCAGCGCGTCGATAAGCCGGGCGATCTGCAAAAATCGCACCACGCCCGCCGATGCATTCACAAGCGAGAGCATGCCGCCGCGCCGCCCGAGTTCGCGCGCGGCCGAAAGCAGAAGGGCCAACCCCGTGGAGTCGATGAACCCAACGTTCTGGCAGTTGACGATGATGCGCACGCCCCCTGCGGACACGACCTCGTCAATACGCCGGCGAAGGCTCGGCACCGTCGAGATGTCGATGTCACCGTCAGGCGCGATCAGCGTTATGTCGTTCCACTCGTTCATAGGGCCATGATTCCCCAACACTCCGCGCGCGATACGCGCCGATCCGCGAACGACCTCGCGTCGCCCGCAGGCGCGCTACTGTACCTCATCGAACCTGAGCGCAACGAGCGCGATGTCGTCATCAAGCGCCGAGCCGGTGAACGCGTCGAGCTCCGCAAGCACACGTCCGCAGAGACCGCGCACATCACTCCCCGACTCCGCAAGTAGCAGGTCGCGCAAGCGGTTCTCTCCAAAGAACTCGCCCGACGCGTCGCGTGCCTCGATGGCCCCGTCGGTGTACATAAAGAGGATGTCGCCCGGCGAGAACGAGAACGAGCCTTGTTCGTACTTCATGCCTTCAAAAGCACCGACCACGCCCGACTGACAGCTGAGCAGCTCCACCTCGCCCTGGTGGCCACACGACCCCTCGCAGGGCCCTACAGGCGGATGCATGAGCATGGTGGGCGGATGCCCAGTCGAGCAGTAGACGGCACGGCGCGCGCGCAAGTCGATGCTCGCGATGAACATGGTGGCAAATGTCTCGAGACGCGAGAAGCCCATGAGCATGCCGTTGAGAGAGCGTGCCATGCGTTCCGGCGCCATGCCCTCCCATGCGTAGGCACTGAGCGCTGTCTTGACGAGCGCCGACATCGAGGCGGCCTCCACGCCCTTACCGGAGACGTCGCCCAAGATCATAACGGCGCGATCGTCGGGCAGCCTGAGGAGCGTGTAGAAGTCGCCGCCCACAAGCGCCGAGCGCGTGGCCGAAGAGTAGAGCGAGTCGGACGTGATGCCCGGAACGCAACCGAGCGAGCTCCGCATGCCCGACTGCAACGTCTGAGCGATCCGTCGATCTTCGCGCCTGCCGCTCTCCCCCCGCTCGATCAGTTCGTAATCGTGGGCAAGGTGCAACAGGTAGTCATATTCCATGTCGTCGATGGGCTCGCGGCTAGCATCGCGCAGAAGCAGGGCACGGCCCGCAATCCCCTTTTTGGCATATGCGAGCGGAACGATTCCCTCGCCTTCCGCCAACTGCGGCACCGTACCCTCGTCCGTGCCTGTACCCGTAAAGCCAAAATCGATATAGACGCCCTGGCATGGAAACCCGTGGGATGCAAGCCAGGTACCGGTGTGCGAAGACGCCTCGACGCGGGTGACGCGCACGCGCTCGAGCTCGCCCGAAAAGCTGCCGCCCTCGCCTGCCGTCGCAAAGCGATCGTCCATGACCGAGCCCAAGCGCGGGGCCGGGGCCTTGTTCGAAAAGAAAAGAGTCTCGGGGTCGCCCGGCAGTTCCACTCGGCTGCCGCCGTCAAAGTCAACCATATGGCGACCGCGCGAGGCATCGAAGACGACCGGGCAGCAATGACAGCCGAGCGTGCGGCAGACCTCTTCCACCAGATCGGGCAGGATCTCGGAATCGTCGCGCGATTCGAGCTTGAACATAAGATCGCGCACGCGATTGAGCGAGCGGGTGAGCTCGGAGGTGCGCTGTGAGCGGATGCTTCCCACGAGGCCCACGAGCTGGATCGAAAGGTAGTCGCAGATGACCTCGAGCACGCTCACGTCGTATTTATTGGGGTCGAGCGGACGCTCCCACCCGAGTTCGATCACCCCGAGCACTTGCGTACCAAAGAACACGGGCACGGCAATGGCCGTCTTGAACGGCGGCACATCCTGCATACGCAGCGGCCACATGACCTTGGTGTCCATGTCTTCGAACGCTGCCGGCGAGGGAATGTCGACCTCATCCTTGCTGACGATCGTGAGCCTGCATGCCTCGGCCCGGCGCAGCACATAGGTGGGGATTCCGGCACCGTAGGGGATGTACTCGGGAACGTAGCGGTGCGTAAGCGAATCCGAAATGCCGCGAAGTTTAAAGCCGCCTCCCTCCGAAAAATAGAGCGAAGCTCCGCTCGCGTCGAGCGCATCGGTCAACTTGTTCAAGACCGTCTCGACGAGCTCGCCCAGGTCCCGCGCCTCAACGGCGCCCATGATGACCGAGAGAGTGCCGGCGAGACGCTTGTTGGCGCCCTTGAGCTCGCTCAGCACGCGTTGCATCTGGCGGTCATGGCTGCAACGCTCCTCGAGCGAGCGCATGGCCACGAGCACGCGCGCATCGCCCTTGCGTCCAAGGCCAAAAGTCGAGCCCGAGACGGAGCCCGAACGGACCTCAACGGGAACAAAGGAACCCTCGACAAGCCTGAGCAGCAGCGTCGTTGCGCTGCCGTCCTGCGCAAAGGGAAGCTCATGTGCGCCCGAGCGCTCAAAATCCATGCTGAAAAGGATGTCCTTGATGTCGCAACCCACAAGCGACTTTCGGCTGCAGGCCAAAAGCTCGAGCAGTTGCACGTTGGCATGGAGAATTG
Source organism: bacterium (assembly GCA_963613305.1). Classification (GTDB taxonomy): domain Bacteria; phylum Actinomycetota; class Coriobacteriia; order Coriobacteriales; family Coriobacteriaceae; genus Collinsella. The sequence continues at coordinate 258 of CAVDZW010000178.1, read as the reverse complement.
TGCCGTCCTGGCGGCAGAGCGCCACCGCATCGTTTGTGATCTCAAACAAGCGCGAGACCTCGCGCAGCTCCTTGTTGCTCAGGTTTTCCATATCGCCGCCTCCTTGTGCACAGGATACCCTACGGTCGATAGGTAAAATAAAAGCCTCCGAAGAGGCTGAAATATCGATGGTGTCGGAGGCGGGACTTGAACCCGCATGATCGAAATTTGATCACTAGCACCTCAAGCTAGCGCGTCTGCCAATTCCGCCACTCCGAC
>CAVDZW010000177.1:0-3578 GCA_963613305.1 bacterium | reverse complement strand
GCGTGATGCACTCGGCGGTCTCGGTGGCCACCTCGACGGTCGCGCCCTTTGCGTTGTTGATATTCCAGATGTCGGAGCCCTCGACGGTGCGCGAGAACTTGTTCTCAAAGTAGGTGCAGCGCTCGGACACCTTGTCGAGAAGCTTCTGGCTGCATTGGGCCGAGATCTGAACCACTGTGTCGAACACAAAGAGGTTAATGGAGTTGACCTCGGCGTCTGCCGCGGTCGAGGCAGAGTCCTTTGCGGAACCCGAGCTCCCGCTCGTCCTCGAGGAGGATGCCGCGCAGCCCGCAAGGCCGAGGGCAGGCAAAGAAGAAAGCGCCAGCCGCATGAACGACCGGCGCGAAAGTGCGTTTGTGCTGGTAAGCAAAGCCATTTCCTTTCGTCACGCAAAAGCGTAACAGAGCGCGACGAGAATACCCGCCTTAAGTAGCACAAGGGTAACTTCTGTACCTCGAATACAGAAACGCGGCTCAGCGGAACGGCCCGGGCGCGGGACTGCGGGCATCTTGGCAGCAGAGACGGCCGAGCCGCCGGCACCTGAGCCGGCAACCCCGCCGGTGGCGCTCTTCTCCGCCATGGCCTCCTCAATCCTGACCAGGCTCACGTTGGATACCGGGCAACCGTCGGCGCAGCGACCGCACTCAATGCACTCGCCGCTTCGCAGGTCGCCACGGTCGGGATGGATAGCGACGGGGCACCGGTCCTGGCAGCGATTGCAGCGCTTTACGCAGGTAGGACGGTTGCGGCGGAAGAGCGAGACGGGCAGCACCGGCAAAAGAGAAAAGGCCGCGCCGAACGGGCACAAGAACTGGCAGAAGAACCGCTCCTCGAACGCCATGCCCACCGCGATGAGCGCGAGCACCACGAATGCGACACCCGAGATGCCCTCGATCGACCCCGCACGCAGGCCGGCAAAAGCGCCCCACGGCGAGTAGCCTGAGACGTCCGCCCACAGCCCGGCAAAGCACAGCCACGCGATGGCAGCGAGAACCGCGTACTTGACCAGCTGAAACGCGCGGCGCACCGTCGTCGGGAGCTTCTTTTCGCCGAGGCCAAACGCATGGCGAAGTGGCGCGGCCACCGCATAGACCACGTCGCCAAAGGCGCCGAACGCGCACGCGTAGCCGCAGAAGAAGCGCCCGAACAGGCAGGTATATGCCAAAAGGGCGAGCAGGAGCGCGACGAAGCTCGAGAGCTCCAGCGGCGATGCGGCGCCAAGCTGCTGGCAGACGTTGCGCACGCCCGTAAAGGCCGCGCTCCACACACCGGGGAACGCCACGAAGAACGCAAGCTGAATCGCCCAGCGGAGCCCACGGTGCGCGAGTTCCGTCCGGCGGCGCTCCTGAGCGCGTCCCTTCGGCGACCGGAGTATGCCGAGGTCCTTCTTTATGTTGTTGAGCAGGGATTCCTTTTTTGCCACGCTACTCACCGCCCTGAGCGACACCGCTGGCCTTGAGCGCCTCGTTCACGCCGTTGATGATGCCAGCCGACGAAAAGGTTGCACCCGAAACGGCGTCCACGTTCGTCCCCTGGGCCGCGACAATCTTCTCAGTGAGGCCCTCGGCCTGCGCGAAGTACGCCTCGGTCTCGCCCGCATGGTCAACGACCTCGACGGATGCGATGTAGCCGTTCTCGATGACAACCTGCGTGGTCACGGTTCCGCCGTAGCCCTGGGCAGAGCCCGTGAAGGTCCCGTCCGTCGCGTAGGGCCCGCGCGCGCCCGAAGCGGTGCGGGCGGCTCGGGCATCGGTTTCCATCCGCGCCGTCACGGCCGCATCGGTATCGGCTGCGTTTATTGCCCACGCGTTATAGGCCAGCACACAGCTCAGCACCACCGCCGCATTGAGGCACTTAATGAGAAAATTTCGGTTGCGAGAAAGAAGGCCCGGCTGCTTGCTACTCATGGGCGGCCTCGCTCTCGGTTGCGCTCAGCGAGGCAGAGGTAGTGCCAGGCGCCGCGTCCGCGTCGTCCTTTGCGGCTTCATTCGCTTCGGAATCGGCTGCCGTCCCGACATCGCTACCCGTCATTTTGGATTCAGCCGCATCGTCCTTCGTTGCAGTTGAGCCGTCGGCACCCGGCCCACTTGACGACGAGGCGTCCGAAGCGGAGCTGTCCTCCGACGAGCCGCTCGTGCTCGAATGCGCCTTCTTGTACGCTTCCTCCGCGAGCTTGAGCGCCGACTCGTACGCCTTGGCAATAGCGCGCGACGAGAAGGTCGAGCGGCTCACGACGTCCACCTTGCTCGGCAAGACCCCGGCCAGGAGCTGGGCCTTTACGCCCTCATACCAGACCTTTCGGAAGGTTCGGCCGTCTATGGCGTAATCAAGATAGGCTTGGTTGTCCTCGTTAAAGGGGTCAAGAACCTCGGAGAGCGCGGCGTCCGTGGTCCGGTTGGTGCCCCAGACCTTCGAGATGCCCGCGACCTTGTCGTTCTTGACCTCGATGGTCACCGCAACGTAATACGGATCGAAGCTCTCGGTCTCGGCGTCGGAGCAGAGCGCAAAGCCGGTGTAGGAGCCGTCCTCGTAATGAGTCGCCCCGCCATCGCCCGAGTCGTCCTTGCCCGAATCGTCCTTGTCGGCGTCATCCTTGTCGGCGTCATCCTTACCGGAGTCGTCCTTACCGGATGCGTCGTCCTTCTTACCGTCGGACCCCGACCCGTCTCCGTCATCCGGCACAACTACAGTGTTTCCCGCTGCGGCAGCAGCCTTCTTCAGCGCCTGCTGAACTGCGGAAATGATGCCCTTTGAGGAGTACGTCGCTCCCGTGACCGTGTCGACGTTGGTCGACTGCTTAGCCACGATGACCCCGGGGATCTGCGCCCAGGCCCAGAGGAACTGCGCGTCGTCCTCATGGCTCACCAAGTCGATGGCCGAGATCTTGCCGCCCGCGATGGCCACGCGCACCGTGATCGGCCCGTTGTAGCCCTCGGCCGTGCCCTCGTACGTTCCGTCCGCAAAGCCGTTCGGGGCGGTCACCGTGGACTCGACGGCTGCCATAATCTTGCTGCCGTTCACGCTTGCGCCAGCGGCATCCGCCAGCGGCTCGGAACTCTGCCCGGTTGCCTTGAGCAGCGCGTTCTTGATGGCAGAAAGAAGCCCGCGCGAGGAGTACGTCGCGCCTGAAACCGTGTCGATGTTGAGCGACTGCCGCGCGATCACCGTGTCCACGAGCCCACGAACCCGGCCGAAGTACGCCTCGTCGTCGCCGCTCGAGAGAATCTCGATGGCCGTGATCTTGCCGCCCTGAATGGTCACCCGAACGGTAATGATGCCTGAAAAACCCGTTCCCGACCCGGTATAGGTACCGTCCTTGACGTTGGACAGGTCGATGCCAAAGTCGGTCTCGGAAGCAAGGCCCACGGCGGATGTCTTCTCGGCGTCGGAAGTGTCGACCGCCTTAAGGTCGGGCGCCGCGGTAGCCTGCTGCGTGGCCTCGGCAGCCGCCGGCGCGGTATAGGCTAACGGCACGTAGCTTCCCACTGCGGCCGCGATGGCGACGCCGGCAACAACAGCGGGTGCAAGAAACGCCGCGGAGGCGAGCTTTGCGCCGATACCCTCGTTTTCCTGCTCGT
>CAVDZW010000176.1:0-3756 GCA_963613305.1 bacterium | reverse complement strand
GCGTTGCCGTTGATGCAGAAGTTGCGCAGCAGTACGGGGTCGACGAGCGCCTCGGGTTCCACGTTGCCGGCAGGCGTCCAGATGGTCTGCACGGTCATCTTGTTCTCGGTGAGGGTGCCCGTCTTGTCCGAGCAGATGATGTTCACGCAGCCGATGGTCTCGCAGGCGATCATCTTCTTTACCAGGGCGTTCTCGCGGCTCATCTTGATGATGTTGAGCGCGAGCGAGACGGCCACGATGGTGGGCAGGCCCTCGGGCACTGCCGCCACGATGAGCACGATCGAGGTGATGAACGCGTCCGAGACGGTGTCGAGCTTGAGCGTGCCCGCCAGGATAAAGCTCACGATCTCGATGGCAAAGACGATGGCAGCCGCCGAGCAGCCGAGCACCGTGATCTGCTTGCCCAAGCGGTCGAGCTTTTCTTGCAGGGGTGTGGTGGTCTTCTCGATGGTACCGAGCTCCTGCGCGATCTGGCCGAACTCGGTGTCGTTGCCCACGCCCGTCACCAGCAGGTGCCCGTTACCGGCCGCGACGAAGCAGCCCGAGTAGAGCATGTTCTTGCGCTCGGCCACCGGGGTCTCAGCCGTGCATGTGGCACGTGCGTCTTTGTTGACGGGAAGGCTCTCGCCGGTGAGCGAGCTCTCGTTGACCGAGAGGTCATTGCTCGCGAGCAGGCGCCCGTCGGCCACGATCTTGTCGCCCGTCTCGACCACTAGCACGTCGCCGACCACGATGTCGCGCTGCGCAACGAGCTGAGGCTCGCCGTCACGGATCACCTTGATAAGTGTGTCCTCGTTGATGCGGTTGAGCGCCTCAAAGGCCGCGGCGCTTCGTCCCTCGGTGATGACGGTGATTACCACCGAGAGCGCGATGGCGCAAAAGATGCCCGCGCACTCGAGGAAGTTGTACTCGCCGCCCGTAAAGTAGCGCGTGGTGTTGACCGCGAGCGTGATGATGGCGGCAAAGATGAGCATGAGGAGCATGGGCTCGGTGGCGGCATCCCAAATGCGGCGCGCGAGCGATTCTCCCTTTGCCTGTGTGAACGAGTTGGCGCCAAAGCGCTCGCGCGCGCGGGTCACCTCGCTTGTCGTGAGTCCTCGCTCCGCATCGGAGCCGGTGCGTTCGAGCAGCTCCTCGATGGGGGTAAGGTGTGCGTTTTGCAACGTGTCCTCCCTGGTCGTGTTCTAAACGCAAAAGCCCGGTGCAGCTTATGCGTTGCTGCACCGGGCTCAAAAAAGAGACTCCATGTACAGCGCAGTGCCATACATGAGTCTCGTTCATTAAGACAAGCCAGGTCGTGTGGGTAGCACGTGCTGCCCGACCAGTATGTTGACTTGCCACGTGCGGGCGGCGAAACCTGCGCGCGACTACTCCCTCATATATCGAAAGCACAGAATACCACAGCGATGTTTGCAGCAGCTTTGCGATCTTGGGCTCGACGCGCGAGGCGGGTCTGGCTTGGGCGGGTTTTTGGAAGCGGGTTTTTGGGCGATTGGTGTGCTCCACGGGGTTCACGGGGCGATGGGGGAGAGCGCTTGACGCTTGCAGGGCGCAAGTCGTTCGTGAGGTAAAAACACGCACGTAAAAGCTTTATTCAGATGCGTTTTGAGCCGATGCGAGTCAATGTCGGCTGCAATTGTGAACGGGCTGGTCATTTTTCAGAAAAGTGGTGTAGACAAGTTGCATTTGCGGGCATCCCCGTGTTATCAAATAGCATCCATAAAAACGTCACAAGTTGATGGTGAAGGTCGAGGGGATCAAATGAAGCTCAGAAACCTTTTGAAGGGGGCCGTTGTATCGTTTGCGGTTGCGTTCGTCGCGCTTGGCGCGAGCGCCGCCTACGCTGATGACGCCGCTGGCACCACGGGCAGCACCGGCTCCGAGACGTATTACGTGTGGTTCGACGGCACGGTCGGCCTCAAGCAGCTTAAGTCCAACATGGACCCGTACTATGCGGGTGCCACCGATACGTGCGTTAAGGTAACCGATGGTGAGGTAACCCTGCCGACCGAGGCCGGCACGACCACCAAGTACGGCTACAAGCTCAACGGCTGGTACGACGTCTACAACAACAAGTACTACGGCTCCAAGTACCTTGGCAGCAAGGTCAGCGTTACGCGCAACACGGTGTTCTATGCCGACTGGGTCGCCGCCAACTACAACCTCGGCACCAGCTCCCGCGCAAAGGTCACCGACCAGCCCGACACGAGCTCCTTTATCACCAACGACGTGTTCGACTACAACGAGCTGTTCAATCTTCGCAGCGCAAAGCTCAGCGCGACCGATTCGACCGCGACAAACGGCATTACCTCGACCGTGAATAACGATATCTCGCATACGGAGCGCTGGAGTCTCGTGACCTCGGGCGATGCCTCGCTGCAGTCGACCTTGTACTTCTCTTTCTTGAACTGGGCCTACGACGACCTGGGCGGTCACATCACGCTTGCCTCGCCGGAAGGCTTCAAGGACGACCCCGTAAACGCTTCAAATTCCGAAATCACTCAGGGAATCATCAGCGACGGGAGCGGAAGCGTTTCGGATAGCGGTAAAGCCATCATGAACGCCCTGTTCTCCAAGACGAGCGATATCGGGCGTACGTACCTCGGTGAGGGCGATGACTTGTATCAGTTCATCGACGATGCAAACGACGATAACTACGGTTACTACTATTACGACAGCTCCAAGAACGGCGCCTCGTATAACCAATCCCAGCAGCGTTTTGTTCTTTACCAGAGCCCTGAGTACATTAAGGAGCAAAAGACCAATAGGGCTAAGACCGCATGGGAGTACAAGACGGAGGCCGATAAGGGGACCCCGGTAGAGACGACGGGCTTCCTGCCGCTCAACGACAACGAGTCCGGCAAGTACAACGAGAAGGACGGCGAGATCAACTACTGGTTCGGTCTCCAGAGCACGATTGATTTCTGGCTTCCCAACACGCCCGGCAAGGGCGGAAACATCGCCGACACCGGCAAGGAGATGGAGTTCCGTTTCTCCGGTGACGATGACGTCTGGGTCTTCGTCGACGACGAGCTCGTGCTCGACCTTGGCGGCATCCATGGCGCCCGCGGCGGCAGCATCAACTTCTCAACCGGTGTGGTCAGCACTGAAGTTCAGAAGGGCAAGAGCGTGACGACGAGCCTTCCCTCTTCGATCACCTCGGGTAACCACAAGCTGAAGGTCTGCTACCTCGAGCGTGGCTCCTCGCAGTCCAACTGCTCGATCTACTTCAACATCGCCCCCAAGCACGCGCTCTCCATCGTCAAGAAGGACGCCGCCGACAAGACCACTGTACTCGCGGGTGCAAGCTTTGGCGTCTACACCGACAAGGACTGCTCAAAGCCGGCGCAGCTGTGGGACAACGTGGACGAGACCGGTTCTGCCACCAACGAGTTCGTGACCGGTAGCGATGGCGTGGCCACCTGCTATGGCCTGGTTGCGGGTCATACCTACTATGTCAAGGAGCTCAAGGCCCCCGAGGGCTACGAGATCGTGAACGCCGACCCCATCTGCATCGAGATCGACAACAACGGCAAGGTAACGGTCGATGACGGCGTTGACTTTACGTCGGATAAGGCCAACCGCATGCACTACCTGACGGTTACCAACAAGAAGAAGGACGTTCCCAGCGAGCCCGAGACCCCGGAGACGCCTGAGACCCCGACGACGCCCGAGACCCCGACGACGCCCGAGACCCCGACGACGCCCGAGACGCCCGAGACCCCGACGACGCCTGAAACTCCGACGACCCCCGAG
>CAVDZW010000175.1:0-3922 GCA_963613305.1 bacterium | reverse complement strand
GGCCCGAGGCGTGGTCTCGACGGCTTCGTACGAGGCCAGGCGCTACGGCGTGCATTCGGCCATGTCGTCTGCGCAGGCCCGCCGGCTTTGCCCCGACGCCATATGGACGCGCGGGAACTTTAAGCGCTACCGCAAGGTGAGCGCCGAGGTCATGGCATGTCTCGAGCGCGAGACGCCCTATGTGGAACAGGTCTCGATCGACGAGGCGTTCTTCGATATCACTCCGGGACGCTACGCCAACGAGAGCCCCGTAGAGATCGCGCGCCGCATCAGTGCGGGCGTGGAGGCGCTCGGTGTTACCTGCTCCATCGGCCTTGCGACCTCAAAGACAGTCGCAAAGATCGCGAGCGAGCAAGATAAACCGCATGGACTTACCGTTATCTTGCCAGGAACCGAGGAGGCGTTCTTGGCGGCCCTTCCCGTCCGCGCGATGTCGGGTATCGGACACGCCGCGGAAGAACGGCTCGCGACCCGAGGTATCCGCACACTCGGCGCCCTTGCGCAAGCTGATGCGGGGCTGCTCAGAAGCGTGTTCGGCGTGAATGCCGAGACTGTGCGCGCCCGCGCCCGCGGGCTCGAGGACTCTCCGGTGCGCGAACGGGCGGTTGCCGCCCCGGTAAAATCGGTCAGCAACGAGCGAACGTTCGCCCACGACCTTACCGACCGCTCGGATGTCGACGCCGCCCTTGCCCTTCTCGGCGAATCGGTTGGGCGTCGTCTCCGCGCCCAAGGTCTCACGGGCTCGACGGTCACCATCAAGCTCAAATATACGTATGGCTCGGGACGCACGATACAGCGAAAGCTCGCGCACCCGACCGATGACGAGAACATCTTCGTATCGGTGGGCCGCGAGCTTCTAGACTCAATTTGGGCAGACGGCACGCATGTGCGTCTGCTCGGGATCGGCATGAGCGATTTTGACCATACGGGCGGGGTGCAGACCGATCTTTTTTGCGAGGTGGACGAGCGCGGTGCCCAATCGAGCGACAGGCGCGATCTCTCGGTAGCTATCGACGAGGTTCGCGCCAGATACGGAGACGCATCGGTTGGCTTTGGTCGTCAGCGTCGGTTTGGCGGCAGCGGGTTCTCGCGTTAGTCGAGCTCGAGCTCAAGCACGGGCGCATCGCCCCAGAGCTTCTCGAGCTTGTAAAACTCACGCGCCTCGGGCGTGAACACGTGCACGATGACCGAACCGTAATCCATGAGGATCCAGTTCTTCTCGTCGCGGCCCTCGATCGAGATCGGGTGCTCTTTGCAGGAAGCAGCGACCTTCTCCTCGATCTCGTCGACGATGGCGTCGGCCAGACGCGTATTCGTGCCCGTGGCAACAACAAAGTAGTCGCAAACGTCCGAGAGCTCCGTCAGGTCGAGAACGCAGACATCCTCGGCCTTCTTGGAGTCGGCCGCGTAAGCGGCGCTCAAAGCCACATCCTTGGCGTCGATACCGGCGCTCGAGACGCTCGCGGCGGTGCGGCCCGCGTCTTTCATGTTGGGTTCTTCGAGCTCAGCGGCGTCGACGATAATCTCTCCGGTCATGTGAAACCTACCTTTGCTGGGTTGCGTACGAATTGTAGATGGAGACAGCCGTGGGATACAGATAGCGGCCGCACTCGAGCACGTAAACGAGCCCCCGCGAGAAACACGTGAAGAAGAGCTCGGTGAGCGTGACCTTACCGACGAGCGCGCGCAGGTCGTCGGCATAGCTGCCGCGCCGCCCCGGCTCGATCGCATCGGCGATGAACACGACCATATCGAGATCGCTCATGTCGCTGGCGCCGACGGTATGGCGCGCCACCGCCTGATAAACGGGTTTGGAAAACTCCGGAAAAATCTCTGGGAGCTCGACGGCGGCAACCGGTCCGTGCAGCAGCGGGGCGGCCTGGGCGGGCGAGCCCTCGATCTCGATACCGTAGTGGAGAGCGCGGGCTACGAGTTCGGAATCGTCGAGGACTTTATCCCAGTCGTGAACGAGGCCGGCACTCGCCGCATCGAACTCATTCACCCCATACACGCGCGCGAGCTCGAGCGCGGTTGCGGCAACACCGAGAGAATGCTGGTAGCGCTTACGCTTGTCTTTCATGCGCACGGAAAGAAGATCGCGGGCACGAAGCAGCGATGCGCGCTGCTCCCCCTCAAATGCCTTCTCGATATCGATCACTTGCCGCCCTCCTCTTCGTCTAGTTGGGAACCTGTGCGGTACAGGCCATTCTTGTTGATAAAGCCGAGAACCGATTCGGACGTGAGATACCGCACGCTCTTGCCCTCGGCCACGCGCTCGCGGATATTGGTCGAGCTGATGGAGAGCGCGGGAATCTGGATGTAGCGCACATCGAATTCCATGCCCGAGCGCTTGATGCGCTCGCGAGCCTTATCGATATCGTAGCCCGGACGCGTGGCCGCGATCAGTGTGGCGAGACGCCCGATCTGATCGGCGTCGTGCCAGGTGACGATATCGAGAATCGCGTCAGCGCCGGTGATGAAGTAGAGCTCGACGTTCTTGGGATAGAACTCGCGCAGGGCGCGGAGCGTATCGGCCGTGTAGGTGACGCCCTCGCGGTCGATCTCGAACCTGCTTGCCAAAAAACTTGGGTTGGCGGCCGTGGCAAGAACCGTCATGGCATATCGGTCCTCGGGGTCGGTGACCTCTTGGTCGAGCTTGAAGGCGGGGGCTCCCGCAGGCATGAAGAGCACGACATCGAGACCGAGCGCCTCGCGTGCCTGCTCGGCAGTCACGAGATGGCCGTAGTGGATGGGGTCGAACGTGCCGCCCATGATGCCGAGCCGGTAGGTCCTCGAGGCGTCCTGGCCGACTGCCGGGAGCTTTTGTCCGAAGGGGCTATTCCCCATCGCTCGCGTCCCCGTCCACTACGGACTCAGCTGTGGCAGCCGCCTCGTCCTCCTCGGTAAAGACCTCGTCGTCGATCTCCTCGGCACCCTCGAACTCAAAGGCGTAGCCGCAAATGCGAACCTCGTCGCCCATGCGTGCGCCGGCCTTCTCGAGCGCCTCATCAACACCGAGACGGCCGAACTTGTGCTGGAGATAGATGACGGCCTCTTCGTTGTCCCAGTCGGTTTGGATGACCATGCGCTCGATGTTCTTGCCGACCACGCGGAAGGCATGCTCTTCCTCGCGCACGATCTCAAAGCGCTGCTCGCGTGCACGGCGCTGGCGATCCCAGCGATCAAGATCGATAGGCTCGTCGGTCTTGGGCTCGGCAGCGAGCTCGGCGCGAAGTTTGGAGACACGCTCTCCACAGGCCATCATGAGCGTGTTCAGTCCGGCGCCGGTCACGGCCGAGACGGCAAAGAAGTCGTGGCCGTCGGCAAGCGCGGCCTCCTTGAGCGCTTGAACGCGATCGGTCATGCCCGAGACGTCGCACTTGTTGGCAACGACAATCTGAGGGCGCTCGGCAAGTTCAGATGCGTAGCGCGCGAGTTCCTCGTTGATGATGCGATAGTCCTCGAGCGGATCGCGGTCCTCAAAGCCGCCCGTGATATCGACGACGTGCATGATGAGGGCCGTGCGCTCGATATGACGCAGGAACTGGTGGCCCAGCCCCTTGCCCTCGCTTGCGCCTTCGATGAGACCAGGGACATCGGCGACGACGTAGGAGTACTCGCCGGCGCGCACCATGCCGAGATTCGGCACGAGCGTGGTGAACGGGTAATCGGCAATCTTGGGACGAGCGGCCGACATGCGCGCGATGAGCGACGACTTGCCGACGGAAGGCACGCCCACGAGGGCCGCATCGGCCATGAGCTTCATCTCGAGCTCGATCCAGTGCTCTTCAGCCGGCTCGCCGAGCTGGGCGAATGCGGGGGCACGACGCACCGAGGTCACAAAGTGCGTGTTGCCCAGGCCTCCCCTGCCGCCGGGCGCCACGACCACGCGCTCGCCATCATGGGTGAGGTCGGCGATCTG
>CAVDZW010000174.1:0-3954 GCA_963613305.1 bacterium | reverse complement strand
TAGCTCAGCTGGGAGAGCGCTTGACTGGCAGTCAAGAGGTCAGGGGTTCGATCCCCCTCGTCTCCACCCTTGCAAAGTAAAGAGATTCAACTTTGGTTGGATCTCTTTTTTTGTTACCGTTCCATGGGATCGAACCCCGTTCGGGGCGCGGAGCTGAGGCAAACGCGCCAGCGTTTGTCCAGCGGAGCTCGCAAGGGGCCGAAAGGCCCCGCAGCGGGAGGATTTCGGCGGAGCCGAAATCCGGATCCCCCTCGTCTCCACCCTTGCAAAGCAAAGAGGTCCAACTTCGGTTGGATCTTTTTTTGTTACCGTTCCATCGACACGACCTCCTTCGAATGGGCCATCCGTGTTAATGAAGGGTTGCGGGCGGCCGCCCCGCGCGGCTCCGGTATCATTGTTGCAATTCTGCAAAACGGGACCCTCGTCCCCAAACCTCACGGCGGTAGCTCCTGCATGGATCGCAAATTCACATATCTCTGTCTTGCGGTCGTCGCATTCTGCACCACCTTTGTGCTGGTGCCTCTCGTTAAAAAGCTCGCTATCAGGCTCGATGCCGTCGATTACCCGTCCAAGCGCCGCATCAACACCAAGCCCACACCGCGCATGGGCGGCGTCGCCGTCTTCTTTGGCCTCGTGGTCGCCTGCGCCGTGCAGGTGCTCGGCACCTGGTTCTTCCGTTGGCCGCCGGCGCTCGCCCCGCACCCGATGCTTAAGGTCGAGTACCCGCTCGTGGCCGTCTCGTTCGCGATCATCTTTGCCACGGGCGTCGTCGACGACGTTCGTCAGCTGAGCCCCAAGGCCAAGCTCGCGGGCCAACTCCTTGCCGCCATCATCGCCTGCGCGGGCGGGCTCACCATCAACTCCATCGTGAACCCGTTTGTGCCCGGCACGTTCATCGATCTTGGCTGGGCCTCTTGGCCCCTTACCATCGTCTATCTTGTCGCCTTTGCGAACATCATCAACCTCATCGATGGACTCGACGGACTCGCCACGGGCATCTCGTGCATCGCAGCCTGCTCCATGTTCAGCTTTGCCGTGCTCGCCGGCCATGCCGATGCCGCCGCCCTTTCCGTTGCGCTCATCGGGTCGTGCCTGGCCTTTTTGCGCTACAACTTCAACCCGGCAAGCATCTTTCTTGGAGACTCCGGCTCGCTGCTGCTCGGTTTTGCCCTCGGCACCATCTCGCTCCTCAACGTGAGCCGCACCGCGGCCCTCACGTCGATCATCATTCCGTTGATCGTCGCCGGCGTGCCCATCCTCGACACGTTCTCGGCAATCATCCGTCGCAAGCGCGCCCACGTGAGTATCGGGCAGGCCGACAAGGGCCATATCCACCACCGCCTTATCCAAGAGGGTTACAACCAGCGCGAGGCCGTGCTCATGATCTATGCCTGGTGCATCTTCCTCTCGGGCGGCGCCGTGCTCATCAACCAGGTCGGCGTGCTCGCGCGCATAGGCATCTTTGCCGTGCTCGCCATCTGCTCGGCGTTCTTTGCCATCAAGCTCCGTCTCTTTGAGCCCGTCCTCAGGCACCACTACAACCCCAAGACGCAAGAGGACGAGATCGTGGACCCGAGCGACCCGGCATTTGCCGAAGAGGAGCGCGAGGCCGAGGAAGAGCGCCAGGAGCGCATCGACCGCATCAAATCGCATCTATAATCACCTGACGGCAGGTTCAAGCTAGCCCGGCCGCCGCATCGAATATTCAGGAGAAACCATGCCTAACGAGAACAGCTACGAGGTTGCACTCAAGAAGTCCGACGCCATCCGCGCCGACCTTGAGGAGCACCCCCAGAACTACACCATGCTCACCGGCGACCGTCCCACGGGACGCCTTCACCTCGGCCATTACTTCGGCACCCTCAAGGGCCGTGTGGAGCTGCAGAACAAGGGCTGCCGCACGAGCGTGCTCATCGCCGACTACCAGGTTATCACCGACCGCGACACCACCGAACATATCCAGGACAACGTCTACAACATGGTCATGGACTACCTTGCCTGCGGTATCGACCCCGACAAGACCATGATCTACGCGCACTCCGCGGTGCCTGCGGCCAACCAGCTCATGCTCCCCTTCCTCTCGCTCGTGAGCGAGGCCGAGCTGCTGCGCAACCCCACCGTTAAGGCCGAGCAGGAAGCAAGCGGACACGAGCTCACGGGGCTTCTCCTCACCTACCCTGTGCACCAGGCCTGCGACATCCTGTTCTGCAAGGGCAACGTGGTGCCCGTGGGCCGCGACCAGCTGCCGCACATCGAGCTCACGCGCACCATCGCGCGCCGCTTCAACAACCGCTACTGCAAGGATCGCGCCCCCGTCTTCCCCGAGGTGGACGCCCTCCTCTCCGAGACCCCGCTTTTGCCGGGCCTCGATGGGCGCAAGATGTCCAAGAGCTACGGCAACGCCATCAACATCTCGATGACGCCCGAGGAGACCGCACAACGCATCAAGAAGAGCCGGACCGACACCGAGCGCAACATCACCTTTGACCCCGAGAACCGCCCCGGCGTCTCGGGCCTGCTCTCCACGGCCGCCATCTGCACCGGCCGCTCCGAGGTCGAGATTGCCGACGAGATCGGCATGGGCGGCTCGGGCACTCTCAAGAAGTACGTGACCGAGGCCGTAAACAGCTACTTTGAGCCGATCCGTGAGCGCCGCCACCAGTACGAGCAGGATCTTGATTACGTTAAGGACGTGCTCGCCGAGGGCAACCGTCGCGCCAACGAGATCGCCGAGGCGACCCTCGCCGAGGTGCGCGAGGCCATGGGGATGGTCTACTAAGACAGCCCGCCTACAGGCTCGTCAACGCCGTACAGAAGCAATAAACCAGATTCAACTGCAATGCCGACCTCTCTTTGAGGTCGGCATTTTACTATTGCGCTATCGCCTGCCCTCAATCGAAAGAAGGTCCATATGGCCAATGTGGCGTTTTGCACATGCGATGACGAGGAATGCCCGTTCAGACCCGATAAGCACAACAAGGGCTGTACGCCGTGCATCGCAAAGAATCTTCGCGAACACGAGATTCCGACCTGCCTCTTTTTTGCCATCTCCCCTACTCGCCTCAAAGCCGATGCAGACGAGTGGTCTTGGCAAGCGTTTGCGCGCCATGTGGAGCACTATCTCGGCAGCGACAGCCCACGCATCCCCTCAGGCGAAAACGCCCCCGAAGGACTCAATAAATGCTGTGGTTGCAGCGCAAAGAAGGGCGCCGCACAAGCCTAAGCATCTAAATGGAAGAAACCCCGCCGGTCCTTACGGACGGGCGGGGTTTCTTCCGAAGTACACCGTTGAAACGCACAGAGGGGAGGGATGCGATTCAAACTCGACGGTGCGGGCTTTTTCATCGCCTGCTGCCTGCTCCGTCGCTGAATTCAATATAGTCAACCATGGTTAACTACTCAATGGAAAGTTAGCCGCTTCACACTCTCTTCATAAGTTAGCCTTGGTTTACGATTCTTAATCGACCTCGATTCTAAACGCTGCCGGCAGCAGGAAGGGCAACGGCCTCAACCCTAGACACGGCAGCCGTTTTCGAATCGCACTCCCAACCGTTCACAGCGCAGGCAAGCAAGTCTAAGCCCTTAGGAAAGCTCCTTATCCCAGCCGGCTTTGCTGCGGCGCACGAACATGACCACGCAAAGAATGAGCAGCGGGACGTACATGATGGCTTCTTCGATAAGCGAGGATACGCCGGACATCGAGCTAGCGTTCACAAAGATCGTGGCGCTCTTGATGGCGCTGTTAGGCGAGGAAACCAGCACCATGGCGGTAACGTTGTTGATCCAATGAACAACGCAGCCGGGCAGGCAGCTGCCAAAGACCATGTCGAGCATGTACCAGAGGAACGCGGAGATAAAGTACGTAGAGGCCATCGCCACGATGAGGACCGGGCTGTTCTGAGAGGTTACTTCGGGGTTCGCCAGATGCATGCTCATGAACAGGAGGCTCAGCAG
>CAVDZW010000173.1:2757-3985 GCA_963613305.1 bacterium | reverse complement strand
TGCTGAGCGCGCTCGAGCTTGACCTCCTCGGGCACCTGTCCCTCCATCTCGGCGGCACGGCTCCCCTCTTCGCGCGAGTAAGCGAACACGCTCGTGTAATCGAACCCGACGCGGTCCATGAACTCCATGAGCTCCTCGAACTCATCGTCGGTCTCGGTCGGGAAGCCGACCATGCCGGTAGAGCGGATGACCATGCCCGGAATCTCGGAACGGAGCTTGTCGAAGAGCTCTTCGAGTTCAACGCGCGAACCGGAGCGATTCATAGCCTTGAGAATCCGCTCGCTGCAGTGCTGAACCGGGATATCGATATAGGGCAGGACCTCGGGCGTATCCCTGATCGTGGCGATGAGCTCATCGGACATGCCCTCGGGCTGCAGATAGAGAACACGAACCCACACGCGCTCGGGACGCACGGCCGCAGCGACTGCGCGCAGCAGCTCGGAGAGGTTCTTGGGGCCAGCGCCCTCATTGCCCTTGAAGTCGTTGCCCCAGATACC
This sequence comes from bacterium, assembly GCA_963613305.1. Lineage (GTDB taxonomy): Bacteria > Actinomycetota > Coriobacteriia > Coriobacteriales > Coriobacteriaceae > Collinsella. The sequence continues at coordinate 3,488 of CAVDZW010000173.1, read as the reverse complement.
GGTGTCCTGACCGATGAGCACGATCTCGCGCACGCCGCCCGCGACCAGGTCTTTGACCTCCGAGATGATGCTCGCAGCGGAACGAGAATGGTAGCGGCCACGAATATAGGGGATCATGCAGAAGCTGCAGAAGCGATTGCAGCCTTCCGAGATCTTCACATACGCCGTGGCGCCCTCGACAGTACGTTTGACCTGAGGAATGTAGGCAGGCTCCTCGCGCTCGATACCGAGAACCCCGTCCACCACGGAAACGATTCCGTCCTCCTCGTCCGAACGCACGAATGCTGCGACCTCAGGAAGCTCCGAGGGGAGCTCGTCGCCGTAGCGAGAAGGCACGCATCCGCACATGACGATGCGGCAGCTACGAACCTCGCCCTCGACCTCGGAGGCAAGCTGGAGCGTGGTCTCGATGCTCTCGGAAGTCGCCGAAGCGAGGAACGAGCAGGTGTTGACGATGGCGATATCGGCCGTCTCGGCGGAATCCGCCTCGGCGTAGCCCGCAGCGGTGAGCAGCGAGCGCATGCGATCGGTATCGACCTCGTTCTTGGCGCAGCCGAGCGTGATGTAGACGATCGAGCCGGGGGTGTTGAGCATGGGTGGAGTTTCTCCTTTCGGAATGTGCGAAGGCGGAGCCGTTGCGGCTGAAATCCTAGCGGTAGTTGGTGAATTGCAGCGGCTGGCCGTAGTCCTGCGAGCGCAGGAACGAAATGACCGACTGCAGCGCGTCCTTG
>CAVDZW010000173.1:735-2747 GCA_963613305.1 bacterium | reverse complement strand
GATCGTCACCTTGACCTTGAGCTTTTGGTCCTTGACATCCTTGTTGATCTTTTTTGCCGTCGCCTGGTCAATGCCCTCGACGACATGACCAAGCACTCGAACGGTACCGCCCGAGGCAGCCTGAGGCGTATCCCACGAGACGGCTTTAAGATCGATGCCGCGTTTGATGAGCTTACCGTTGAGAACATCGATGATCTGGCGAGCGACGAAATCCGCAGGCGCGTTGACGGTAAAAAGCCCCTCGCCCTTAGAGAGGTCGACGGTGGCGCCGGAATCCTTGAGGTCGTAGCGCTGGGAAATCTCGCGAGCGGTCTGCTGATAGGCGTTGTCGACCTCCTGCATATCTACCTCGGACACGACGTCGAAGCTGGAATCTTTTGCCATGGTTACCTACTTTCGTTGGGAAATCTAATACTGAAGATTGCACGTGCGTACATTAATAGCGCGAGGGCTACTGACTATAGCTAGAAGTCTGGGAGGCAGAGACCGTCGACGTACTTGACGTCGAGCTCGAAAGAGCTGCCGACGTCGTCGATGCCGTCGACGAATCCTGCGCGCTCGTCGTACCGTCAGTTGCGGACCCGTCAGAAGAAGAGTCGGACGAGGTGCCGGTCGAGGTCTTAGGGACCGTCAGCGAAACACGTGCGACACCAGCCGTCGAGGAGTCGTAACGCACCTTCTTGCCGTTCTTGGTGATGGTCACGTAAGAGGGCTTGCTGGTCGTGATATCGATCGACTCGTTTGCCGTGTACTCCTGATTAAAGGGGCCCGTTGCCTGTTTTCCGAACACGAGCTTCCCATCAACGCGAACCTCGAGAAAAGCCGTCTTCTTGGACGCGATCTTGACCTTGACCGTGATCGATGAGGCGCTCTCCGCCGAACCTGAATCCGAAGAGTCCGCGGACGCATCGGAATCCGTGTCGCTGGAATCATCGGCAGCGGTATCGGCAGAGTCCGAATCAGACGAAGCATCCGAAACATCGGATTCACTCGAACTCGTCTTCTTCTTTGAGTTTGAGTTCTTCTTAGAGGAGGACTTTTTGGCAGCGCTCTCGCTCTTGGCAGTCTCTTGGGCAAGTGTGGTCGTAGTGGAGCTGGAGCTGCACGCACGCGACACGAGCATGAACAGCAGCGCCAAAACCGCAAGAGCAATGACAGCCGCCCCGATCAGGAACTTGGGGTCGAAAGTCGAAAGAACCGAACGGGAGGAACCGCCGCGAGGCTGAGCGCCCCTGCGTCCATCGCGCCCTTGCGGCGCAGAGCCGCGGCGCGAACCCTGGCTGCGGTACGCATCACGAGAGGTCGGACGATTCCCGCGCGTTGAACGAGCACCGCGGGCATCGGGAGCAGTCGGACGCGCGGTACGATTAGCTCTCTCGCCATCACCGCGAACGCGCCCGCCGGATTCGGCAGGGCGGCGACCGCCAGCAGACCTTGCACCACTCGCCAGACGAGTGCTCCGCGAGCGCCCACGTGAGCCGTTCGCACGCGAGCCGTCGCCGTACCCGGCTCGGGGGTTTCGAGCGGTGCCCGATGCCATGGGGACCGACCCTTCCGCCGGTGGAAGGGTGCGCCTTACCCGATCACGTTGGGCACGAATCTCAGTTGTCGAACCGTTCTCGGTCACATAGCCGGCCTGGAGCGCACGCTGGCCGTAGCGCGTGGACTGGGGCCTGCCGCCAACCATGAGAAATCGCCCTGAGTCATTAGAGGAACGAGAGCTCACGGGGCCAGCAGGGCCCTGGAAGTTGCCGCCACGGCGCTCTCCACCGCGCTCGTAGGCGTACAGGTCATCGAAGTAGATGTTCACGATCTCGGTCGGGTTGAGCCCGAGAAAGCGCGCATAGCTCGAAATCATGCCCTGCGCGTAGCCGCGCGGGGGCATGGATGCAAAGTTGCCGAGCTCAAAGTACTCGATGATCTGCGGCCTGATCTTGATGGTGTTTGCGACCTGCTGGATTGAAAGCCCCAACTCGCGCCTGCGATTGAGGAGCAGCTCGCCAAAACGCGCA
>CAVDZW010000173.1:0-725 GCA_963613305.1 bacterium | reverse complement strand
GCGCACTCATGCAAAGCCTCCGAACAAGTTGTCCTCGGCGTCCATCTCGGCATCGACCGCGCGAAGGGCCGCAAGACCCTCCTCATCGAGCAGGACCTCGCGGGGCTTGGAGCCGTCGGGAGGCCCGACAACGCCCTTTTCCTCGAGCATGTCCATGATGCGGCCGGCCCGCGCATAGCCCACCTTGAGCCTGCGCTGCAGGCCCGAAGTCGAACCGAGCTGGGTCTCGACCACGATCTGGGCCGCCTCCCAAATAAGCGGATCGTCGCTTTCGGGTTCGGCTTGACCGGTCCGAAGCGGTCCGGCTCCCGTAGCCACAGCCATGCCCGGAGCCACGGCCGAGAGAATTTCCTCGTGGTAATCGGGCTCGGACTGCGACTTAACGAACTCGACGATCTCGTTGATCTCGTCGTCCGAAACAAAGCAGCCCTGAATACGACGGGGCTTGCCCCAGCCGACCTTAGAGAACAGCATGTCGCCGAGGCCCGTGAGCTTCTCAGCGCCCATCTGGTCGATGATGACGCGCGAATCGATACCCGTGGCCACGTTGAACGCGATACGGTTGGAGATGTTCGCCTTGATGAGGCCCGTGACGACGTTGGAACTCGGACGCTGCGTGGCAACGATGAGATGGATACCGGCCGCGCGGCCGAGCTGCGCGATGCGCACGATGGAGGCCTCGACGTCCTTGCCGGCGACCATCATGAGGTCGGAGAGCTCGTCGA
>CAVDZW010000172.1:0-4112 GCA_963613305.1 bacterium | reverse complement strand
AGTGCATCAACGCCAAGGGTGCCGGCACCTGGGCTCGCGCCAAGATCGACAAGCTTGCCGGCGTGGCCGCGACCTTTGGCGCCAAGGGCCTGGCCTGGATCGCCTTCCGCGAGGACGGTTCCATCAACAGCCCCATCGTCAAGTTCTTCTCCGACGAGGAGATGACGGCCCTGCGCGAGCGCATGGACGTGGAGCCCGGCGACCTCGTGATGTTCGCCGCCGGCCCGCGCCTTGCATCCGACGAGATCCTCGGCGGCATGCGCAACCACATGGCGGGCGCGCTCGAGCTCCCGCGTGAAGGCCACGACTTCCTCTGGGTCGTGAACTTCCCGCTCTTCCACTGGGACGAGGACCGCAAGGCCTATGCTGCCGAGCACCAGCCCTTTACCCTGCCCACCGAGAGCGACATCTCCAAGATCGAGGCCGACCCGCTGGCGGCCGGCAGCTTTACCTACGACTTCGTGATGGACGGCTTTGAGGCCGGCGGTGGCGGCATGCGCATCCACAACGCCGAGATGCAGATGGCCATGCTCAAGCTGCTCGGGTTCACCGAGGAGCGTGCCGAGGCGCAGTTCGGCTTTATGCTCGAGGCCCTCAAGTTCGGTGCGCCTCCCATGGGCGGCTTCGCACTCGGCCTCGACCGCGTGTGCATGCTCCTTGCGGGTTCCGACTCCATCCGCGACGTCATGGCGTTCCCCAAGACGGCGAGCGGCTCCGACCTCATGTCGGCAGCCCCGAGTGCGGTCTCGGGCGCACAGCTCAAGGAGGTCTCGCTGCGCCTCATGTAGCGAGACGGCAAGCTGCGGGGGCCATGCTCCCGCAGCTTATCGATACTGCGTCTTCGTGCGCGCATATCGGAATTCGAGAACAGCAGACCCCGCGATTCCTTACGAGGCGGGCGATGCAGGTTTTTAGCTGAGGGATCGGTTGCGACCGGTCCCTTTTTTACTTGCGCTCCTCGGTGCAGCGCGCGATGGTGCGCGTGAGTTCCTCGAGGTCAATCGGCTTTGCCAAATGGGCGTTCATGCCGGCGTCGAGGCAGCGCTGGGCGTCCTCGGCAAAGGCGTTGGCGGTCATGGCGATGATCGGGATGCTGAGCGCGTCCGCGTGGTTCGAGCGGCGAATGGCCGATGTTGCCTCGATGCCGCTCATGTTGGGCATCATGATGTCCATGAGCACCACGTCGTAGGTCTTGGGTGCCGCATCGGTGAACATCTGAACGACCTCGCAGCCGTCGCGCGCGATCTTAACGTGGGCGCCTCGGTCTTCGAGCAGCGTCTGCACGATCTCGGCGTTGAGCTCGTTGTCCTCGGCCACGAGCACGCGCGCCCCGCGGATCTCCGCGTTCACGACGGCCTCATCGGCCTCCTCGATCGGTGCTGCCACCTCAAACGAGATGGTCAGGACAAAGGTCGTTCCTTCGCCCTTGGTACTGGTGACCTCGATGGTGCCGCCCATGCGGTCGACGATCTTCTTGACGATCGCCATGCCAAGACCCGTGCCCTTGTAGTTCGTGCGCGCGCCGACGGTGTCGCCTTCCTGCGTGAACGGCTCAAAGATGTGCTCCAGGTACTCGGGGCTCATGCCGATGCCCGTGTCACTGATGGTCCAACGGTACGTGACAAGATCGGGTGCGTTCCGTAGGCACTCCATCGTGGTGGTGATCGTGCCGTGATCTTTGTTGTACTTGATGCAGTTGCTGTAGATGTTCAGGAACACCTGGCGCAGGTGGAGCGGGCTTGTGTAGACGTAGCGCACGGGAAAATCGAACCCGTTCATGATGAACGTCTGCCCCTCCTCTGCGATCTTGGTCTGGATGATGGAGCTGACGGTCGTTGAGGTGTCGTAGAGGTCGCACGGCTCATGGGCGAGTTCGATCTCCTCGTCTTCGAGCTTGCTCATCTCGAGTACGTCGTTGATGAGCTCGAGCAGGTGGTCGGCGGCAACATGCATCTTTTCCTGGTTGGCGCGCACGAGCTCGATGTCGTCGGCGTGGGCCTTGTTGATCTCGAGCAGGCCGATGATACCGTTGAGCGGTGTGCGGATGTCGTGGCTCATACGGCTCAAAAAGCTCGACTTGGCGGCGTTGGCGCGGTCGGCCTCGCGCTTGGCCAGCGAAAGCGCTTCGTTGCGTGCGCGCTCTCCGGCCTCGGCCTCGAGCGTGCGACGCAGGACGCCCGTTTGGAACAGATAGAAGTAGAACATCGTGCTGTAGACCATGGCGGTGCGCCCGACATTGCTCACGTCGAGGAAGGTCTCGATGCCCATCGACGCGGCCATGTAGACGACGATGAACACCGCGAGCCCAAAGTCAAAGTAGGGACGCAGCGTCTTTTGCCTTACGACCACGATGAGGATGATCATGTACACACACACGATCGCGATGGGCAGGGTTCCGAGCGGCCCGCGCACAAAGTGGTTGTCGGCGGTGTAGGAATAGACGATGTCGGTAAAGAACACCGAGAAGGAGGCAACCACGCAAATCGCCATGGGGCCGTACAGGAGCGCGCTCTGGAGCCGCGTGCGCCTTTTGGACGCGAGCATAAAGATGAACAGCATGAGGATGAGCGGACGTACGATGTAGCCAAAGGCGCTGCAGAGCATGCGCTCGGGCGTGCAGAAGGGAAGGTCCGAGAGCATGCTCTCAACGTTGGCGACGAGAAGCTCGAGTGCCTCGGACATCAGGATGAAGTAGAAAAGCCGGCGCGATTGGTCATCGAGGACCCGGTTGCGAAAGTTCAGCAAAAAGAGAAAGCACAGTCCAAAGACCGGTGCGAGGTTGCTCAGCATGAGCGGGTCGTCTGCCATGCGATATTCCTTCTTCTGAATGGTCCGATACGAGCTGCAGGTTGGTCACAAGTATAGTGCGCCCGACGTGGCTCAACTAGGTTGGGCTGGCTGCGTTGCCGAGTGCAGCTCCAGGGGTTTTCGCATAGAGAAGGCAGGGGAGCGCGGGCCGATTTGTGTCCATATGCGCGGTGCCTTATATGGGCGCGAATGCCATCCTGCGGATGCTCGAAGTTCAACGCGTTTGCCGTTCGCCGAGCGACATCGACCGCTTGCAAAACGCGAACTTGAATCTTTTTGCGGTAAGCCGCGCGAAACTTTTAAGGTAATCCGCCGTTAACTCTTCCAAAAAAGTTAACCCCGTGCTAGTTTACTCAAGTGAACATAGATACGGCTAACTTCTGCCCGTAGGGGGTTTCCCTGCGCGGCAGTTTACGTGTGTTCCGACACATTGAACGCCCGTCAATGGCCCGTCGATGTTCAGCGTTTCTGCTGGCCGGTACCGCGCGGTACCGCTCACAAAGGAGTTTGCTATGTCCCAGGGACCGCAGATGCCCGCCATGCCGCTTTCGATGGTCAAGGCAGGCGAGACCGGTACGGTCGCCCGCGTCAAGGGCAACGAGGACATGAGGCACCATCTCAAGGACCTCGGCTTTGTCGAGGGCAACGAGGTGCACGTGGTGAGCTCGAGCGGGGCCAACATCATCGTCACCATCCTCGGCGCGCGCTTTGGGCTCGACTCCAAGGTTGCCCAGCACGTCATGGTGAACGCGTAGCGCAAGCGGGAACGAGCGCAGTCGCACTCCGCAGCGAGGCGCTTGGCGGCCGAATCCACGCCGGTGGCCAAGCTTCTCGCGTGCGTTTGTGAATAGGAATAGGGCACGCGAAACATGCGAAAGGGGGACAAATGAAGACGCTGGGAGACGTTAAGGTGGGCGAGAGCTCCACGATCGTCAAGCTGCACGGCGAGGGCGCGCTCCGCCGCCACCTCATGGACATGGGCCTCATCAAGGGCACCACGTTCAAGGTGGTCAAGGTCGCTCCGCTCGGCGATCCGGTCGAGATCAACGTGCGCGGCTACGAGCTTTCCATCCGCAAGGAGGAGGCAGCCGTCGTGGAGGTCCAGTAACTCCGGTTGCTGCGTATCTCTGCAGGTAAAGTTAGATTTTTCTAACTTAGAGCCGTGAGGCTCCGAGCGCATGCCCGCACGAGGCGGGGCGCTCGCGCAAGATCCAACCCGGGCGGTATTCGCAGCTCGGGCTACTTTGGAAGAAGGATTGAATGGCGGATTCGCAGATCCATGTCGCGCTTGCGGGTAACCCCAA
>CAVDZW010000171.1:0-4244 GCA_963613305.1 bacterium | reverse complement strand
CGCTCAGCATGCGATGGATCTGGCTGAGTCCTTGGGCTTTGCTGCCACGGCCGCGCACGTGGGCGAGGTCGCCGAGGTTATTGTCGACGGTGTCGAGGAGGGCGAAGACGGTCCCGAGCTGATCGGTCATGCGTGGTTCCAGGCGCCCGATTCCGACGGCGCCGTTCACCTCGAGGTCGACGAGGCCGCGGTTGGTGATATCTTGAAGGTCGAGTTTACCGACAGCTTCTGCTACGAGCTTGTCGGTCACGTTGTCGAGTAGGAACGGTCATGGCAGATACCAATAAAAAGCCCACTAGCATCTGGACGCCGGCGAATATCGTGACCTGCGTTCGTATCGTCTTCATTCCCGTGTTCATGGTTGTCTCGGCGCTCTCGTGCAAAAAGGGTGCCGGCGATGCGAACACCTACGATGCCGTGCTCGCCACGGGAGCATTCGTGCTCTATGTGCTGCTCTCGGGAACCGACAAGCTCGACGGCTATCTTGCGCGCTCGCGCAACGAGATCACGGATTTCGGCAAGTTCCTCGACCCGATCGCCGATAAGCTGCTTGTGTTCTCGGCCCTTTTGCTTTTCCTCGACTTCGGCGTCGTTAGCGTGTGGACCGTTTTCATCATTCTCTTCAGGGAGTTCCTGGTGAGCGCGCTTCGCATGGTCGCAAGTGCTGCCGGCGTGGTCGTTGCCGCGGACAACCTCGGCAAATGGAAGACTGCGACGACGATGGTCTCGCTTTGCGGCTATCTGCTCGGCTTCATGCTCGTGGCGCTCGGTGTCGATGGCGCCGCTGTCGTTATCCTCGGGGCTTCGCGCGTCTTGATGGCTGTTGCCGTGGTACTCACGGTGGTTTCGGGTGCCCAGTACTTCTGGAACTGCCGTAGCGTCGTCTTTAGCGTGTAGCATGGGTGCTGTCGACGCTCTTGACGTGCAGGTCGAGACGGCCGCGCGCTCCGTTGTGGATGTCTTCTCGGCTCGGGGTCTCAAGCTTTCGACAGCTGAGTCCTGTACGGCAGGCCTCGTTGCTGCATCTATCGCCGATGTGCCCGGGGCGTCGAGCGTGCTTTTGGGCGGGGCCGTCACCTATTGCGACGAGATCAAACATCGCGTTCTCGATGTCGATGAACGGACCCTCAGGGAACATACTGCGGTATCGGCTGAAACTGCGTGTGAGATGGCGCTGGGTTCTCGAAAGCTTTTCGAATCCGATCGCGCGGTGAGTCTCACCGGGTACGCGGGTCCTGGAGGCGGCACGGCCGAAGATCCAATCGGCTGTGTGTATATCGGCTTAGCCGATGAGAACGGGGCCCGCTCAGAGAGATTTGTCTTTGAGGGGGATCGCGCCGCCGTTCGCGAACATGCAGTGCTCAAAGCGCTTGAGATGCTATTGGCTTCGGTGTGATTTTCGGATAGATGATTCTTGTTTTTAGGCGCTTCGAGCCCGAAGGTTCGCAATATTCGTCCGCAGCTTGCTGTTAAAACGCCTGGTAGAACGCCGTATTCTGTGTTGGCTGATATTTGCTCTCCCAATTGGTAAGTTTTCCGAAAGCTTTGACATAGGGGTTTGCCGATCTTTTCACGGGATGCCCATTCCATACTCCTTGTAACGGTTGACCGCGAACAGCTGTTCGTTTATTATCAACATAGTTTGAAACAAGGAGGGCTCCATGGCCAAGAATTCCGGACCCGTGCGCACCGTCCATGCGCGCACGACGGGTGCTGAGCGCGACAAGATGATCGCTGCCACCAAAAAAGAGATCGAGAAGAAGTTTGGCGATGGCTCCATCATGCGTTACGGCGACGGTGGCCCTCAGCTCGAGGTCGAGGCGATTCCCACGGGCTCGCTTGCGCTCGATGTCGCTTTGGGCATCGGCGGCGTTCCCCGCGGCCGCATCATCGAGATTTACGGTCCTGAATCCTCGGGAAAGACCACGCTTTCGCTTGAGATCCTGGCCGAGGCACAGGCTGCCGGCGGTGTCGTCGCGTTTATCGATGCTGAGCATGCGCTCGATCCCACCTATGCCGCGCGCATCGGTGTCGATATCGATGAGGTGCTGATTTCGCAGCCCGATACCGGTGAGCAAGCGCTCGAGATTTGCGACATGCTCGTTCGTTCGGGGGCTATCGACTGCATCGTTGTCGACTCTGTCGCGGCACTGACGCCTCGTGCCGAGATCGAGGGCGAGATCGGCGATACCACGGTCGGTCTGCAGGCTCGACTCATGAGCCAGGCACTGCGTAAGCTCGCTGGATCGCTTTCCAAGTCGAATACCACGTGCATTTTCATCAACCAGTTGCGCGAGAAGATCGGTGTCATGTTCGGTAACCCCGAGACGACGACGGGCGGCCGTGCTCTCAAGTTCTTCTCCTCGGTTCGCATCGACATCAGGCGTATCGACAGCATTAAGAACGGTACCGACGTTGTTGGCAACCGTGTGCGAACCAAGATCGTCAAAAACAAGGTTGCCGCTCCCTTCAAGTCTGCTGAGTTCGACATCATGTACGGTACGGGCATCTCTAAAGAGGGCTCTATCCTCGATATGGCCGTTCAGTACGAAATCGTCACCAAGTCCGGTGCTTGGTACACCTACCGCGAGGGCGATTCGACCGAGAAGCTCGGGCAGGGCAGGGAGGCTGCGAAGGAGTTCCTGCGCAAGAACCCTGAATTCGCCGATGAGCTTGAGCATCGTGTGCGGGTGGCCTGCGGGCTTGATTTCGATGATGAGGTGTCGGAGGCTATCGAGATCTCTGAGGATGCTCCGGCTGCGATTGTTGCCGAGTAAGTCTTATGACATCAACCGTCTGGTCAATGGATATTGCGCTTCCTGAGGCTCATCGTTCGGCGGGCTTTGGGAAGCGTAAGCCTTGCGCTCGCGTGCTCTTTGATAGCGGGAGCGGGCAGACCCGCGAGCTTGATGTTCCCGTTCGGGTTGCACGCGTGCTTGAAAACGAGCCCCTTTCGTTTCCTATGGACTACTCAGCATGTCTTGAGTCGGTTGAAAGAATTTCAGATCAGGTCTGCATGACGGTATTGACCGAGATGCTCTCCCGACGTGACCATTCGGTTCACGAGGTGCGGGAAAAGTTGGGGCTCTACGGGTTTTCTTCATCGACTATCGAGGACGTAATTAAGCGCGCCCTCTCGCATAAGTTTCTCAACGACCAACGTTTTGCCGATTTTTTCATCGAGTCCCGAAAGCGCAAGGGATGGGGTCGTCGCAAGATAGAGCTTGAACTTAAGCGAAAAGGCGTTGAGCCCGAGGCTGTTGTCGGGTATCCGGACGCTTATTTTGATTCTGGCGAGGACCTTATGCGGGCTCGAGAACTTCTTGCAAAAAAGCGCGTTCCCGAGACGCGTCCGTATGAAAAGCTTGTTCGTTTCTTGATGTCCAAGGGTTTTGAATATTCGATTGCGTCTACGGTCGTCAAGGAAAGGCTCGATTGTTCTTCTCTTGAAGAAGGGTGCTCTGTCTCAGTATTCTAGCTGGTAATTCGTGCCGTCTGCCTTCTGTGTGTTTGACAGCTTGGCTTCTTCAACCTACGATTAATCAGTCATTTGTTATGTGATATGAACTCATCGTTAGATGAGATTGAATATTTAAAAATATTTAGATTCACGTTCGTGTCATACCGTGCAAGTGGCGGCGTCTCTATTCGAGGCGTCGTTTTGTTTGAGCTGAACTGAAAGAAGGAGTCGGCATGGAAGTCGTGTTCGGTATTATCGGCGCCCTTATCGGCGTCGTTGCCGCTGTCGCCTTCATGCGCACCGCTAAGCAGGGGAGCCTCAGGGAGGCGGATTCTAAGATCGAGTCCGCGCGCCAGGAGGCCGAGTCTGTCATCGGTGATGCAAAGCGTCAGGCGGAAACGCTCAAAAAAGAAGCTCTGCTCGAGGCTAAGGAAGAGATCATCCAGCATCGTCAGACCGCCGAGAACGAGGAAAAGCAGCGCAAGAAGGAGCTGCGCGCGATGGAGAACCGCGTACTCCAGCGCGAGGAGTCCCTTGATCGCAGGAACGACGCGCTCGATAAGCGCGAGCACCAGCTTTCGAGCCAGGCCGGTCAGGTCGAAAAGCGCTCTCGTGAGCTCGAGGACCTCTATGAGCAGCAGACGAACGAACTTGAGCGCATCTCCGAGCTTACGCGTGACGATGCTCATCGCGAGCTTCTCGACAAGGTGAGGGGCGAGGTCACTCACGAGGCGGCGACCATCATTCGTGAATCCGAGCAACAGGTCCGCGCTGAGTGCCATAA
>CAVDZW010000170.1:0-4345 GCA_963613305.1 bacterium | reverse complement strand
ACTTCCGCCTGCTGCAGACGATCATCTACATCGACTTCAACCTGCAGCGCATGAACGACAAGGTTCGTGCCGCGGCTCGCGCCGCCAAGCGCAAGGCTAAGGGCGACTTCGAGGTGTCCCCGGTTCTCGTCGGCCTTGTTGAGAAGCAGGCCGAGGCTACCTATCGCGTGCTCGGCTCCTCCATCAGCGCGCTCGTGAACAACGATCTCTCCGCTGTGTGCTCCCTTGCCGAGGATGATGCCCCGGTCCATAGCATCTACCATGAGTTCTTCCGTACCTACAGCCGTATGGACAACGTTGAGCTCGCGGATGACAAGCAGTACGACAACCTGCGCAGCGTCGTCATGATGTCGCGCTACCTCGACCGCATGGCCTCCATCTCGATCGACGCCGCCTGCCGCCTGACTATCCTCCTTACCGGTCAGCGTCTCACGGCCAACGACATCACGAGCGCGACCGAGGACGAGCTCGAGAGCATGCGCATCCCGGCCGGCGAGGGTACCATCATGGATGCCAAGACCGACGCGCTGTATGTCTCTAATCTGCCGCTCGACGAGGTGGGCGAGGATCTTAAAGAGCTGATCGAGCAGGCTCAGGTCGAATCTGACGACTCCGACGAAGACGACGAGTAGGTCTTGCAACTTTAAGCTTTGTGCTTAAACCCACGTAAGAGCCGCGGTCCCGGGTATCGGGGCCGCGGTTTTGCGTTAGAGTGGGCCGCATGCAAAAGACCGACGGGGGTTCAGATGGACAAGACCGATAGCTACCTTGAGTTCATGCGCGCGCGCCGTGCGGAGATCCTGGATCGTGTGAACGCCGCGCTCGACCATGCCGGGCGAGCGCACGGTGCCGCTCGGCTCGCCGCTGTCTCCAAGACCGTCGGTGTGCCCGAGACCCTTGCCGCGATCGAGGCAGGATACACGCTCTTTGCCGAGAACCGTCCGCAGGAGCTTGCCCGCAAGCGCACGGGACTTGATGAGGCGGGAGTTCTCGACCGGGTGCGGTTTGACATGATCGGCAATCTCCAGACCAACAAGATCAACGCCGTCCTCGGGGCCGCTAAGCTCATTCATTCCGTGAGCTCGCTGCGTCTGGCCGAGGCAATCTCGTCCCGTGCCGCCCACAAGATCGAGACGGGCGAGCTTGAGCAACCGCAGCAGGTGCTCATCGAGGTGAACGTCTCGGGGGAGGAGAGCAAGTCGGGTTTTGCGCCGGCCGAGCTCCGCGCCCATATGGACGAGCTCGTGGTACTTCCCGGCATCGAGGTCCGTGGCCTTATGACCATGGCTCCGCGCGGCGATGCGGACGTGGCGCGCCGAACCTTCGCGGGTCTGCGTGAGCTTAAGGAGGAGCTTGCCTCGTCCTATACCGAGGTGCCCCTCACTGAGCTTTCGTGCGGTATGAGCGAGGACTTTGAGCAGGCGCTTCAAGAAGGTTCGACGATTATTAGGCTGGGTAGGGTGGTATTCAGTCCCGAGTTCGAGGTAAAATAACGCAACTGATACGCCTGTTCGATCTCTGATGATCGCACTATAAACACACCACTGCAGAGAGGCGATTGACATGGGTTTTCTTGACGACATCAAGGAAAAACTGAATCTTGGCGCCGGTGCCGGCGATTATGGCCGCGACGGTTACGACGACGGCTATGACGATTACGGCTACGACGACGGCTACGATAACGGCGGCTTCGACTCCGCCCAGACCGACAGCTACTTCTCGGAGCCCGAGCCCTCCAACGGCGTGCTCGGCCAGACGCGCCGCGGCGAGGCCGAGAGCGTTGCCGTCTACACGCGTTCCGGCCAGCTTGTGGGTGACGACTCGCGCCATGCCACCACGTACAACCCGCCTGCGCGCAACAACAACGAGAGCGGTTGGCGTCCCGGTGCCTACGACACGCCCTCGACCTACGCCGAGAGCGTCCGCGTGCGCACTGCTGCCGAACCCGTCGCTGCGGCTCCGGTTCAGCAGAGCGCCACGGCGGCCCATGCGAACGACATCATGAATGCCACGCCTCAGCTCCCGGCCTATGTGCTCCGCCCCGAGAGCTACGACGATGTCGAGACCGTCGTACGCCGTGTGCGCACCAAGCAGCCCGTGGCGCTCGTCTTTGTGGGCGTGCGCACTGAGGTCGCCAAGCGCGTACTCGACTTCTCGTACGGCTTTGCCTGCGGCCTGGGCGCCTCCGTCCAGGAGGTCGGCGACCGCATCTTCATGGTTCTGCCGGCCGGCTGCGAGGTCAAGGATTCCGACCTCAGCAAGCTCCGCGCCGACGGCTACCTCAAATAAGGGGAGAGCATCATAGTTACGTACCAGCTCGTGAGCATCCTCGACAAGCTCGTCAATTTTTACGAGTTGCTCATCATCGTTTATTGCCTGTTCACGTGGTTTCCGCGCCAGGCAGGCGGGCTTATGGACGACGTCTTTTCGGTGCTCGAGAGCGTCTGTTCGCCGTACCTCAACCTCTTTCGCCGCATCATCCCGCCGATGGGCGGCATGGACTTCTCGCCCGTTATTGCGATTATTGCGTTGAATCTTATCGAGCGTTTGGTTGTAGGTATACTTTTGTAGGAAAACGCACGGTAGAAGCCTTGTTTTGGCTTGCCTAGCGAATGATTGGAGTTTTTGATAATGGCTATCACACCCGCAGACATCCAGGCCCAGACCTTCTCCGAGGCCAAGCGCGGATACGATCCGGGCGAGGTCGATATCTTCCTCGAGCAGATTTCGGCCGAGGTCGATGCCATGCTCGCCAAGATCGTGGACCTCAAGGGCCGTCTGACCGATACCGAGCAGCAGCTCGCCGCCACCCAGGGTGAGCTTGCCCAGGCCCAGGCCGAGGCTCAGGCTGCCGCCGCGGCTCCCGCTCCGGTTCAGCCCACCCAGGCTTCGACCACGACCGCCAGCGAGCGCCAGATCTCCGCGGCCCTCATCGCTGCCCAGCAGACGGCTGACGCCATCGTGAACGAGGCCAACGAGAACGCCGATCGCATCAAGAACGAGGCTGACGCCAAGGCTCGCGAGGTCATTCGCCAGGCTCTCGCCGAGAAGCAGACCGAGATCGAGGAGATCGACCGTCTCAAGGCTTCTCGCGAGGAGTTCAAGGCCGAGTACCTCAAGCTCATCCAGCACTTCATGGACGACGCGCAGAACGAGTTCCCCTCGGGTCTGCTTTCCAACACCCCGAGCGGTTCGGCCGCTACACCGGCTCAGCCCGTGCAACAGGCACAGCCCGTCGCCTCGCCTGCCGAGACCATCCCGGCCGCGCAGCCCATTCCTGTTGCCGATCCGTTTGCCCCGATCGCTAACTTCGACGGCGACCTCGACTAGCTCGCATATCGCTTTGCGCACAAGGCTCTTTTCCCTGCGGAAGAGAGCCTTTTTGTTAGCTGTTTGCCTTCTATGCAGGTCAACGCTTTTGCTTGCAGGCCCACACGCAGTACTCAAGATAAGGAGATGTCCCAATGTCGTTCGCTGATCTTTGCCAAGCCCGCTACTCGTGCCGCCACTATACCGATGCACCCGTTGAGCCCGAAAAGCTCGAGGCTATCCTCGAGGCCGGGCGCCTCGCGCCCTCGGCGGTGAACAAGCATCCCACGCGCGTGCTCGTGTGCAATACCGACGAGCTTCGCAAAAAGGCTGCAGCCTGCCAGCCGCGCTTCGACAGGGACGGAAGCATCTTCGGCGCACCCGTCGTGCTCCTTGTGTGCGCGGTGCGGGACGACGCTTGGGTTCGCCCTTATGATCAGATGAACTCGAGCCAGATCGACTCGTCCATCGTGTGTGACGAGATGATGATGCAGGCCACTGAGCTCGGCCTTGGCACTTGCTGGGTGTGTCACTTCAGCCCTGAGCGGGCGATCGAGCAGTTTGGCCTCGCCGAGGGCGTGTATCCCTACCATATGCTCACGGTCGGCTATGCTGCTGACGCAATTGCCGCTGCCGACAAACGCGAGGAGCGCACCATCAAGATGGACGACTTCTTGCTCTAGCCTGCAGAGTCCCGGTGGGTGCGCCCTGACAATGCGAAGACCGCATGACGGGCGCACCTGCTGCGCTACGGCCTCAGACGTCGATGTGCTAGAATGCACCCTTGCGAAGTGGGCCAGATGATCGCGCGACCAGCCGCTTGCGGCAGGCGTGAGGAAAGTCCGGGCTCCAGAGGGCAGGATGCCGGCTAACGGCCGGGCGGAGTGATCCGACGGAAAGCGCCGCAGAAAAGAAGACTCCCACTGGCGGGTTCGCCCGTTAAGAGAAAAGCTGAAACGGTGGTGTAAGAGACCACCAGCGTCGTGGCAACACGGCGGCTTGGCAAGCCCCATCCGGAGCAAACGCAAATAGGAGC
>CAVDZW010000169.1:0-4604 GCA_963613305.1 bacterium | reverse complement strand
CTGCAGGATCTACGCCGAGACCTCGCGGCCCGAGCCCTCGCCGTAGATCCTGCAGAGCGCGCGGTAGCGGCGCTCCCCGTCCACGATGCGGTAGACGTTGCCGTCGGCCACGAGGACCGGCGGGTTCAGCGGCTCGCCGCCCGTGGCGCGGATCGTCTCGGCGAGCGCGTCGATGTCGCCGAAGTCGTGGCGCGGGTTCTGCCCGCTCGGCCTGATGTCGGCGAGCGGCACGCGCATCTTCACGAATCCCTGCATCCCTCTTCCTTTCGGTTTTGCTTTTCTTGAACTTCAAAAAACGTGCGCCGTGGTGGCGGCACCAGATCGCCGGGCTGCGCCATAACGGTCGTCTTTTCCTGCCCGGTCGCACCCGCACGGCCGGTGCCGCCGTCGCGGCGCACGCGGGCCGCCTAGGCGGCGACGAGCCAGAAGAGGGCCAGGAACTCGGCCGAGACGAGGAGCCCCGCCGCACCGGCCTCCACGTGGTGCACCCAGGGCGCGAGCGTGCCGTGCCACTCGCGCAGGCGGCCCCGCTTGCACTCGCCGAGCAGGGTGTCGTACGGGACCCCCGTCACCTCGGCGACGGTCTTGAGGCCGTAGAGCAGGCGCGGCTTCAGCCCGAGCTGCTCGCGCATGTCCTCGAACGTGGGCGATTTGGTAGAATCCATATCGGACCTCCTTTCAGGTCAAAAACTCTCGAATGGCTCCGGTAGCTGCCCCAACAGCTTCGACCGGGGCCATTCCTTTTGGCGGCCCTCCGCCGCCCGGGCGCGGCACGGCTGGTAGCGCCCCCGGCCGTGGTTAGAGGAGACACAGGCCGGTGCCGGGGGCCCGTGCCGCTTCCGGGCGGCGGCGGGCGCCTAGACCTCGCGGGCGACGAGGGCGAGGACCTCGCGCTCGTGCCAGCCGATCGCCACCTCGCCGTCGTCGCTGACGATGACCGCGCAGCTGACGTACCCGAGCAGCATGTCGCGGGCGGCGCACCAGCGGCGGAGGCTGGTCCAGGGGGCGTCGGGCAGCGACCCGGGCTCGAGGTCGAGGCCCGAGCCGAGGAGCGCCCTCAGCGCCCCCGCGCAGACCTCGAGGTCGCGCTGGAGCATTTCGTCGGTGTATCTGCCGTCGTCGGTGATGACGGAGTAGTTGTGCTTGAGCATGTGTGGTCTCCTTACATATGCAAACTTTAACTTTCCTCGGCTGGCAAAAAAATATCGCATCGGAACTTGATGCCGAGGAACTTGCAGACCTTGACGAGGTCCTTGGCGCGCATCTCGCCAGCAAAGCGCTCATATCTGTCGTAAGCTGGTTGACTAACTCCCAGCTCGTTCTGCATGGCGACCTTAGTAACACCGCGAGCCTTGCGAGCATCCTCAAGTGTCTTCATTCGCCCTCCCTTCTCTCTTGCTAAAAGCATAGTAAACCTAACTTTGCATGAACGCAAACTATTTCTTTCCTTTTATGAAAACTTTTTCTTTCTAAAATGTAAAGCAACGTTTTCGTTAAAGGAGCTAGCATGGAACTTGGCAAAGTACTAAGGCAACTTCGCTCTAAAGCCGGTCTTACCCAACAGGAGGTGGCCGACAAGCTCGAGGTCACTCGCGTCGCGGTTGGACAATGGGAATCCGACAAGGCCATGCCGCGCAAGAACAAGCTCCAGCAGCTAGCCGATCTCTTTAACGTCACCGTCTCCGACTTGATGGGCGAGGAAGCCCCCGCGATCGTTGGCTCCTCCGCGACCCTGCAAAAAGTTGCTGGGGGGGGGTCCTCCGTGAATGAACCCGTGGAGGTGCCGTCCTGGGTGGCCGAGCGCTGGCCGCGCGGCTTCTTCATCGAGGCCGACGCCGCGCTTGCGCGCCGCTACCCCGAAGGCGACCTCTTGCTGGTCGACCCGGCGACCGACCCCGCGAACGGCCGGTGCGGCCTGTTCGAGGTGGAAGGGCAGCAGGTGGCGCGGGTCGTCCTGCGCGGCGCGTCCACCACGGTGCTCGCCGCCGATGCCCTCGAGGGCGAGTGGCCCGACATCGTGAGCGCCGACGGCCACCCGCCCGTGGAGACCCTGGGCGCCATAGTCTGGCACATGGCCGCCCGCTGACAGGAGGAATGTATGGCTTAAGGCGAACAGCGGGCGTCCGCCCGCAGCAGGCCGGCATAAAAATAGCCCCGCACCCGTCTGGTACCGGGTGCGGGGCAGTCCATCAGACATGCATTACTTGAAGGACGGATCAATTATGCCACGAAACCGCCGCCGCTCATGGGGCTCCATCACCGAGGTCACGCGCGGCAAGAAGTACGTACTGCGCTGGACGCAGAACACGCCCGCCGGCCGCAGGCGCCTCACCAAGACCGTATACGGCACCTACCGCCAGGCGAACCTCGAGCTTGAGCGCATCCACGTGGAGCGCGCCGAGGACAGGCCCGTTCCCACCGTCGCCCAGGCATGGGAGACGTGGGCGCTCCCCACCATGCGCCGAAGGGTCGAGGAGGGCACGCTCGCCGCGAACTCGCTCAAGATGTACGAGTCGGCATGGAAAGCCCGCGTGGGCGGGCGGTGGGGCGACACTCCCGTGGACGCCCTCCGCGCGGTCGACCTGCAGCAATGGCTCCTCACCCTCACCGAGGACCAGGCCAGGGGCGCCCTCAGGGTCCTTCGCAAGGTCTACTCGGTCGTCTCCACCTTCATAGCCCTGCCGCTCGACCCGTTCGCCGCGAGCGTGCGCTACGCCCTCCCCCGCCGTCGCGAGCGCGCCCGCTCCAAAGAGGTGTACACGATGGCCGAGGCGCGCGACCTCGCGCGGGCGCTCCGCGGCCACCCCATCGAGGGCGCGTTCCACATGGCCTGCTTCGGCTCGTGCCGCGCGGGCGAGTCGCTGGGCGTGAAGCTCTCCGATATCGAGGCGGTCGCGTGCGGCGAGACGACCGTGCTCACCGTCAGCATCTGCCGGCAGATGCCGCAGAAGGGCTTCGAGCCCACCCCGGACGGCCGGCTCAAGACCGACAGGTCCGTGCGCAACGTGATCCTGTTCCCCGAGTGCACCGAGCGCCTTCTGGAGCTGGCGGAGGAGCGCCGCGAATACGGCCACGAGTGGCTCACCGACCGGGGCGACGGCCTGCCCATGAACACCGCCGCCTGCGCCCGCATGTGGAAGGACTTCTGCAAGAGCAACGGCGCACGGTGGATACCGTGGCAGAACCTCCGGACGTCGTGGCGGACCATCGCCGAGATGGAGTGCCGCCTGCCGTGGGATTTGTGCGAGATATTGATGGGCCACAAGCTCCCGGGCATGTCCGGCTCGCACTACATTCGGCCCTCGAAAGAGCAGCTCGTCCGCACCTACCTCGATGCACTTAGGTCAATTTAGGATATTTCCCAACAAAACCGCAGGTAGATAGGGTATGCAGGACACCGGACCATGATACTAAAAAAGAACGAAGAAGCCGTGTGAGCACATCGTGCCTGCTAGGTGCATGCGCACTGCAGAAGAAATCGACTCAGCCCCATTGAATCGCCCATACAGGCTGTAGCCACGCCACAAGAACAGGCGCCGCAGAGGGTGGAGCGTCGTGGGGCCAGCAAGGGATTACCCGGCAGGGGTTAAGCGGAAAGAGATGGTTTGGAATTCGCCAAAGAGACCTTAATGCGAACGGCTAACAAAAAGGCGCCCTCGTGCATCGAGAGCGCCTTTGACATGCAACTTGTGAAAACGACTGCTTAGCAGCTGAAGTCCACGGAGTCGATGATGTTCTTGAGGGCAGCAGCGCTATCGGTGAGCTGCTTCTTCTCCTCGTCGTCGAGGGTGACGGGCACGCGGCAGATCACGCCGTCGCGGCCGATAACCGTCGGCAGGGAGATGGCAAGGTCGGAGAGGCCGTACTCGCCCACCATGAGGGAGCTCACGGGAAGCACGGTCTGCTCGTCGCGCATAACGGCGGTGCAGATGCGACGGACGGCCATGGCAACGCCATAGTAGGTGGCGCGCTTCTTCTCGATGATGGTGTAAGCGGAGTTCTTGACGTCCTCGGCGATGCGCTCCTCGGCGGCCTTGTGCTCGAGGTGGCCGTGAAGCTCGCAGAAGGTGTTCAGCGGCACGCCGGCAACCTGGGCGCTCGACCAGGCGACGAACTCGGAGTCGCCGTGCTCGCCCATGACGTAGGCCTGAACGTCGCGCGGGTCGACGTCGACGTGCTGACCGAGCATCTGCTTGAGGCGGCCGGTGTCGAGCACGGTGCCGGAGCCGATGACGTGGCCCTCGGGGAGACCGGACATCTTGATGGCGGCGTAGGTGAGGACGTCGACGGGGTTGGAGACGATCAGCAGGATGCCGTCAAAGCCCGACTTCTTGATCTCGGGGATGATCGACTTGAAGATCGAGACGTTCTTGTTCACGAGGTCAAGGCGGGTCTCACCCGGCTTCTGGGCGGCACCGGCGGTGACGACGACCATGGCGGCGTCGGCCACGTCGGAGTAGTCACCAGCATAGATCTTCATCGGCTCGGCAAAAGCCATGCCGTGCGCGATGTCGAGGGCCTCGCCCTCGGCGCGGTTCTTGTCGACGTCGATGAGCACCATCTCGGAGAACAGACCGCTCTGCATAAGGGCGAACGCCGAAGAC
>CAVDZW010000168.1:4261-4644 GCA_963613305.1 bacterium | reverse complement strand
GGCTTATTGAGGGCGCGGCGGATCTCCTCGCTCTCAATGCGGACGGTCTTGGGGAGGCCGCTGATGACGTCGCGACCGTTGACCTCGACGTCGAGTTCGTCTTGGAGCGGCACGGCAGAACCGACCTTGATCTTGATGTCCTCGGCCGTGCGCTCACCGATAGCGAGGTTGTAGGCATCGCGCACATGCTGGAGAATCGCCTGGTCGAACTCGTCGCCCGCAACGCGAATCGAAGTCGAGACGACGATGCCGCCCATGGCGATAACGGCGACTTCGGTCGTGCCGCCACCGATGTCGATGACCATCGAGCCGGTGGGCTCCTCTACCGGCAGGTCGGCACCGATAGCCGCGGCCATCGGCTCCTCGATCAGGTAGGCCTGGCG
>CAVDZW010000168.1:811-4133 GCA_963613305.1 bacterium | reverse complement strand
GCGCGGAGTCCAGGGGTAGCGGCGCTCGGAAGCCTTGTCGATAAAGTAGCGAAGCATGGCCTCGGTAACGTCGAAATCCGCGATAACGCCGTCCTTGAGCGGGCGAACGGCGACGATGTTGCCGGGAGTGCGGCCGAGCATGCGCTTGGCCTCGATGCCGACGGCAAGAATGCGCTCGTCGTTTTTATCGATAGCAACGACGGAGGGCTCGCGAATGACGATGCCCTTGCCTCGCACCGAGACGAGCGTGTTGGCGGTTCCCAGGTCGATGGCTAGGTCACCACCGTACTGACCGAAGAACATATCCATCAAAGAGAACAAAGCGACTCCGAAACTAAATCTAGTGAACTCGACTAGTGTAGCGCACGGCCCTCGGGGCCAAAGAACCTCGGGAGCCAAACGCCAAATATCACATACTACTCGACCGGGGCCTCGTCGGTGATCGTGGAGTCATCGGAAGCAGCGGTGCTATCGGCAGAATCCGCCGACTCGGTGGTGTCGGAGCTCGTCGCATCCTCGGAGGACTCATCCGTGCTCGACGTGTCGGTCGTATCGGTGGCGGTTTCGGTCGTATCGGCCGACGTATCGCTCGCAAGGGCGCTCTCGCTCGAGGAGCTGTCGGAGCTCTCGAAATCGAAGTCGATGGAAGCAACGGCCCAGCCGATCTTAAGATCGTTGCGCACGAAGGTGACCTTGTAGTTTTGCGTGCCGCCCTTGGAGAGAGTGACCTCGACAGTCGCGGTCGACTCGCTCATGCCGGCGTCCATCGCCTTGATCGTGGCCGTGGCCCCGCTCGGTACCTCGGAGAAGATGAGCTCCTTGGCGGCATCGGAATCTGCGGCGATGCAGCCGTAACCCTTGCTCGTGTCGTCATCGGTCTTGGCGGCGAGCAGGTCGTTCAGCACGGACTCCTGGGAGGGGAAACCGTAGCCGTGGGTGTAGAGGTATCCGCCGCCACCGAGAACGGCGGCAAGCAGGATGAGGATCACGATAAAGACCTTGAGGCCCGTGTGGCGATGGCGACGGCGCACCTTGGCCTCTTTGCGGTCCTGCTGCACCATCTCCTGCTCGGAAAGAGTAAAGAAGCCGGTGTCGGACGGATCGGGCATGAACTGGCCCGACTTTCCCAAAGGATCGATCGCATCGAACGCGGCCTGCTCGTCGTAGGGGGCGGGAGCGCCAGGGACCGTGTCGGTCGAGATGGCGTTACGGGCGGCCGCAGCATCAAGTGCATCGTGCACACGCGAGAGCTCGTTTTGCTGCTCCTGCGTGAGCTGGTAGATGCCATCGGCGGTAGCGTTGTTGAACGCCTCGAGCGCATCGGCAGGTCGACCGGCGGCAGAGAGGGCCTGGCCGAGACCGGCGTTGATCGCGCGAACGTCGTCACGCGGGCCGGTGAAGTCGAGCGCGGTGCGGAACGACTCGACGGCGTCCTCGGGACGATCGAGCTTGAGGAAGCATTCGGCGAGCTTGGAGAGGGCTCCGGCGGGCGCAGGATTGGTGCCGTCGATCGCTGCCTGGCGGAATGCCGTGCCCGCCTCGGCGAGGTTACCCGAGGAGAGAAGGGCATTGCCGAGACCCATGTAGGCCTTATAAGGCGTGGCATAGGTAGCGTCCTGCGTGGCGGCTGAGAAGCACTCGGCAGCGGCGGCGTTGTCGCCGCAGGCCGCGAGGGCCTTGCCCTGGTTGGTGAGGAGGGCGCCGCGCTTGCCGTAGGAGGCGTCGGCAAGGGCTGCGGAGTAGCGCTCGGCGGCATCGCGGAACATGCCCAGGCGCATCAGCGAGTTGCCGTGAAGGTGGTCGACCTCGCCGTTGATCTCGTCGGGGGTCTTGACGGCCGAGAACATCTGGGCCGCGGCGGAAAAATCGCCGGAACGGTAGGCCGCACGGGCCTGCTCAAGGAGTTGGGCGTTCAAGGTGGTCTCCCTATCTGGTTGCTATTCGTGGACGATCTCGACGCGGACGATCTCGTCGCCGGCACGGAGCTCTTTGATGACTTCTTTGCCCTCGAGCGTCTGGCCAAAGACCGTGTAGCCCGAGTCGAGGTTGTGCTGGGCACCGAGGCAGAAGTAGAACTGCGAACCGGCGCTGTCAGGGTCCATGGAGCGCGCCATGGCAAGTGCGCCGTCCTCATGGCTGTTGTTGGGGTTGGTGGCGAACTCACCCTTGATGCAGTAACCGGGACCGCCGGTTCCGGGCATGCCATCGGGGCCGGGCACGCCGGCGGCGACGTCTGCGCCAGACATATCGCGTGTGTTGGGATCGCCGCCCTGGATCACGAAACCGGGAACATAGCGATGGAACTTGAGGCCATCGTAGAAGCCCATGGTGGCGAGCTCGCAGAAGTTGGCGACGTGAATGGGGGCGCCCGCGGAATCGAGCTTGACCTTGATGGTGCCCTTGCCGGTCTCGATCACCGCGACCTCATCGCCGCTCACGGCGAACTCAGGCGTGTAGAGCTCTTTTGCGAATTCGAACATGGATCCCCTTCCTCGATACGAATCGTCAATCTCAAAGATTCTATCAAGAACGAGGTAGGTTCACCAATTCGGCATGCAAGAGCGCTACATCTTCTGCTCGGGCTCCCAGCTTTCGACATTGGCATAGTAGTTCGTTCTTGCCGAGCCGTCATCGTTCTGCAAGGGTGCGAGGATATCGCTCTTCTTTTCGTAGATGTTCTCGCCGTCCTGAACCTTGAGTGATTCGTCCCACGAAAGGCAGATGTAGTCGATGCGCTCATAGAGCCAGGTAGCGAGCTGGCGAAGATGCTCGATATCATCCTTGTATGCGGAGCTGTCGGAGGGGTTCAGCGCCGAGATCTCGTCGAGGACCGACTGAACGCTTGAGCGGAGCTCATAGGCGCCGGCCGAGGCGCTCTCGCGATCGGCATGTGAAGTGAGCAGGTAGCCGCCATTAAAGGACAAGACGGCCTGATCATAAGCATCGGACTCACCGATCTCGACAATGCGATCGTAAATACTCTCGATCTTGCCGAAGAGAACCGAGTCGCTCATCTTGGAAGCGGTGTTGGCACTCGAGGCCGAGACGGCCTCCTGGGCCGACGTCGACTTTTTACCCTTGCCCACCTGGCGCGACGGGAACGCGTCCTTGGCAGCGGCGTCAAAGCTCCGGTAGAACTCCGGCATAACGCCCATAGGATCCTCGGTCACGAACCAATACCCGCCGCCCACGAGGAGAGCGAGCACGCATACCGCAATCAGGGGCTTGGGCACTTGGCGCTTGTGCTTGTGGTAGGCGTCCTCGTCAGCGTGCACCTTCTTGGGGCGGCGACGCTTTTTGGGCTGCTTCTCATCCTCTTCGG
>CAVDZW010000168.1:0-801 GCA_963613305.1 bacterium | reverse complement strand
CGATGACATTCGTCTCGGACGGATCAGCCGCGTCCGAAAGCACGTGGAATGCCGCGGCCGTCGGCTTAATGAGGTTGGCCGAGATCTGCTCGTTCGTGAGGCGCGGAAAGCTCGCGGTTCGTCCGGCGGCAAGGTCGGAGGCCGCGCTCCTGCTCGAGAGGATTCCCGGAGCGGGTCTTCCGCACTTGGGGCAGACGCGGTCGTTCTCGGCGAGCTTGGCGCCGCACCCCTCGCAAAACACCGGCTCGGCGCGGTGCGAGAGCACGGGGGCGTCGAGAGCTGCATGGCAGTGCGGGCAAGCGCCCAGGCCGTCTTCGATCGTCTTGAGGCAATGCGGGCAGATCATCGGCGCCCTCCTTTCTGAAAAACCTTGCGAGATTATCGGAAGCCGAGCCGTCCGTTGCAAGCGGCTCGCAAAAAGAACGCGAGTGCGC
The DNA here is from genome assembly GCA_963613305.1 of bacterium. Lineage (GTDB taxonomy): Bacteria > Actinomycetota > Coriobacteriia > Coriobacteriales > Coriobacteriaceae > Collinsella. Next base: position 367 of record CAVDZW010000168.1, on the reverse strand, counting down.
TCGCCTGGGCCCGACGGCTATTCTTTGAGCGAGCCATTCTTGCCACCCGGAGCGCCCTTGCGCTTGGGCATGGCCACACGGATACCCTGGTTTGTCTGCGAGAGAGCTCGGCGAGCTCGCTTCGACTTCTTCTCGGCACCGTGGCTTGCCGCGCCCTGCTCCTCTACCTCCGTTGCCGAAGCGGAACGTCGGCGCATGTCCTGAATTCTTTTTAGGCGCATGCCAAGCGCGGACTCCCCTGCCGTCACCTTGCGCGATCCGCGCCGCAGGTGCACGCGCACGCCGCGGCCGAACCCCGTTGAGGTTCTGGATCCACCGAGGTCGCGCGATTCAAAGAACTCGGCAAGCCAAAAGAACAGCGCGACCG
>CAVDZW010000167.1:726-4712 GCA_963613305.1 bacterium | reverse complement strand
CCGATGTGGCGGCAGAGCTCGGTCATGAAGGACTGGCAGAAGTGCATGATCTCGTTGTTGGACTTGCCCTTGGGGTCGAAGTCGGAGCCGCCCTTGCCGCCGCCCATGGGAAGGGTGGTCAGGCTGTTCTTGAGGATCTGCTCGAGACCAAGGAACTTGAGCATGCCGAGGGTGACCGTGGGGTTAAAGCGCAGGCCACCCTTGTAGGGCCCGATGGCGGAGTTGAACTCAACGCGGTAGCCGCGGTTAACCTGTACCTTGCCGGAGTCGTCGACCCAGGGAACACGGAACATGATGACGCGCTCGGGCTCGACGAGGCGCTCGAGGATGGCGGCCTCCTCGTACTCGGGGTGGGCGTCGAGCGCGGGCTGAAGCGTGCTCAGGATCTCGGTCGCGGCCTGGATGAACTCGGTCTGCTCGGGATAGCGGGCCTTGAGGTCGTCGAGGACGGTCTGGGTGTAGCTCATCTGCTACTCCTCTCAAGTGTGGCGTGCGCACATGCTGCCTATTTATGCATGCGCCTCATGTGGCAAAAATGGTACTCCTTTATTTCGCTAAAGTTTCCAAGCTCGCAAGCGGTAAGGATGGTCGCATTTAAAACCAGCTGGTAGATTGAGCTATTGCATAATTCGACGCTCTGCTTATGTTTCCGTTTTGTTTCGCGCCTATGGTGACGTGCGTGAACTTTGGAAGCGCTCTTTACCGATAGTTGCATAGTTTGCGGCAAATATCGGATAGTCAATTGCGCGTCATATTTTTCGGTGAACGGTCGCCGCAACGAAGCGGCCCTAGCGGCCGCCGGCCGGCCATGTGCCAACAGCGCGCCCACTCGCATCGCATTTCCCCAAAATCACGGGGGCTACTTGGAGCATCCCTTCACGCACCTACCGGATCGAAGCCCAAAATACCTGCAAACGGCACCCTTGCGAAGACGGGACCTCTTCCCTATAATCCAAAAAGCTTGAGGACGAGCAAGGGTTTTGAACCCGAGCTGCCGTTCACCTTCGGGACGTGGCGCAGTTTGGTAGCGCGCCTGCTTTGGGAGCAGGATGTCGCAGGTTCGAATCCTGTCGTCCCGACCATATCTTGCGGGCGTAGTTCAATGGTAGAACCCCAGCCTTCCAAGCTGATGACGCGGGTTCGATTCCCGTCGCCCGCTCCATTTAAGATTGAGCCCGGTAACCGCGAGGTGCCGGGTTTATTTGTGTCGAGAGAGGATGTGCGGCCGATGCGATTCGACGAAAACGACGAGAGCGGTCTGATCGGGCTGATCGGCACCGGACGCCGGCAGTTCGCCCTCGGCGAGCGCCTGTTGGCCTCGGACGCCAAGCGAAACCTCCGCGACCTGCGCGGCGGAATCAAACTGATTGTACTCACCGTCGTGGTCGCCATGCTCATGGGCACCGCCGCCTGGGCATTTCTCGCGAGCCTCGACCTGGCCACAGCCTTTCGCACGACGCATCCCTGGGTCTTTTGCGCGCTCCCAATCGTGGGCGTCGGCACCGCATGGGTCTACCGCAACCACGGCCTTGCCGCCAAACGCGGCAACAACCTCGTCATCGACAGCGCGCTCTCGGAGCGCCTGATTCATGCCCGCATGGCCGTGCTCACGTTCGTGTGCTCCACGCTCACACATCTCACCGGTGGCTCGGCCGGCCGCGAGGGCGCGGCAGTGCAAATCGGCGGCACCATCGCGAGCAACATCTCGCACGCGGCCAAGCTCAACCAGCGCGACCATCACGACCTTATGCTCGCCGGCATCTCGGCTGCGTTTGGCGGGGTATTTGGCACCCCGCTCGCCGGTGCCTTCTTTGGCATGGAGATGTGCTTTGTCGGCAAGATCGACTACACAGCAGGCATCTACTGTCTCGTGGCGTCATTCACCGGCTACTGGACCTCGCTCGCACTCGGCACGGCCTACGAGGCGCATACCATCGCGAGTATCCCGGAACTCGGACCCAAAAGCATGGCAGTGGCCGTTCTGGCCGGTATCGCGTTCGGCCTTGCCGCCCGCGTGTTCTCTGCATTCATCCGCGGCGTCAAGATGCTCTACGGGCGCTTTAGCACCAACTACCTTGCAACGGCCCTCGTCGGAGCGCTTGTTGTGCTCGCGGCCTACGCCCTACTCGGGGCCTGGGAGTACGCCGGTCTCTCCACCTGGCTCGTCGAGGCCGGGTTTGCCGGCAAGACCGCGGCGGCCGACGCGGTCATCAAGCTTATCGTCACCGCGCTCACCCTCGGCGCCGGATTCCAGGGCGGAGAGGTCACGCCGCTCTTTGGCATCGGTGCGGCCCTCGGCGGGTGGATCGGTACGATAAGCGGATTCGAACCGAGCTTTTTGGCGGCGCTCGGCATGCTCGGTGTCTTTTGCGGTGGCCTCAACGTGCCCATCACCACCATCATGATGAGCATCGATTTGTTCCGCGGAACCGGCTGCCCCTATTTTGTGATCGTAGCGTTCGTGAGCTACCTCGTCTCGGGGCATCGCGGCGTCTACCCCGCGCAGCGCATCGTGGCCCCCAAGCGACGCTCCCTCACGCCTGATGAGGGCGGCACCGTCGAGGATGCCATCAAACGTCACCGCGCATCGGCAAATCCAACGAGCACTGATGCAGGGAACGCGGCAGATTAAGCAAGCAACCCAGGCGCCCGACAATTCCCAGCTTCCGCAGCGCGGGTTAGTCCAATGCTTAACGGCACCGCGGTGAAGCCCAAATACGGCTCAAGGCAGATCTGCCTAAACACTTCAACCTCATGCAAAAGGCCGCGAGCGCAAGCCCGCGGCCTCCTTATTCATATCAGAAGTCTCAACCAGCAGCCGTGATGCCAACTAGCGGAATGTAAAACCTAGCTCGCGAGGCGTTTGACGTCGAGCGCGATCATATACTCCTCGTCGGTGGGCAGCACCATAACCGTAACAGCAGAGCCCGCAGCGCTGATCACCTGCGGACCGCACCCCACGGCCGCCTTGTTCTTCTCCTTGTCCACGCGCACGCCGAGCCACTCAAAGCACTCGCAGAACGCCTGACGGATCGTCCAGTCGTTCTCGCCGATACCGGCGGTAAAGGTGATGGTGTCCACGCCCGCCATGGAGGCGATCATGGAGCCCGCCTGCTGCATGGCCTTGTAGGCGAACATATCGAACGCAAAGAGGCAGTCCTCGTCACCCTCGGAGGCGCGCGTGCGGATGTCGCGTGCGTCGTTGGAGACACCGCTCACGGCGAGGAGGCCCGACTTCTTGTTCATCATCTCGTCGACCTCGTCGTAGGTGTAGCCGCCCTCGCGCTGCAGGTAGCAGACGGTTGCCGGATCGATGGAGCCGCAGCGGGTACCCATCATGAGGCCGTCGAGCGGGGTCAGACCCATGGTGGTGTCCATGCACACGCCGTCCTCGATGGCGCAAAGCGAGGAGCCGTTGCCGAGGTGGCACGAGAGGAGTTTGTGACAGCCCTTGCCGAGGAGCTCCTTGGCGCGCATCCACTCGTAGCGATGGCTCGTGCCATGGGCGCCATACTTGCGCACGTGATACTTTTCGCAGACATCGCGGGGCAGCGCGTAAGTGCTCGCGACCTTGGGCATGCTCATATGGAACGAGGTGTCGAACACGGCCACGTTGGGGAGCTCGGGATAGTGCTCACGGCAGTATTCGATGGCCGCCGCCTCGCCGTAGTTGTGGAGGGGCGCCAGAGGCGCTACCTCATAGATCTTTGCGAGCACGTCGTCGGTGACGAGCGCGGAGTCGTCGAAGTACCAACCGCCCTGCACGATGCGGTGGCCGATGCCGTCGATTTTGCAGCCAGCAGCGTCGATAGCATCGAGCACGCGCGCGATAGCGGCTTTATGGTCGGGAAAAACCGCGTTCTCGGTGACCTTCTCCTCCCCTGCCACGGCGTGGCCGAAGATACCCTCGGTGTCGCCGATGCGCTCGCAGTTGCCCTTGGCGAGAACGTCGCGGGTCTCGGTATCGAGGAGCTGATACTTAAGGC
>CAVDZW010000167.1:0-679 GCA_963613305.1 bacterium | reverse complement strand
AACTAACATGCCCGCTCGGAGCGTCGGGCGGGCATGCGGTGAACGTTCGCGAATAATCGGACGGGCGGCAAAGCGATTACCGGAACCGACCGTCCAACAATCACGCCTTCGTTACTTGGAGGCAGAAACGATGCGCTCGACGTCGGAGGCGATCATGAACTCCTCGTCGGTGGGGATCACGTAGATCGCGACCGGGGAATCCTCGCGCGAGAGCTTCCAGGCGCCCTCGCCGCGCAGCGCGTTCTTGGCGTGGTCCATCTTCACGCCCATCCACTCCAGGCGGTCGGCCACGCCGGCGCGCATGGCCGGGGCGTGCTCGCCGATGCCAGCGGTGAACACGAGCGTATCGATGCCGCTCATCGAGGTTGCCATCTCGGCAACCTTGGCAGCGATCTTGTAGACGAACATATCGAACGCGAGCTGGGCGTCCTCGTCGCCTGCAACGGCGAGCTCCTCAACGTTACGGCAGTCGTTGGTCTTGCCGCCCGTGACGGCAAGCAGGCCCGACTTTTTATTCATCATGTCGTCGACCTCGTCATAGCTGTAGCCGCCCTCGCGCTGCAGGTAGCAGACGGTCGCCGGGTCGATGGAGCCGCAACGGGTGCCCATCATCACGCCGTCGAGCGGGGTCATGCCCATGGTGGTGTCCATGCACTTGCCGTCCTCGATGGCGCAGAGC
>CAVDZW010000166.1:0-4760 GCA_963613305.1 bacterium | reverse complement strand
CACCACGTGTGCCCGAGCTGCGGTTACTACAAGGACCGCGAGATCATCGTCACCGAGTAACTCGCGTGGGATTCGTGCCGTTTCGGCGCAACTATTTAAATTGTTAGGCCGGCTTTTGAGTCGGCCTTTTGTTTATCGAGGGAGTTCAAATGAGCAAGGTGCGCGTATGCGTCGACGTTATGGGCGGCGACGAGGGCCCCGAGGTCGTTCTTGAGGGAATCACGGCTGCCCTTGCGGCCGATCCCGACCTGACCGTTATCGCGGCGGGCCCGGCCGAGATCGTGAACCCGTATTGCGCTAAGACCGATCGCGCCTGCGCGCTCGAGGCTCCTGAGGTCATTACCATGGAAGACGACCCGATCCGTGCGATTATGCGCAAACGCAAGTCGTCGATCGTGCTCGCCTGCCGTGCCATCAAGAAGGGGGAGGCCGACGGCTTCTTCTCTGCCGGTTCGACGGGCGCCGTGACCGCTGCCGCCACGGCTTACGTGACGCCCTTCAAGTTCGATGAAGACGGCAAGAAGCGCCCGGTGCGTCCTTGCATCACCAGCGCGCTTCCGAACCGTGCCGGCGGCCTCACCATTCTTTGCGACATGGGCGCGAACCCCGATGTTGAGCCGAGTGATATGGTGCGTTTTGCTCAGATGGGCACAGCCTACGCCCGCGTCGTCTGCGGAATCTCCGAGCCGCGCGTGGGCCTGCTCTCCAACGGCACCGAGGAACACAAGGGCTCCGAGTTCACCAAGGCGTGCTATCCCCAGATGGCCGAGTCGGTGCCGGGGTTTGCGGGCAACTGCGAGGGCACCGACCTGCTCTCGGGCAATTTCGATGTTGTGGTCACCGACGGTTTTGCGGGCAACATCGCGCTCAAGGCCACCGAGGGCGCGGCCAAGTTCCTCATGTCTGAGCTCAAGAGCGCATTTTTGGGTTCGATCAAGACCAAGATCGCGGCTCTTCTGCTCAAGGATGCCTTGGGCGAGCTCAAGGGAAAGCTCTCGGGAGACGCCAAGGGCGGGGCAATCCTCCTCGGCCTTAAGGGCGTCGTGCTCATCGGCCACGGGGCCACGTCCGCTGAGGCCGTCAAGAACGGCACCCTCGCGACGGCCGATGCCGTGCGTGCGGGACTCATCGAGAGCGTTGCCGGGTCCATGGAGGGGATCGTCGGCTAGCGCTATCCCGTGGGTACGGTCCTCGCTGCCGTGGGGTAGAATTGATGGGCATATGCGCCGCGCCATCGCGGCCTGAGGCTTCACGAGAGGAGTGCGCCATGGACCGCACTGAACTGTTTAACAAGATCGCCGAGATCGCGAGCGATGTTTTGGGCATCGAGGCTGAGGAGATCACCGAGGAGACCACCTTCGATGACCTCGACGCCGATTCCCTCGACCGCCTGCAGCTCGTCACCGCTATCGAGGACGAGTTCGAGCTCGAGATCGATGACGACACGCTGATGTCGCTGGCCTCCGTGGCCGATGCTATGAACGCCATCGAGAAGGCCAAGGAGGACTAGTCCTTGGCTCTCTCCACCAAGCTCGCCCGTGCCGAAAAGATTCTCGAGCACGAGTTCTCAGACAAAAAGCTGCTGCGCTCCGCGCTCACGCACCCTTCGGCCGTTGAGGGGGAGCCCGTCGAGGCCTCCTACGAGCGCCTCGAGTTCTTGGGCGACTCGATTCTCGGTATGATCGTGGCGCTCGAGCTCTACGCAGCTTACCCGTCTTTTGACGAGGGCAAGCTCACGCGTCTCAAGGTCTCGCTCGTGTCGGGCGCGACCCTTTCGGACGTCGCTCTTGAGCTCGGCATCGATAAGTGCATCATTTTCGGCGCAAGCGAGACGGGCACGGGCGCGCGCGGTCTCCACTCGGCCCTCGAGAACGTCTACGAATCGCTCGTGGGCGCTCTCTACCTCGATGGCGGCTGGGATGCCGCCCACGCCTACATCATGCGTACCCTCAAGCCGCATCTCGCTACCGAGCGCGCGGAGCATCCGACGAATCCCAAGTCGTTTTTGCAGGAGTGCGTCCAGGCCGACGGCTATGAGCCACCCGCATACAAACTGGTGGGCGAGGAGGGCCCGGCGCACCAGCCGACCTTTACCTCGGTGGCCCTCGTCGACGGCGTCCGCCAGGGTCGCGGAAGCGGCTCCTCCAAAAAGGAGGCCGAGGCTGCCGCGGCGCTCGACGCGCTCGACCGCATGGGCTATACCCATAACGGCGTGATCCTCAAGAAGAAACTCTGCTAGGCGGCCAGCGTGTACCTCAAGTCTCTTACCCTCAAGGGCTTCAAGTCGTTTGCCGACCGCGCCCATATGGTCTTTGAGCCGGGTCTCACGGTCATCGTGGGTCCCAACGGCTCGGGCAAATCTAATATCTCGGACGCGATCCTCTGGGTCCTCGGCGAGCAGAGCGCCAAGCAGCTCCGCGGCCAGGCCATGGAGGACGTTATCTTTTCGGGGTCGAGTGCGCGCAAGCCCGTCGGTGTGGCCGAGGTCACGCTCGTGCTCGATAACTCCGACCACATGCTGCCCGTCGACTTCGACGAGGTGGCCGTGACGCGCCGCATGTACCGTTCGGGTGAGAGCGAGTACCTCATCAACTCGAGCCCCTGCAGGCTCATGGACATCCAAGATATCCTGCACGATTCGGGTCTCGGTAAGGACACGCATTCGATCATCAGCCAGGGTAAGCTCGACGCTATCCTGCAAAGCCGTCCCGAGGAGCGCCGTGCGCTCATCGAGGAGGCTGCGGGCATCTCCAAGCACAAACGCCGCAAGGAGCGCGCGCTCAAGAAGATCAAGTCGATGGACGAGCATCTCACACGTGCGCGCGACATCAACAAGGAGATTGCGCGTCAGCTGCGCCCGCTCGAGCGCCAGGTCGATCGCGCACGCAAATACAAGGAGCTTTCTGCCCGCGCAAACGAGCTCACGCAGGTCCTCGCCGTCGATGAACTTCGTCGGCTGCAGGAGGAGTGGAAGGCGCTCGAGACGGCCTCCAAGGAGGCCGCGGCCGCGGTGGAGCTTGCGCGCTACCGCCAGGGCGAGAAGGAGCGCGAGCTCGAGAAGTTGCAGGTCATGCTCGAGGAAAAGGGCCTGTTTGTGGGCGACCTCGGCGAACAGCGCCGCCGCATGCAGGACGCCGTGGGGCGCATCAATTCCGACATGCGCCTTCTCGAGGAGAAGGGGCGCAACATGGTCTCGCGCCTCTCCGACATGCGCGGTCAGCTTTCGGGCTCGGAGCACCAGCGCAAGCGCGTGACCGAGGAGCTCGAGAGCGCGCGTGCGCAGCTCGACGAGATCAAGGCTGCGCTCGAGATCGCCGAGCGCGATGTTCGGGAACTCACCCCTGCGGCAGAGAACTTGCGTACGCGCCGAAGCGAGCTCGACGCCGAGATCAGCCAGCTCACCCGTGAGCAGCGCGCCGCGCAAAAGACCGTCGACGACGCGTCCCTTGAGCTTGCGAAAGTCCGTGATTCGCTCTCGAACGCCGAGGTCGAGGACGGCATGTACGCCTCGCGCCTTGAGGAGCTGGAGGCGTCCTCGGAGGAGGTGGCGGCCTCGCTCGAGAGCCGTCGCGGTCGCGCTGAGGAGCTCGAGGCTGCACTCGAGGAGGCTAAGACCGCCTCGGCTGAGGCCCGTGAGGCGACGCAGGTGGCCCTGCGCGCCCTCGACGACCTGCGCTCGCGCGAGTCGTCTGCGCGCAACAAGCTCCAGGAGGTCCGCTCCGAGCTCTCAAGCCTCAAGAAGCTCGATGAGCGTATGGCCGACAGCTCGCCGCTCGTCTCGCGCGTGGCAGGAGCCATGGGCGATGAGGTGAGCGCGCGCCTCGGTAACGTGATCGAGGCGCCCGAGGAGCTTGAAGCGCTCGTCGAGTCGCTTCTGGCCGACGATATCGACGCCCTTGTGTTCGAGGATGCCGAGGCGCTCGTGCGTGCCGGGCACGCCGCGACCGACACGTCCTCTTCTTCTGGCGAGGCACTGCTCGTATCTAAGTCTGCCGAGGCCATGGAGCCTGTTCCGGGCGCTGCCGGATATCGGCTTATCGACCGCCTGTCTGTAAAGGACGGTTGCGGCGCCGCTGTTGCCGCCGTCCTCGGCGGTATCTATGTGGTCGAGAGCATCGATGTGGCGCTTGCTGCGCCAGTGCTCCCCGGGGTCGTCTACGTGACGCCTGAGGGCGCTCGCGTGGGCGGCTCTTGGGTACGCGCGGGCTCCGCTTCGGACAGCTCATCGGGCGCACTCGAGCGCAAGCGCCGCATCCGCGAGCTCGCGGGGCTCGAGCCCGATCTTTCGGCCGTGTTCGATCATGCGGTCGAGCAGGTGGCCGAGGCCAACGAGGCGGTTTCTGTGGCTCGCGCGAACGAAGGTTCCTGTTCGGGTAAGATCGCGCAGCTCGAGGGCGAGAAGCGCTCGGTGCTTGCCGAAATCGGCCGTCTTGAGCAATCGCTCTCGCAATCCGAGGCCGAGCGCGCCCGCCTGACGCGCAAGCGTGAGGCGGCTGCCGAGGCCGTTAACGCCGCGCGTCCCCGCGTGGAGGAGCTCTCGCGCAAGCGCGACGAGGCACGTGCCCTCGCGGGCGAGCTCTCGAGCCAGATCGCCGAGGCAAGCGACGAGTTCGACCGCGTACGCAGGGACGATTCCGAGGCTGCCGAGAAGCTTGCCGACGCCAAGGTGCGTCGTGCCCAGGCATCTGAGCGCGCCCGCTCGCTCGAGAACCGCGAACCCGAGCTCTCTGCGCGCCTCGAGAACATCGACCGTCGTATCC
>CAVDZW010000165.1:0-4799 GCA_963613305.1 bacterium | reverse complement strand
CCCCAACACGGTCTTTGACGCTCAGGTCAAGCGCTTCCACGCCTACAAGCGCCAGCTTCTGAACATCTTCAAGGTGATGGACATCTACAACCGTCGCATCGCCGACCCCAACTTCAACGTGCAGCCCACGACCTTCATCTTCTCGGGCAAAGCCGCCTCGAGCTACCACTTTGCCAAGGAGACGATCCGCCTGATCAACTCCGTGGCCGACGTCGTCAACAACGACGAGCGCGTGAACAACGTCATGAAGGTCTGCTTCATCCCGAACTTCCGCGTGTCGAACGCCCAGCTCATCTACCCCGCCGCCGAGATTTCCGAGCAGATCTCGACCGCCGGCATGGAGGCCTCGGGTACCTCGAACATGAAGTTCATGATGAACGGCGCCATCACCCTCGGCACGCTCGACGGCGCGAACGTCGAGATCGTCAACCTCGCGGGCCGCGAGAACGAGCAGATCTTCGGCCTCAACGCCGACGAGGTCGAGCAGCTCCGCTCGAGCGGCAACCACTTTGCGTGGTCCATGCTCGACCAGGATCCCGACCGCCTCGGCCGCGTGATCAACGAGCTCACCGACGACACCTTCGCGGCGCTCAACGGCAACTTCGAGAGCATTCGCCACGAGGTCATGCTCAACAACGATCACGACCTCGTGATGAAGGATTTCCGTTCCTACGTCGACGCCTGGGAAGAGCTCACGCAGGGCTATTCCGACCGCGAGACCTGGAACCGCAAGGCGCTCCACAACACCGCCATGTCGGGTTGGTTCTCGAGCGACCGCACCATCCGTGAGTACCGCGACGAGATCTGGCACGCCTAGAACCGTCGCGTCTCAGGCGGGGCGCCGCCGTCGCTTTGGCGCCCCGCACCCTCTTTTATAGGTAAGCGAACACGAAAGGGAGAGTTCGATGAGTAAGAAAGAATGCATCGCGATGCTCCTCGCAGGAGGACAGGGATCGAGGTTGGGAGCCCTGACGCAGAAGATCGCCAAGCCGGCGGTCTCCTTTGGCGGCAAGTTCCGCATCATCGACTTTTCCCTTTCCAACTGCGCCAACTCGGGCATCGATACCGTGGGCGTGCTCACGCAGTACCGCCCCTACCTGCTCCACGCATACGTGGGATCGGGCGAGGCATGGGATCTCGACGACCGCGGCGCCGGCGTCTCGATTCTGCCGCCCTACGAGACCCAGACCGGTGGCGCCTGGTACGCGGGCACCGCTGACGCCATCACGCAGAACCTCGACTACATCAAGATGAACGACCCCAAGTACGTCTTGATCCTCTCGGGCGACCATCTGTACCGCATGGACTACCGCAAGATGCTCAAGACCCACATCGAGAACGACGCTGACCTCACCGTCTCCGTCATGCCGGTGCCCTGGGAAGACGCGAGCCGCTTCGGCATCCTCACCACCGATGAGGCCGACGGCCGCATCACCAAGTTCACCGAGAAGCCCGAGAAGCCCGATTCGAACCTCGCCTCGATGGGCATCTACATCTTCTCGGCCGACGTGCTCATCAAGGCGCTCGAGGAAGACGCCCTCGATCAGCGCTCGAGCCACGACTTCGGCAAGGACATCATCCCCAAGCTGCTCGAGGAGAACAAGCGTCTCTACAGCTACCAGTTCACCGGCTTCTGGAAGGACGTAGGCACCATCGCGAGCTTCCACGAGACCTCGATGGACCTGCTCGGCGAGAACCCCGAGTTCGACCTCTACGACAAGAGCTTCCCGGTGATGAGCAACATCACCACCCGCCCGCCGCACTACATCGGGCCCGAGGGCCGCATCGACGACTGCCTCGTCTCGAACGGCTGCAAGATCTTCGGCACGGCCAGGCACTCCATCCTCTCCACCGACGTCATCATCGAGGAGCGTGCGGTGGTCGAGGACTCCGTGCTGCTGCCCGGCGCCCACGTTAAGAGCGGCGCGCACATCTGCCGCGCCATCCTGGGCGAGAACTCCACCGTCGAGGACGGGGTCAAGCTCGGCTCGGTCGATACCACGAAGGATACCGCTGTCGTCGGAAACGACGTCGTGATCGGGAAGGGGGAATGAACCGATGATCAATCGTAAGGCCATCGGCTATATCACCGCCAACTACACGTCCAACATCCCGAGTGTTCTGCTCGAGGACAGGCCGCTCGCCTCGATGCCCTTTATGGGCCGCTACCGCCTGATCGACTTCCCGCTTTCGAACATGATGAACGCCGGCATCAAGACCGTCGGCGTGGTCATGCCCGGCAACTACCGCTCGATCATCGACCACATCGGTTCCGGCCGCGACTGGATGCTCGACCGCAAGAAGGGCGGTCTGTTCATGGTGCCCGGCAACGCATACGGCACCACCAAGCGCGGCATGCGCTTCTTGCTGCGCGACATCATCTCAAATAAGATCCTGTTCCAGCGCTCGAGTCTCCCCTACGTGGTCATGATGGGCTCCAATGTGGTCTTTAACCTCGACCTCAACGCCATCATCGACGCACACGAGACCTCCGGCGCCAAGATCACCATGGTCTACACCAAGGCCCCGCGCGTGATCGAGGACTGCACCGGCCTCACCATCGGCGATGCCGGCCGCGTCAAAGCCGTGACCCCGGGCGTGGAGTACGGCGGCAACGCCTTTATGGACTGCGCCGTCATCGACCGCGACACCCTGCTCGAGATCATCGAGAACTACTCAAGCGCCGACTACCTCGATCTCTTCGAGGCCATCCAAGGCGACTTTGGCCACATCGACGTCTGCAGCTACGAGGACAAGGGCTACTCGGTGGGTATCTTCAGCGAGAAGACCTACTACGAGCGCAGCATGGAGCTCCTGAACCCGGAGGCCTGCGACCAGCTCTTCGTTCCCGATCGTCCGATTATGACCAAGGCCCACGACGTGCCGCCGGCGCACTACTCAACCGGCAGCCACGCCTGCAACTCGTTCATCTCGGCGGGCTGCATCGTCAAGGGAACGGTCCGCAACTCGATCCTCTCCCGTGGCGTTATCGTCGAATCCGGCGCCTCGGTGACGAACTCGATCATCAACCAGGCATGCGTCATCAAGTCGGGCGCGCGCGTGGAGAACGCGATTCTCGACAAGAACAACGTGGTGCCCAACAACACCGAGCTGCGCGGCACCCCCGAGGCGATCCTCGTGCTCGGCAAGGCCCCCTCAGCGCCTGCGACCACGATCGTCCGCTAAACAGCACGACACTGGGAAACGCCGCCTGGAACACGGGCGGCGTTTCCCTATAGCGAGAAGAGAGCACATATGACACAGAAGAAGAAATTGCAGGTCGTCTTTGCGTCGGCCGAATGCGCGCCGTTCGTCAAGACCGGCGGCCTCGGTGACGTCGCGGGATCCCTGCCGGCCGCGCTTAACGACGCGGGTGCCGAGTGCATCGTGATGGTGCCCAAGTACGCCTGCATCGCGGACGAGTACAAGCAGCAGATGGAGCACGTCTGCGAGTTCTACGTGCCCCTCGGCTGGCGCAACGAGTACTGCGGCCTCGAGAAGCTCGAGCACGACGGGGTCACCTATCTCTTCCTCGACAACGAGCACTACTTTGCACGCAGCTACCCCTACGGCTTCTTTGATGACGGCGAGCGCTTCGCCTTCTTCTCCAAGGCAGTGACCGAGGCGCTGCAGCATCTCCCCGAGGGCTTTGAATGCGACGTGCTCCACTGCAACGACTGGCAGACCTCGCTCGCGCCCGTCTTTTTGCGTGAGCACTACCAGGGCCTGCCGCTCTACGAGAACGTGCGCACCGTGTTCTCGATCCACAACGTGGCGTTCCAGGGCCAGTTCTCCGACGTCCTGCTCGACGACGTGCTGGGGCTGGGGCACATTCCCGCCGCGGCAGGCCAGCTCCGTTGCGATGCCGACTCCATAAACTACATGCTCGGCGGTCTGCGCTACACCGACGCGATCACGACCGTCTCGCCCACATACGCCGGCGAGATCCAGACGCCTGAGTACGGCGAGGGCCTCGACTGGATCCTGCGCGACCGCAACTACGTGTTGCAGGGAATCCTGAACGGCATCGACGTCAAAAAGTTCGACCCCGCAACCGACCCGCGCATCGCCGCGAACTTCTCGGCCGACGATATGGCCGGCAAGGCCGTCTGCAAGGCCAAACTTCAGGAGGAGCTGGGGCTCGAGGTACGCGACGACCGCCCGCTTATGGTGATGGTCACACGCCTTACGCGCCAAAAGGGCATGGACCTCGTGATGTACGCGCTCGAGAACATTCTCGCCGGCGGCGTGCAAGTGGCCGTGCTCGGCACCGGCGACGCCGATTACGAGGAGGGCCTGCGCTGGTTCCAAAACCAGTACCCCGGTCAGATGTGCGCACGCATCGAGTTCGATCCGGCGCTCTCGCAGCGCATGTATGCCGGCGCCGACATGTTCCTCATGCCCTCCAAGTTCGAGCCCTGTGGCCTCTCGCAGATCATCGCCATGCGCTACGGCACGCTTCCCGTGGTGCGCGAGACGGGCGGCCTCAAGGACACCGTGACGCCTTACAACCAGTTCACCGGCGAAGGCACGGGATTCTCGTTCGCGAACTTCAACGGCGACGAGATGAACGACACCGTGTTCCGCGCGGCGCGCCTGTTCTGGGACGACCGCGATGAGTGGAACAAACTCGTGCACCAGGCCATGACGCAGGACTTTAGCTGGAAGCGCTCGGCCGAGACCTATATGGAGCTCTATCGCAACCTGCACCCTGAGTTCAAGGTCGAGCCGGCAGACGAGAAGCCAACCGAGACGCCTGCCACCGAGACCGTTGCCGAGCCGACGACTGAGGCTGCACC
>CAVDZW010000164.1:0-5039 GCA_963613305.1 bacterium | reverse complement strand
AGGCGGTTGGCCTCGCGGATGGCGATCTCCTCGCGACGGGTGTCAACGACGAACATGGCCTTGGGAAGGGTGGTCATGTCGCGGATGCCGTCGAGGTTGGCCTGCAGCTTGGTGAGCTCCTTGCCCAGGACAGCTTGCTCCTTCTTGGGCAGGGCGGCCATGCGGCCGTCCTCGACCATGGCCTCGAGCTCCTGCATGCGGGCGACGCGGGAACGCATGGTCACGAAGTTGGTGAGCATGCCGCCGAGCCAACGGTTGGACACGTAGGGCTGACCGGCACGCTTGGCCTCGGTGATGATGGCCTCCTGAGCCTGCTTCTTGGTGCCGACGAACAGGATCTCGCCGCCCTTGGCAGCGGTCTCGGCCAGGAAGCTGTAAGCCTTGTCGGCCTCGATGATGGTGCGCTTCAGGTCGAGGATGTAGATGCCGTTGCGCTCGCCGAAGATGTAGGGCTTCATCTTGGGGTTCCAGCGACGGGTCTGATGACCGAAGTGGCAGCCAGCCTCGAGAAGGGTGCGGATATTGATCTTGGTAGCCATGTTTTACCTCCTGGTTTGCCTCCGCGCGGGGTCAACCTCCCATAACCACCCGGGCGCGTGCTACCTGAGCCCGGGCACCACGGTCGAGAGTAGCCGCGCGTGCGTGATAAGAACTGTTGCGAAAGCAACCTGATGAATGATAACAGGATGTTGAAAAGTTTCAAATGTCGCGCGCGCCATGTTGGGGAAATGTGAAGCTGCGTCCGCTAATCTCTGCAAAGTGGCGCATGACGCTGCGCCTTAAGATCAGGCACCCGATCGCGGATGCGCCGCGCGGAGTGCGCCCTTGAGCCGATCGGTCGTGAGATGGGTGTAGATCTGGGTGGTCGAAAGGCTTGCATGGCCAAGAAGTTCCTGCACACTCCTGAGGTCGGCTCCCCCGTCGAGAAGTTCGGTAGCATAGGTGTGGCGCATGGCGTGCGGGGTGATGTTCGATGGGAGACCTGCGGCCGTGCTCCATTTTTTGAATCGTGCCCGAAGAGACGATGCAGGCATGCGACTGCCCCGCGTGGAGATGAAGAGCGCGCTGTTCTGACCGCCTTTTTGTTGATGCGCCGCGATGAGCTCGGGGCGTGCGGTCGAGATATATGCGCAGAGGGAGTCGAGCGCTCGCTTGTAGAGTGGAACGATCCGCTCCTTGGAGCCCTTGCCGAGAAGGCGCACGGTCTTTTCGGAGAAGTCGATGTCATCAACATCGAGGTTGCAGATCTCCGAGATGCGCGCACCCGAGGCGCAGAGAAGTTCGAGCGCGGCGGTGTCGCGAATGGCCTCGGGGGTCTCGGTGCCGGGGGCGGCGATGAGGCAGTCGACCTGTTCTGAAGTCAGCACGTTCGGAAGTGTTGCGGGGAGCTTAGGGGTGGCGAGCGCCCCGGAAAGGTCATGATCGATGCGTCCATCGAGTTCGAGCCAGCGAAAAAATGAGCGCAAGGACGAAAGGTGGGCCGCGATCGTGCGCGGGGCATATTCAGCTTGCCTAAGCTCTGCCAGATAAGACCTTAAGTCCACAATCTCGAGCTGGGAAAGATCGCGCCCGGTTCTGTCGAGCCATCTTCCGAATGCCTCAAGATGGCTCGCGTAGGCACGGACCGTCTCGGGAGAAAGCCCCTCGACGTTTGAGACGAACCCTACGAAGTCATCGATGTCGGCAAAGGCATTCACGAGCGGGCACCAAAAAGGTCGGGGCGCGTCGCGAGGTAGGCGTCGAGGTCTTTTAGCGCGCGCTCGGAATAAGCGGCGTAACGCTCGCGCTTCTTGCGGCGTTTACCGTCCTCGAGGGGCGGAACGATGCCGAAGTTGACATGCATCGGCTGGTAGTCCTTGGTCTCGGGGTCGGTTGCGTAAGCAACGAGCGACCCGAGTGCTCCCGTGCGCGGGAGCGCGACGGGCGCGGCATCGGTAGCGTCGGCGAACGTATTCAGCGCCGCGAGCAGGCCCGAGGCGATGGCCTCCATATAGCCTTCGGTGCCGGTGATCTGGCCGGCGAGTCGCACCGTGGTCTCGGGGACCGCAAACGTTCGGTCGAGTACGTGCGGGGCGTCCACAAAGGTGTTGCGATGCATGACTCCGTAGCGGAAGAACTCGGCGTTCTCGAGGCCGGGGATCATGCGGAACACGCGCTTTTGCTCACCGAAGGTGAGATTGGTCTGGAAGCCCACGAGGTTATAGGCGGTGCGTTCGCGATTTTCGGCACGGAGCTGAATCGCCGCCCAGGGGCGATGGCCCGTCCTGGGATCCGTGAGGCCCACGGGCTTCATGGCGCCAAAGCGAATGGCATCGATTCCCTTGCGCGCGACCTCCTCTGCGGGCTGACATGCCTGAAACAAGTCGCCGCTCTCAAAATCTTTGAGCACGACGCGCGTGGCCCCCGTGAGCTCATGGATAAAGTTTTCGTACTCATCGCGATTTAGCGGGGCGTTCAGGTAGTCGCCGCCCGATTCCGCATCCTCATACCGAGATTGCGAGAAGAGGATATCCATGTTGAGGGTGGAGGCGTCGACGATGGGGGCCGCGGCATCGAAAAACGAGAGCGAATCTCCCCCGACGAGCTCAAGAACCTTCTCGGCGAGTGCCGGCGAGCACAGGGGGCCTGCTGCGATGACGGTTCGGCCCGCGGGAATCTCGGTAACCTCGCCGCGCAGGACCTCGATGTTGTCGTGGCCCGCTATCTCGGCATCGACAAGCTCGCTGAACACCTTGCGGTCGACGGCAAGTGCGCCGCCGGCAGGAACCGCAGCGCGCTCGGCCAGGGGCAGGAGCTTGGACCCCATACGGCGAATCTCCTCCTTGAGAAGTCCTGCCGCAGAGTCGATGCGCGTGGACTTGAACGAGTTGGAGCAGACGAGCTCCGCGAAGTCACCGGTATGGTGCGCGGGCGAGTTCACCTCAGGGCGCATCTCGCAGAGCTTGACGTTAAAGCCCATATCGGCAAGGGTGAGCGCGCACTCCGATCCCGCAAGGCCTCCACCGACGACTGTGACCGTACCGAGTTCCATATAGCTCCCTTTCCGTAGTTTTGCCTATTGTGAAGCATAATGTGCAAGGGCGCCAAGATAGGTTCTCGAAGGGGCATAGCGCCCATCGACCATGCGCTCTGAGAGCCCTTTAATCTCTGTTTCTGCCAAGAATCTAAGGCAATCGACAGCGGAAAGTTCGAGGAACCTCGCAATATCTTCGGGTTTCATGGGAGAGGCGACAAGGGCTTGGAGCAGGCGCTCTTCCCGTTTGGAGAGCTTTTGCGAGCCGCGGTCGGAACCCTTGGGGAATCGCAGCTTTCCATAGATCCTCGATATCGCGATCTCGAGCGATTCCTCGTCGACGATGCACGTCGCGCCGTTCGCGATGAGATAGTTGGAACCCCTTGATTCGGGAGAGAGCATGGAGCCGGGAGCGACGAGCAGCTCGCGGCCGAGGTCCATCGCACACTCGGCGGTGGAAAAAGTTCCCGAAGGCATGCCGGCCTCGGTTACGAAGAGCGCCTCGGACAGTGCAGCGATGATTCGATTCCGTTTTGGAAAGGCCCACTTTCGGGGCTCCGTCCCCCATCTGAACGGGGAGACGATGGCGCCTCCGGTCTCGAGGGTTCGCTGCGCGAGGGCGCGAGCGGATGCCGGGTAGATGACGTCAGCGCCTGTTCCGAGGACCATGACGTGGCGCCCACCGCCCTCGATCGCGCCCCAGGCCCCGGCTTGGTCGACTCCTCGTGCGCCTCCCGACACTTCCACGACACCCGACTCAGCTGCAAGATAGCCGGCCATGTGCGCCACCTCGAGACCGTAAGGCGTGGCGCGTCGGGAACCGATAATGGAAAGTGATGCGCTGCCGAGGGCTGAAGGATCGCCGTGAACGTAGAGGGTCTGCGGGGGGTCCGAAAGCCGTCGGACGCTTGCGGGGTATCGTGCGTCGTCGAGGCGGATCTCGTGAAAACCTTTGCCAAGCGCGGTCATTCGCCATCCCTTCTTCCCTGGAACATCGATGCCTCGAGCACATGGGCGCTCGTTATCCGCTCGCTTTCCTCGAGATCGGCAACAGTTCGGGCGATTCTGCAGAGCCGGGTTATGCCGCGGCCCGTGAGATGGCACCGGCGCGAGAGCTCAAGCAAGCATTCCTGCCCGGCCGGCTCGAGGGCAAAGCGCTCTAATGTCGATTCGAGTGTCGAGCCGTCCGAGGTCGTTTCGCGTCCTTGCTTGAGGGCGCGCCGCCTGCGATATGCCCTCCCTTTCTCGACCTGCGAGCGCATGGTCGCTGAGCTCTCGCCGCAATCGCCGTCGACCAGGAGTTCGGGGTCGGGCCGTGCCACGTCGACGATCATGTCGATGCGGTCGGCCAGAGGTCCCCGCAGCTTTGCTTGGTATCTCTCGATCGCCGTCGCAGAGCACTTGCATGCGACCTCTCGATCGCCCAAATAACCACAGGGGCACGGGTTGCTCGCGGCAAGAAGCTTAAACCGCGCGGGGAACGTGTAGGCCCCGTCGGCTCGCACGATCTTGACGTATCCCTGCTCGAGCGGTTGTCTGAGCGCCTGCAGCGTGTGCATCGAGAACTCGCCGAGTTCGTCAAGAAAGAGAACGCCGTTGTGGGCAAGACTCGACTCGCCCGGACGCACTGGGCGCCCTCCGCCGATGAGGCCCGCCATCGAGATGCTGTGATGCGGGCTTCTGAACGGGCGCGTTCGTGATAGAAGCGCGTCGACCGGCTCTCCCATGACGGAATGGATACAGAGGACCTCCTGCAGCTCGTCGTCGCCGAGCGGAGGCAGGATGGTGGGCATGCGTTCGGCGAGCATCGATTTGCCCGATCCGGGCGCCCCGACCATCATCAGCCCGAGTTCTCCGGTCGCTGCGATCACGAGCGCTCGTTTGGCCATCTCCTGCCCAACCACGTCCGAATAGTCGAGCTCTTTGACTATTTCGCTCTGCCCGCTGCCGCAGGTCGACGGCCCGGGACATTCATCGATGGGCCGTCTGAGGAATCCGAGCTCGCGCACGATCCTTCGTTCCATGT
>CAVDZW010000163.1:0-5051 GCA_963613305.1 bacterium | reverse complement strand
TCGTCGTGGACACCCGCAGACCGCACGGGGGTGCAACCCACCGTCAACACCGCGCCGCAGCATGTACCTAATGCAACCCAGCAAACAGCTCCGGGCGTGCAAGCCATGAAGCCCATCACCACGAGCACGGGCAATACCGGGCAAAAGTCAGACAAGGGGCCAAACGAACCCAAGCAGCCGCACGACACCCGCGGTCTCAAGATCGCCGGCGCCGTCGTTGTCGGAGCGCTCGCGGTCGTCTACGTGGCGGGAGCCGTCGCGTTCTCCCTCGTCGCCTACCCCAACACCGCCATCGCCGGCATCGACGTCTCGCTCATGAACGCCAGCACCGCCGCATCCAAGATCGACTCCGCGTGGTCAACCTACAGCCTCAAGGTCACCGGCGACGGCTTTGAGTGGACCTACAAGCCCGAATCGAGCAAGTCGTTCGTGAACGGTGAGAAAGCCGCGAGTGAGAAGATCGCCGCCCAGGCCTCGTTCGCCTGGCCCGTCAAGCTCGCCCAGAATCTCGCCGCAACCGACGGCGCCACCACCGATTCTGAAATCGACCTGAGCAAAGACGTCGACACCTCGCTTCTCTCCTCCGCCTTTGACAAGGATGAGTTCGAAAGCCAACTCGGCGAGGCGATCGATAAGTTCAACGAGGACCGCTCCGGCACCTTCAGCGCCGCCGACGCCTACGACTCCGATACGGGCCAGTTCACCCTGGCCAAGGCCAAGAGCGTACAGAAGCTCAGCCGTGACAACGTCATCAAGTACGCCGAGATGCAGCTCGCTGCGCTCGCGAGCTCAGCAGACCTCACCCAGCTCGACGATGACGCGTATGCGCCGCTCAACGACAGCCTTACCGACGAGCAGATCGAGACCGCCTGCAAGGCCGCAACCGACCTCCTCGGGGTCAACGTGACCCTCAAGCTCAACGGCAACGACGCCGGCAAGCTCGACAGCTCCACCTTTAAGGACTGGATCACCTTCGACGACTCGCTCAATCCGCAACTCAGCGACGAGAGCCTCACGAACTGGGCCAACCAGCTCGCCGAAAACTACAACACCGTGGGTTCGGAGCGCACCTACACGCGCGCCGACGGCAAGCAGATCACCGTCTCGGGCGGCGACTACGGCTGGAGTGTCGACACCGATTCGCTGGTGAGCACCATCAAGGACGCGGTCACCAACAAGCAGTCGGGCGACATCGAGCTCTCGTACAAAACCAAGGGCGACACCTACACCAACAAGGGCGAGCGCGACTGGGGCGAGTACATCGATGTCGACATTTCTGAACAATATGCTCGCTACTACGACGCCGACGGCAACATCAAGTGGGAATCGGGCGTAATCACCGGCAATCCGACCCAAGACCACTCCACGCCGACAGGCATCTACTACATCAAGTCGAACTCCGGCGGTGCCACGCTCGTCGGCAAGATCGACCCGACCACCGGAGAACCCGAGTACAGGACCCCGGTCACCTATTGGATGCCTTTTGTCGGCAACGCCGTGGGCTTCCACGACGCGAGCTGGCAGGCTTCTTACAACTTCGGCAACACCACTGCCTACCAGAGCGTCGGTTCCCACGGGTGCGTGAACCTGCCGCCCGACAAGGCCAGGGAACTCCACGAGCTGATCTCGACCGGTCTTTGCGTCGTCGTGCACAACTAAAGCGTAATCGACGCAGAATACAAGCCAAGTCAAGCAACGTGCCTCCGCAGACAGATTGCGGAGGCACGTTTTATTACGGTGAGAAACAGCCGCGAAAGAAATAGAGCGTCGACCCGAATCGACGCCCTGAAAGTTGAGTAAATATCCACAGACCCCATAAGGCCCTTAGACTTTGCGCGGCAACCATGACCGCTGGCGACGAACCCTCTGAAAGTCCGTAAACCGGCTACAGGCGCCCCTTGAGCGACGACAGCCCGAACATGGTGAGGTCGTTCGCCACCTGCGATACGCGCTCGATCTCGATACCGTCATCTGTTAGCGCCCAGGTGCGATAGATGCCGATAAGGCCGCTCAAAATATAGGAGAGATAGTAGTCGAACATCTCGTCCTTGATGCGCTCGGGAATCATCTCGCGCGCCAGGATCTCGCGCTCGAGCGGCTTGCGCACGCGCTCCATAAACTCCTCGAGCGGGATGTTCTCGAGAATCTGACGGTTAAGGACAAGATTCGAGCACACGGCCTGGTTCACGGCGGAGAAAAAGAGCCGCGCGGCCTCGTCGGAATCCTTGGCGGCGTCAAGCGACTTGAAGTCGACGTTTCTCTCCACATAGTCGGCAACACCCGTGACCGCATCCTCGGCAAGCGAGTCGATGAGGCCATCGACGGTCCCAAAGTGCACATAAAACGTCTTGCGGTCGATATTCGCCTCACGCGCGATGGCACTCACCGTGATGTCGGAGAGTGGCATCTTGCCGAGCAGGCGCTCGAACGCCCCTTTGATTGCTTCACGACTTCGGACGATCCTCCGGTCAACGCGCTTTTTAGGCATCTCGGAACCTCATTTATGTAAGTTGAGCGCTACAATTTTGATAGTTGTATGCGCTATTCCACGTTTGTAGATTAGTCTACAACAGTTACTCACTTAATTGCGGGGCACACCGCTCACCGCGTTCGTTCAGCGAACAAAAGACACGCCGACGATTGGACCTCCCATGGCCGAAGACAAGACGGAAATCCTGACCAAGCTCCCCGTCGACACGAGCGAGACTGCGATCGCGCAAGCACCGCTTGCAGAACAAGATGGTCCCGCAGACCCCGCCGACGCCGAGCTCTACGCCCAGCTCAAGGAACGCCGAGCCGAGCGACGCAAGAAAAAGCTCATTCGCCGCGGCATCGCTGCCGGTGTAGCTGTAGGCGTCTTGCTGATTATCTCCGTCGTCGCCATCGTCCTCTCCAACACCAAAGAGGAAGAAGACAACACCGTCGTCGACACCGTGACAGTCGGCACCTATACAACCGAGGTATCGGCCAAGGGCACGCTCAAGCCCCTCTCCTCCACGGTCGTTTCGCCCGAGGTCGACGGAACCATCGCCGAGGTCCGCGTGAGCACCGGGCAGACGGTCAATAAGGACGATGTGATCCTCGTCCTCAAGAACGACGATATCGACCGTGAGGTCAGCGAGGCTCAAACCTCCGTGCAAAATGCCCAGCAAGAGCTCGCAAATGCCAAGAACGAACTCGCTGCGGCCGCGCAGCCGACCGTCACCACCGACGAAGAGGGCAATCAGACCGTTACCCCCGGCGACACCGCAAGTGCCCAGAGCGCGGTGAGTTCCGCGCAGAGCACCCTCACGCAGGCCCAGAACACGCTCCAGAAGGTCCAGGAAAAGCAGGTACTCAAGAACGTCAAGGCTCCGGCCTCGGGCAGCATCGTCGGCCTCAACGCCCAGGTTGGCGCGACCGTCTCGGGTGGCACCATCCAGGGTACCGGCAGCGACAGCCCCTCTACCCTCATGGAAATCGCCGACCTTTCACAGATGAAGGTCACCGTACAAGTAGACGAGAAGGACATCTCCTCGATTGCCCAGGATCAAACGGCGACCGTTACGTTCCCCGCGTTCGAAAATCTCTCGCTTGAGGGCAAGGTGACCTCCATCGCGAGCGTCGCATCCACCTCAGGCGGCAGCTCAAGCGGGACGAGCGGAGTCTCGTATGACGTTGAGGTGCTGATCCCGAGCCCTGACGCGCGCCTTAAATCGGGCATGACCGCACAGGTCTCCATCAAAACCGAGGAACTCACGAACGTGGCCATGGTTCCCGTGACCGACCTCATCGATAACGGCAGCGGCTCGTATTCCGTCCTCAAGCAGACCGACTCCAAAACCCATGCAACCAAGGAGATCGCGGTCCAGGTCGTGACCAAGAACGACACCTATGCCGTCATCGGCCGCCCCAAGGGCTCAGCCGCGGGCGACCCCAACACGCAAAGCGATTCCTCGCTCCCTGAATCGCCGCTCAAGGCGGGCGCCGAGATCGTCGCACCCGGCAGCATCGGTGGGGATTCCGACACGAACACGCTCGACGGGGACATCTAACCATGCGCCCCGTAATCGACATCCGCAACATTCACCGCGTTTTTGAGAGCGACGCCGGCATCGCGCATATCCTGCACGACATCTCGCTTGCTGTCTATCCGGGCGAGTTCCTGGCCATCACCGGGCCTTCTGGCTCGGGCAAGTCGACCCTCATGAACATCCTCGGTTGCCTCGATACGCCGACCTCAGGCAGCTACCGCCTCGAAGGGCTGAACGTTGCCGATCTCGACGATGACGAGCTCGCCGAGATCCGCGCCACGCGCATCGGATTCGTGTTCCAGAGCTTTAACCTACTTCCGCGTATGACCGTGCTCGATAACGTCATGCTCCCCCTCGCCTACACCGGCGTGCCGCATGCCGAACGCGAGCAAAAGGCCGTGCGCGCCCTTCGCGCCGTAGCGCTGCCAATCGACCACTTTGACCACAAGATCACCGAGCTCTCGGGCGGCCAGATGCAACGCGTTGCCATCGCGCGTGCCCTCGTCAACGATCCAGCCATCATCCTCGCCGACGAGCCGACTGGCAACCTCGACTCAACGACCGGCGCCATGGTCATGGAGACCTTCCAGCGGCTTAAGAACGAGGGCAAGACCATCGTGCTCATCACGCACGACCCGGGCGTCGCCGCCGAGGCCGACCGCGCGGTCCATATTCGCGACGGCCTCATCTTCGATGGCGCCTACATTCCGCAAACAGCAGAAACGCCCGGTATCGTCACTCAAGCCCCCGCGGCTCCAAACGGAAAGCACGCTGCTCAATCCAGCACAAAGGAGGTGAGCGCATGAGCCTGCGCGACCTTTTGCACGAGGCCTTCCGCGCCCTCGAGGCCAATCGTGGACGAAGCCTCCTCACCATCCTCGGAATCGTCATCGGCATCGGCTCCGTCATCGCCATGACCTCGCTCATCGGGGGCATCCAGAACAACCTCGTGGGAACACTCGGGCTCAATGCCGCCCGCTCGGTTACGATCTCGGCTTCGGACTTTATTACCGAAAACCAGATCAATAGGCTAAGAAC
>CAVDZW010000162.1:0-5058 GCA_963613305.1 bacterium | reverse complement strand
TCCTCTCCCTGAACAGGCCGCCGTTCATGTACGGCAGCCGCTTGAGCCAGGGCCCGGCGTACCTGTCGCGCTCCTCGTCCTTGGTGTCGAGCCAGACGAACAGGTCCTTGAGCCCTCGCCTGAGGTCGGCCGCCTGGAAGTGGGAGACGTAGTCCCGGAAGGCGTTCGGCTCCACGAGCCCGGCGTCCTCGCAGAACATGAGGAACATGAGGCGCGTCATGAGCACTGATAGCGCGTGGTGGTTCTCGGGCACGTCCGGGTCGTCGAAAGCCTCGGCCGCCTGGTCATGGAGCTTCGCCATGATCTTGCCGGCCTCGACGGAGACCGCGCGCGAAATCGTCGCCGGCGCCTCGGCGCCGCCCTTGAGGAACTGGATCGCGGCGAGGTTCTTGGGAAGGTCGGCCAGGGAGAGCTTGAAGAGGGGCTCTCGGCACAGCGAATCCTTTTCTCGGTCGAACACCCAGAAGTCAGAGAAGTTGCACGCGACGACGTAGCGCGGCTGCTGGGACAGGGGGAGGCCCTGCGCGTAGGCGAGACCCTGCTGCGCGGGGGTCACCCTGCGGCCCTGCCGCGTCTCCTCCTTGGCGAGGTCTATGCCGAGCGACTTCTGCTCCACCAAGGTCCTCGCGGACGGGACGAGCACGTCGATGTAGCCCTCGTGCGCGCTCGCGGCGGTCGACACGGGCCTCTCGAACTCGAGCCGCGACACGGCATCCTCGACCCCGAGGACGTTCTGGTAGAAGTCAATCCAGAACCTCTGGGTGTCCTGGTTCTCGTTGCCCCTGTTGGCCCACCTCTTCGCGAACGCGTCGGCGTCTGCCTTCCTTCCAGCCATCGTTACCCCCCTATTCGCCCATCCCGGAGCCGAGCAGGCGCGATGCGAGCGACCAGCGGCGCCACCACGGCGTGGCGGCTATGATCTGCTGGCGCTTGGCTATGTCAGCGAGCTCGGCCGTGAGGTCGCTGGTCCTCTCGGTCATGGCCACGAGCTTGTCCTGGGCGTCGGCGAGCCGGGCGTTGGCGGCGTCGAGCTCATGCTCGAGGTCGGCGACTCGGGCCTCGTAGTCGGCCCTCTGCGCGGCGAGCTCGGCCTTGAGGTCGGCTATGCGCGCCTCCTGGGCGTCCACGACGCTGCCCGTGGCCTTGCCCTCCTCGGCGGGGGCCTTGTCCGTGCCGATTGCCGCCGCGACCGCCGATGCGGCGTAGTCGTCCAGCAGGTCCACCTGGCCCTCGCGCGACACGTGAGCGGCGAGGTCGAGGCGCTGCACCCAGTTGGCGACGGTCTGCTTCGACACGCCGAGCTCGTCGGCTATCGCCTTCTTGGTCGTTGGCATGTTTGCTCCTTTGCCTAGCGATGCTATCTACCTGCAACTTTATCAGTCTTTGGCAGTCAAGGGGCCTATGTTTGCCGCCCATCTTGGCGGCGGTCAGCGGTTTTGTTGGCGGCTTTTGCGGTGTTGTCGGTAATCCGCCAATAGTCAGCAGCAAGCGCCCAAAGAACCGTGTATCACCGCAAATTTTGGCTGATTGATTGGTGACAAACATAGAGCCGTGTTTGTCGGTGCAAACGAAGTCGCAGCTAGATGGCTTAAAGCGAGGTCTTTCGGATACGTGATAATAGGCGTTATGTCAACAAGCCCTTGGTCGGCCACGTGGCTCCCCCTCGTGCCCTTTCGGCCGCTCGGGCGTGGGCCCATGGGGCTCGCCCCTCGTGGCCGCGCGCGTAAGCGCGCCTAGGCGCGCCCGTCGCCTTGTGCCGCGTTGCGGCCGTCGCGCCTTGCGTCTGCCTTGCATGTCGATAACTCGGGCGTTGTTGATAACTGCCCGCCGAACCGACATGGGTATGCTTAAGC
The DNA here is from genome assembly GCA_963613305.1 of bacterium. Taxonomy (GTDB): domain Bacteria; phylum Actinomycetota; class Coriobacteriia; order Coriobacteriales; family Coriobacteriaceae; genus Collinsella. The sequence continues at coordinate 3,205 of CAVDZW010000162.1, read as the reverse complement.
CTCAAGCCTCGCGAGCCATTGAAAACCTTGCAGGTTTCCAACACCTCGCGAGGGCACTCTCACCCGGAGAGGCGCGTGCAGGGCGGCGTCGGTGCACCCCGCCCGCGCAGCCGGGAGAGAGTGCCCCCTTGCCCGGAGGCACACGCGCCCTGTGCCCGCCCCGCCGCGTTGCCCGGCCTCATCCTTCCCTTGGCCGACGCCCAGACGCAGGGCTGAGTTCCCTGCGAGGGGGCGCGCGGCGGAGCTCCGAGGAGTTCCGCCCTCCCGTCTCGCCGTCGCGGCGGGCCACCGCGCGCGCGCCACCGCCGAGTCGGTGGCCGCGACCGCCCGTCAGGGCGGCAACAGCAGGCGAGGGACGCTCGCGGTCCGGTTATTCGGCTCGTCAGCGGCCATTACGCGCCCACCGGAAAGGGCTATATGTCTCGGTGGGGCCGCGCGCAAACAAAAAAACAAAAAGGGGCGACCCCTCGCGGAGCCGCCCCTTGTACGTATCGTGTGACCTTGCCGTTTTGCCTTGGCGTTTGCTACACTTCGAAGTAGCAAGTGGTCGTTCGGTACGTGGGATGGCCGTCCCGCGAATCGAGCAAGTCCGGTGCTGGTTACACCGCCTTGCATTAGCGACCACTCTAGCGCATTGGCGCCGCGCCCCGCCCGAGGTCCTCGGGAATTTCGGGCGGGGCGCCTTTTTTTGTGCCAAATCACACCTGCCGCACATATACACCTGCCGCACATATGAGTGCATACAGACGAATCTTGTCCACTTGTCCAGAACTACAAAACCGCAGGCAATGCCCTATACGTGGCCGCTAAACAAAGTCGACCTCGATGCCGGCGGCGCGTATGGCCGCCAGGACGGCCTCGAAGGCGCCTGCGTCGGCGCACGAGACGGACAGCCCCGACCTTGACGCATGGGCCGCCGGCGTCGGCGCCTCCCGCTCCTCTGCGGCCTTCTCGCGAGCCGCGGGGCCCGGCGCCCGCGCCTCGCGCCACTCGCGCCGGAGGTCCTTGGTGGAGAGCCCGTTCTCGACCATCTCGCCCATCAGCACGTCGGCGCGCTCAGGCGCGGCCTTCGCGATCTTGCGGACGAGGTTCAGGTTCTCCTCGGACAGGCCCTCGCCCTCGGCGAGAGTCGGCGCGCCGGCCCTGCCCTCGGCCCACTTGGTGTAGAAGTCGCCCGCGCTCTTGCGGTGCCAGAGGATTGACTCGGCGACGCCCTCGCGCTCCGCCTCGGCCCTCAGCCAGGCGGAGAAGGACTTGTGCTCGGGCCTGTACAGCTTCTCTCGGTGAACCCTCGAGATGAGCTCGTAGACGCGGACCCACGTCCTTCCGCCGCGTCCCAGCAGCTCGTGGAGCTCTTCCTGGATTTCCTCAAGCTTGTTTGAATTACTGTTAGATATATTACTGTTAGATATAACAGCGGTCTTAGCTTTCCTTTTTGATTCCGGGGGGCGCTCCTCGGTTGATTCCGGGCGCTCCTCGGCGGGCTTGTGGCGCGGGCGCGGGGTCAGGTCGGGAACCTCGTCGCCCGCCGCCGGGGGCGGCGCGGTCCAGCCGCACGCCCTCTCATAGAACCCGACGACGGCCTCGTCGGCCTTGAGGCTCGACTTGCCTATCTCGCGCGTGAGCCAGATTCCGGCCGCGCTGGTCGCGCGGCTGAGGCCGACGTAGAGCATGCCCGGGCCGAACGTGTCGGGGTCGATGGACACGGCATTGAGCGTCTGCCCTTGCGACTTGTGATAGGTGATCGCCCACGCGAGCTTCAGGGGGAACTGCGTGTAGGTGCCGAGCACGACCTGCTCGAGGTGCCTGCGCCCGTTCGGGCCGTCCGTGACGCGGTAGGTGACGTTCTCCCATTGCTTGCGCACGACGGGCACCACGCCGCCGCCGTCCAAGCGGACCTTGATGGCGTCAAGGCCATCGGCGGACTTGCCGTGCGTGCTTGTGACGACGCCCGTCGAGCCGTTGATGTAGCCGACTTCCTTATTGTTGGCGACGCATATGACGCGCGCGCCGACCTTGAGCTCGAGGGTCTCCGGCGCCGCCATGTCGCCGGGCTTGAACTCGCCGCTCACGACGCCGCGGAATCGCTCGGGCTTGCCGCTGAGGGTCGCCAGGCGGCTCAGGTTGACCTGCTCGGCGTCCTTGTTGCGGGCGACGATCGAGACGGCCTCGGACGGCGGGTCGGGCCGCCCCGCGAGCTTGTTTAAGTAGCCGATGCAGCTTGCGTCGCCGACGCGGGCCCGGTTGAGCATGGCGACGAAGGTCGGGTCGGACTGGCGCATCGGCTCGGTGAGCTGGCAGACGCTGAACCCCATGCGGCCCCACCCGTCGGCCTCGAAGGCGTAGAAGCCCGTGGTCGCGCTCCGCTGGCCGTAGTGGGCGACCAACGCCGCCTTGTCCTTGTCGGTGACCACGGGCGGCAGCTGCGAGAAGTCGCCGACCACCACAAGCTGCAGCTGCAGGCGCCCTCCCTCCGGGTCGCTTGCCCTCGCCTCGTTCTCGAGCTCCACGACGCGGGCGATGGCGTCCATGAGGTCGCGCCGGACCATGCCGATCTCGTCGATGATGATGGTGTCGGCCTCATGGACCACCTTGGAGGGCTGGACGTCCTCGAGCGAGTCGGCGACCTTGGGGCCGAGGTCGAAGCGGAAGACCGAGTGGATGGTCGCGCCGCCGATGTTTCGGGCCGCTATGCCCGTCGGCGCGCAGAGGATCGTTTCGCGGCCGTCACGGCGCAGGAGGTTCACCGCCTCGCCAATGGCCACCGACTTGCCCGTGCCGCCCTCTCCGGTCAGGAACACGTTCGCACCCGACCTTATCGAGTCGACCGCCTTCCGCTGTCCGCTGTTGAGTTGTATGCGCATGCGACCACCTTCCTACAACCTTCCCTTTGCTATATTTTATATCATTTTACTGTTAGATATAACAGTAAAATATTGGAAACATGTAGATAGACAAGGCGGTCAACCAATGGTGGAAGTGAAGCGCTACGGAGTCGAGGACCTCGGCGAGCGCAGGGTCAAGATGATCGTCGACTCAGTGGTCGGAAACATGCCCGCTGACGCGATCGTCATCTTCGGCTCGTATGCCCGTGGAGAGGCGACCGACGAATCTGACGTTGACATACTCGTCTTGTCGCCGCTTAGGGGCCTTGAGCTCAAGAGGCGCTCGACGCAAGCAGACCTTGCAATGTGGGACTTTGACA
>CAVDZW010000161.1:0-5101 GCA_963613305.1 bacterium | reverse complement strand
GCCCGCGGCTGTTAACCGCGTTGTTGTAGGTTCGAGTCCTACCCGGGGAGCCAGAAGTTGATACCCGCCAGCTTGCCTGGCGGGTTTTTTATTGCCGGTTGAAGCCTTCGTTCATGTTCTATCGGCCCGTATGGATCGTTTAGTTTCTCGGGCCGCGCCTGTCACTCCTGTGCAGGCGTTGTACTATAGGAACATTCATGCTCCCGTCACAGGTGCGCTGTGCACACCGAAAGGAGAAACCTTGTCTGAGACCATCAAGGGGACGCTCGCCGTCTCCAACGACGTTATCGCCGATATCGCCGGTTACGCCGCCATGTCCTGCTACGGTGTGGTCGGCATGGCCGAGCAGCTCCAGGGCGCCGAGAGCGTCCGCATCCTTTCGGGCCAGCGCCTGCGCAAGGGTGTGCTCGTCTCTGCGACCGAGGAGGGGCTCTCGGTGGACCTGCATGTCGTTCTCGAGAACGGCTGCAACATGAAGTCCGTCTGCGAGAACCTCTCGAGCTCCGTGGCGTTCACCCTCAAGGAGATCGCTCAGATCGACCCGTCCGGTCTCAAAATCGGCATTCACATCGACGGCCTCAAGAGCCTTATCTAGCGGCTGAATTCGGAGATACAGAACCCTATGATCGCTAACACTATCCGCACCTGCTTCCCCGTGGCCGCTGCTGCCGTTTCAGAGAAGGCAGAGGAGATCAACAAGCTCAACGTCTTTCCCGTTCCCGACGGCGACACCGGCACCAACATGTCGCTCACGCTCGCCTCGGTCGTGAAGGAGCTCGCCGCGCTTTCCGACGATTCCGACATGGAGGCCGTCGCCGCCGCCATCACCCACGGCTCGCTCATGGGAGCCCGCGGCAACTCCGGCGTCATCACCTCTCAGATCCTGAGGGGTGTGGCCGAGGGCCTGGTGTCTGCCAAGAGTCCCGCCACCTCCGCTGACGTTGCCGCAGCACTCCGTCGCGCCGTCAAGGTCGCCTTCAAGGCCGTCCGTAAGCCCATCGAGGGCACGATACTCACGGTCCTGCGCGACATCTCGACCAAGGCCGATGAGTGCGAGAAGAAGAAGTTCACGCTCGAGGAGGCGCTCGACGCTGTTGTCGTCGAGGCTTACGACTCCGTGGCGCGCACGCCCGACCTGCTTCCCGTCCTCAAGGAGAACGGCGTGGTCGACTCCGGCGCGTTCGGCTTTGCCATCTTCCTCGAGAATTTCGTCGCCTGCGCTCTTGGGCGTACCACCAAGGTCGAGGGCTTCTCCGCCACGTTCGATGCTTCCGCGGAGTCCGCGCGAGATGCCGCGCTCGGCCGTGTCGAGATCGAGGCCAACGACGACTGGGAAGGCTCCGAGTTCCGCTACTGCAACGAGTTCCTCTTCAAGGCCGCCGCTCCCTTTGATGAGGACGAGTGCCTGGCATTCCTCGCCACCATGGGTGATTGCGAGTTGCTCGTCGGCTCCTATCCCGACTACAAGGTGCACGTGCACTCTAACACCCCGAATCTCGTGCTCGCGCACATGCTCGAGCTCGGTCAGATCTACGAGGTGTTTATCCACAACATGGAGATGGAGGCGCACGACCGCACTGCTAAGATCCACGAGGATCAGGACGCCAAGCCGGCCGAGCCCGCAAAGCCCCTCGGTTTCGTCGCCGTTGCCGCCGGCTCCGGTGAGGCCGAGATTCTGCGCTCGCTCAACGTCGACGTCGTCGTCGAGGGCGGTCAGACCATGAACCCCTCCACGGCTGACGTGCTCGAGGCTATCGAGCAGGTGAACGCTGAGGCCGTCATCATCCTTCCCAACAACGGCAACATTCGCATGGCGGCCGAGGCCGCGGCGAGCGCCTGCACCGACAAGCGTGCGGTCGTCATCCCCACCAAGACCGTTCCGCAGGCCTTCTCCGCGCTCTTTGCGGTGGTGCCCGGTGCTGATGTCGACGACGTCGTGGAGGCCATGATCGAGGCGCTCGAGGACGTGCGCGACGGCGAGGTCACCCGTGCCGTCCGCGACTCCAGCGCGAGCGACGGTAGCCCGATCCACGACGGGGACGTCATGGGCATCATCGACGGCTCGATCGATATCGTGGGCTCCGACGTCAAGCAGGTCACACTCGACTGCATCGCCCGCATGCAGGAAGAGGAGGAGGGCGACGCGCTCACCATCCTTGCCGGCAACGAGCTCTCTGACGAGGAATTCGAGGATATCGTCGCCGCTATCGAGGAGGCCCAGCCCGATCTTGAGGTCGATCCTCACCGCGGTGAGCAGCCGCTCTACCCGATTATCTTCTCGATCGAGTAACGGGGATTTTGTTGTCGACCGCTTCGGTTCCGGCAGTTTCTGCACGGTTCGAGTGCGCGCTTGCCCTCGATACCGATATATCTCAGGCCCGCTATATTTCGGGCAAACGTGAGGAGGCCCTGCGGCGTCTCGGTATCGGGACGCTCGGGGACCTCCTTTTGCATGTGCCGTACCGCTATCTTGATTTTTCGACGCGCTACTTTGTAGAGGACGCGCCCATCGGCCTTTCGTGCTCCATCGTGGGCACGATCCATCGCGTTACCACGCGCCCTCATGCACGCGTTCATGTGACCTACATCACCGTCGCTGACGAGACGGGACTCATTGAGGCGGTTTTCTTTAGGCAGCCGTGGCTCGCGCGCCAGTATGCAGAAGGCGAGCGTGTGGCAATCTCCGGTAAGGTGGAGTTCGACCGCGGGTTCAAAAAGATGGTCGCGCCCCTCCTCGAACGCTGGGACGATGCCTCGTCAAGCGCCCCGATCCTGCCCGTCCATTACGTTTCGGAGGGACTCTCCGTCGGCTGGATGCGTCGAATCGTCTCCGCGGGCATAGAGGCTGCAGGTTGCTTTGCCGATCCGTTGCCCGTGCGGCTGCGTGCCGAGCGCAAGCTCATGAGTGCGCAGGCAGCTTTGCGCGCCATGCATTTTCCGTCCTCGATGGGGGAGCGCGAGCTTGCGCGACGCCGGCTTGCCTACGAGGAGCTCCTGTTGCTCCAGCTTGCCTTGCGCATCAGGGCCGACCGCGCTCTTGCTAACGTTTCGCCTCGCGCGCACACGCCGGGTGTGTTCGTGGAACGTATCAGGGAAGCGCTGCCTTGGTCGCTTTCCGAAGAACAGGACAGCGCCGTCTCGGACATCTTGAACGATATGGCAGACGGCTCCCGCGTGATGAACCGCCTGCTCATGGGTGATGTCGGCACGGGTAAGACCGCCGTCGCCACGTTTGCTCTCGCGGCCTGTGTCGACTCCGGCACCCAGGCGTGCGTCATGGCTCCGACGAGCGTTCTTGCCCAGCAGTACGCTACGGGCTCCGGTCCGCTGCTCGATGCCGTCGGCATCTCGTGGGCGTTGCTCACCGGTGCGACTCCGCGGGGCGAGCGCATGCGCATCTGCGAAGGGCTCGCGACGGGAACTATCCAAGTGCTCTTTGGGACGCAGGCCGTGCTCTCGGACGATGTCGAGTTCCGTGATCTCTCGCTTGCGGTCATCGACGAGCAGCATCGATTTGGCGTGGACCAGCGCTCAAGGCTCCGTCGCAAGGGGAGGGGCGCCGACCTGCTCGTGATGACGGCCACCCCGATTCCGCGCACGCTCGCGCTCTCGCTTTACGGCGACCTTTCGGTGAGCGTCATCAGGCACCGCCCGGTAGCGGGAGCGGGCGTTGAGACGCGCGTGATCACGGAGCGCAGCCGCGACCTCGCATATGGCGGCGTCCGTGAGGCGCTCGCCGCAGGTCATCAGGCCTATGTGATCTGTCCGCTCGTGAGCCCCTCCGACAAGCTGGAGGAACTCGAGGATGTTCCCGGCTCCGTGCGCGACGAGGACGGTAAGCTCAGCGCGCCTGTTCCCCTGCATGACGCGGTCTCCGAGGTCGAACGTATCGAACGTACCTTCAAGGGCGCTGCTGTCGGTCTCATGCACGGACGCATGTCGGGCGCGGAGAAGGAGGACGTTCTCGCGCGCTTCCGTGCGGGCGAGATCCAGATCTTGGTTTCGACGACGGTCGTGGAGGTGGGTGTCGACGTGCCGAACGCAACCGTCATGCTGATCGAGGATGCCGACCGTTTTGGCCTGGCAACGCTTCATCAGCTGCGCGGGCGCGTGGGCCGTGGCGAGCTTTCTGGAACCTGTTTTTGCCTGACCCATGCCAAGGGCAACGGCGGTGCCTCGGCTGCTCAAGAGCGACTCAAGGCGCTCGAGAAGTCCTCCGACGGCTTCGCGCTTGCCGAGATGGACCTGGCGCTTAGGCACGAGGGCGAGATTCTCGGTTACCGGCAGTCGGGTGGGGTGAGTCTTAGGTTCGTCGACCTCGAGACCGATACCGAGCTTGTCGAGGCCGCACACGATGACGCAGATCGCCTTCTGAGGTATGCTTCTGGTCTTGATTCGCCCGAGACCCTGCCCTTACGGCACGAGGTCGTTCGGCGGTACGGCGAAGTCCTGAAGGAGGTCAGCGGCGGATGAGAATCATCGGCGGAGAATGGGGCGGGCGCAAGCTCGAGGAGCCTCGCGGGCGCGACGTGACGCGTCCGACGACCGATCGCGTGCGCGAGGCCTGCGCCTCGATGGCGGAGTCGGCGCTCGATGGCGGCATCGAAGGCTCACGGATCCTCGATGCGTTCGGCGGCTCGGGAGCGCTCGGTATCGAGATGCTCTCGCGCGGCGCCGCCGCAAGCACGGTCTTCGATGCGGACCGTGGGGCCGCGGCACTTATCAAGCGCAACCTGGCTGCGCTCAAGTGCGCGCCTTCGCGCTCCCGCGTGATCTGCGGGGATATCCTTACCTCGGCCGCGCGCGGGCGTGTTCCCGGCGCGCCGTTCGATCTTGTGCTGCTCGACCCGCCCTACGCATTTGGCGCCGAGCCCGTCGAGAAGCTGCTCTGCGACCTCGCTTCCCACGAGCTGCTCTCGCCTGGCTGCGTCATTCTCTTTGAGCATGCTGCCGGTGAGGCGGGGGCGCACCCGGATGGGTTCGAGACCCTGCGCGAGAAGCGCTACGGCATCACCGCCGTCGACGTCCTGGTTTGGAGGGGCTGATCCATGCCCGAGAACATCACCCACGTGCTCGTTCCGGGCACGTTCGATCCCATCAC
>CAVDZW010000160.1:0-5122 GCA_963613305.1 bacterium | reverse complement strand
TGCACCAGGCCATCGAGGCCAAAGAGGGCGTGCTCGTGCGCGAGGAGAACCAGACGCTCGCCACCATCACCCTGCAGAACTACTTCCGCCTGTACGACAAGCTCTCGGGCATGACCGGCACCGCCCTCACCGAGGACGCCGAGTTCCGCGAGATCTACAAGCTTCCCGTGCAGGTGATTCCCTCCAATCGTCCCGTGCAGCGCATCGACCACGACGACCTTGTGTACCGCACCGTCGAGGCAAAGTACAACGCCGTGGCCGCCGACGTGGAGGAGCGCCATGCCAAGGGCCAACCGGTGCTCGTGGGCACCGTCTCGATCGAGAGCTCCGAGAAGCTCTCGGCCCTGCTCACGCGCCGCGGCATCAAGCACGAGGTCCTCAACGCCAAGCACCACGAGCGCGAGGCGCACATCGTTGCGCAGGCGGGCCGTCTGGGCGCGGTGACTATCGCCACCAACATGGCCGGCCGCGGCACCGACATCCTGCTCGGCGGCAACCCCGACGAGCTCGTGCGCGACCGTCTTGAGTACGAGCAGATCTCGATGGAGGACATCGACCCCGAGCAGCTCGAGCGCTATCACGCCGAGGCCGTCGAGACCTGCAAGGAGGAGCGCGAGCGCGTGCTCGCCGCCGGCGGCCTTACCGTCATCGGCACCGAGCGCCACGAGTCGCGCCGTATCGACAACCAGCTCCGCGGCCGTTCGGGCCGTCAGGGCGATCCGGGCGAGACCCAGTTCTATCTCTCGCTCGAGGATGACCTCATGCGCCTGTTCGGCGGCGACAAGATGGACCGCATCTCCAACATGATGGTCTCGGCCGACATGGAGGACATGCCCATCCAGGCCAAGCTCATCTCCAAGGCCGTGGAGAACGCGCAGCACAAGGTCGAGAGCATCAACTTCTCCATGCGCAAGAACGTGCTCGAGTACGACGACGTTATGAACAAGCAGCGCCAGGTGATCTATGCCGAGCGCAACAAGATCCTCGACGGCAAGGACCTCACCGAGCACGTGAACGACGTGATCGAGGACACCGTGGAGCGCTGCGTGCAGGAGTTCTGCGCCAAGGACAGCCGCGAGGGCGAGCGCGACCTCGAGGGCCTGCACAAGTGGGTGCAGGAGCTTACGGGCAACCTCGACGCCCCGACCTTTGAGGACAAGCCCTACAAGGAGCTTGTCGAGGAGGTCCTGGCCTACGTCAACAAGTGCTATGCCGAGAAGGCCGAGCGCCTGGGCGACGAGCTCATGCGAGAGCTCAACATGCAGGTCATGCTCCGCGTGATCGACACCCGCTGGATGAACTACCTGCAGGAGATGGACTACCTCAAGACCGGTATCGGCCTGCGCGGCTTTGGCCAGCGCGATCCGCTGGTGGAGTACAAGACCGAGGCCTACGGCGCCTTCCAGACGCTCGTCGACACCATGTACGAGGACTACCTGCGCACCGTGCTGCGCATCGAGATCAAGCGTGCCGCGCCGATTCCCGAGCCCGAGGAGGAGTCGGCCCTCGAGGGCGCCGAGTACTCCGGACCCGCGGACGTTGACGGCGACAACGCCGGGAGCGCCGTGCGCCAGCAGGCTGCCGCTGCCCAGGCCCGCGCGCTCGTGCAGGGTGGCCCGGGTGCCGCCAACGCCGCTGGCCAGGTGCAGACCTATCGCAAGAGCGAGTCGGGCGACCCGTACGTGAACGTGGGCCGCAACGATCTTTGCCCCTGCGGTTCGGGCAAGAAGTTCAAGAACTGCCATGGTAGGGCCTAAAGCATGGCCGATGCCCAAAAGGTAGACGCCGCCGCACTCGATGCGCTGGCTGCGCGCCTGGACGAGGTCGAGGGCTATCTGCACCTCGACGAGAAGTCCGCGCGCGTGGCCTCGCTCGAGGCCCGCAGCACCGAGCCCGGGTTTTGGGACGATGCGGACGCCGCCCGCGCCGTGATGGCCGAGATCGCCGCCGCCAAGGCCGATATCACCGCTGTCGACGATGCGCGCGCACAGCTCTCCGACGCTCGCGCCGCGCTCGACCTGGCGAGCGAGATGGGGGAGGACCCCGAGGCCGAGGAGTTCGTTGCCGAGGCCACGTCGGCCGCCGCCGAGCTCGAGCGCCGCGTTGACGAGCTTGAGCTCACGAGCTGGTTTACCGGCGAGTTCGACCATGGCTATTGCATCGTCACCATCAAGCCCGGCCAGGGCGGCCTGGAGGCCCAGGACTGGACCTTCATGCTCTTTAAGATGTACATGAAGTACTGCGCGCGCCGCGGCTGGAAGGTCACGATCAACGACTGCCCCGCGGCCGAGGTCATCGGCATCGATCGCGCCACCTTTACCGTTGAGGGCAAGGACGCGTTCGGCATGCTCCGTGCCGAGGCCGGCGTGCACCGCCTGGTGCGCATCTCGCCCACGGACGACAAGAAGCGCCGTCAGACCACCTTTGCCGGCGTTGAGGTCATCCCGGTTTTGCCCGACGATATCGAGATCGAGGTCGCTCCCGACGATATCCGCGTGGACGTGTACCACGCGAGCGGCCCGGGCGGCCAGGGCGTGAACACCACCGACTCCGCTGTGCGCGTGACGCATATCCCCACGGGTATTGTGGTTACCTGCCAAAACGAGCGGAGCCAGATTCAGAACAAGGCGGCGTGCATGCAGATCCTTAAGGCACGCCTCTACGAGATGGAGCTCGAGCGCCGCGAGGAGAAGCTCGAGGCCATCCGCGGTCCCAAGGCCAACATCGGCTTTGGCAACCAGATCAGGAGCTACGTGCTCTACCCGTACCGCATGGTCAAGGACCTGCGGAGCGGGGTCGAGACGAGCAACACCGAGGCGGTCCTTGAGGACGGTGACCTCGACCCGTTCGTCATCGGGTACCATCGCTGGGCCACCGGCAATTCCGACTACGTGGCCGGTGCCGAGGACCAGGAGGATTAGGAGCGCGAAGCCCTGAGGGGCCGCCGTGTTTGGCGCCCCGTCCCCGTGTTAGACTGCGGGGAGGTTATTCAATTCGATATCGCGCCTGTTCGGGCACGGCGGTCCGGTGCAGCCTTGGGGCGGCGCCGGACCGTGCGCGATGAGGAGGAAACATGGCACGACGCGTCGATTTGGAACGGCTCATCAGGTCGAACTTTTTGCGCGACCTGCCCATGATCATCGTGGGCTGTGCGATCGCGGCCTTTGCCACCGACAACTTCATGATTCCCAACGGCCTCGCGGCCGGCGGCGTGACGGGCCTCGCGACCATCGTGCAGGAGGTCGCGGCCCAAAACGGGATCGCCCTGCCCGTCGGCGTGCAGACCATCGCCATTAATGCTCTCCTTCTGCTTGTGGTGGCGCGCGAGGGCGGCCTTCTCTACGTGATTCAGACCGTCACGGGCTTTGTGCTCCTGGGCGTGTTCTGCGACGTATTCGCACTCTTCGAGACCCCGCTTGCAAATCAGGATCTCATGCTCTCGGCACTCTGGGGCTCGATTCTCTCTGGCATCGGCTACGGCCTCGTGCTCCGCTGCGGCGCCAACACCGGCGGCTCCGACACCATCGGCCAGATCGTCTCGCGCAAGACCTCGCTCTCGGTGGGCTCCACTACCATGGCGATCGACGTGGCCATCTGCGCGCTCTCGGCGCCTGTGTTTTCGCTCGAGAACGCGCTGTATGCGGCTCTCGGCATGGTGCTCATGGGATACGTGGTAGACGCCGTGGTCGACGGTGCCAACCGCCGCCGCATGGCCTATATCATCTCGGACAACTTTCCCGAGATCGCGACCGACATCATGTACGGTCTCGACCGCGGCTGCACCAAGCTCTCGGCCACGGGTATGTGGAGCGGCCAGAGCAAGCCGATGCTCATGGTGATCCTCGAGCGCCGCGAGATCTCGACTCTCAAGATGATCGTGGCCGAGCACGATCCCGACGCCATCGTCATGATTTCCGACGTTACCGAGGCCTTTGGTGAGGGCTTCAAGCGCCTGGAGGAGTAGGGGAGGCACTCTCGCGTGCGACCGATTCCGTGGGCGCAGGCCATAGTTTCGTTCCTTTGCGTGCGTGTGCGGGTGGCCTGACGGGCGAGGGGAGTCCCGTGCCGGCGCTTATCTGGCGAGCGCGGGGCTTCTCGCAGACGCTGACTCGCTTTGAACGTTTGGAGCCGAGCGCCCGTTGCCCGCGCATGCTGCTGTGCTACGGCCCGCCTCGATAATTTTGAAGCGATTGAGGAGAGAGGCGGCAGAATGTTCACTCGATTGACTAAACATCCGAATATACGTATAACTAAGCTGCGAACGCGGCCAGCCGGTTCATGCCGTCTGCACAAACTGCTAAAACGTTTATCCGCTCAAATTCCTGCGGTGATGCAAATTGAGTTTTGGTAAACGCTTTAGCACTTTGGCAAACTTTGAAGTCTCTGCAGATAACGGGCTATTTTGGCTGATATAGTTAAGCCGCATTTGTGTCAAAAGCCACGCTACGAAGGGATGGACATGGCAGAAGAGCAGCAGGTTTGCGCCTCGTGCGCGTCGTCTGGACAAGGGGGTCGAGAGGTGCCGAACGAGGAGCTCGCGCGCATCGCGAACGAGGTCCGCAAGGGCATCGTGCGCGGCGTCCACGCGGCCAAGGCCGGACATCCCGGCGGCTCGCTCTCCATCACCGATATCCTCACCTTCCTCTATTTTGAAGAGATGAACATCGACCCCGAGAACCCGACGTGCGCCTGCCGCGACCGCCTCGTGCTCTCCAAGGGCCACGCGGCGCCCGCACTCTACTCGGTGCTTGCCAACCGCGGGTTCTTCCCGGTCGATGAGCTCGAGACCCTCCGCCATGTGGGCAGCCGCCTGCAGGGCCACCCCAACATGAACGATACCCCGGGCGTCGACATGTCCACCGGCTCGCTCGGTCAGGGCATCTCGGCCGCTTGTGGCATGGCTCTCGCGGCCAAGCACTGGGGCGACACCTATCGCACCTACGCGCTGCTCGGCGACGGCGAGATCGAGGAGGGCCAGGTGTGGGAGGCTGCGATGTTCGCGGGTAACCAGCATCTCGATAACCTCTGCCTCGTCGTGGACCACAACGGCCTGCAGATCGACGGCAGCATCGAGGAGGTCAACTCCGCGATGCCCATCGCCGACAAGTTCCGCGCCTTCAAG
>CAVDZW010000159.1:0-5385 GCA_963613305.1 bacterium | reverse complement strand
TGTCCATCGAGATGAACCACTGGTCGGTGGCGCGGAAGAGCACCGGGTGCTTGCAGCGCCAGCAGTGCGGGTAGCTGTGCGTGATCTTCTTCTCGAGCACGAGGGTGCCGCGCTCGCGGAGGAACTCGATGATGTGCGGGTTAGCCTCGTCGGTATCCATGCCGCTGAAGGGGCCGCCCGTACCAAAGCCCTCACCCGAGTAGAACTTACCGTCGTCGTCGACCGGCATGCAGATGTCCTCGATGCCGGCATCGAGGCAGGCAAAGTAGTCATCGACGCCGTGGCCGGGCGAGTTGTGGACGATGCCGGTGCCATCGTCGGTACCGACGTACTCTGCGAGCAGAGCCACGCCCTCGACGTCGTCGAAGACCGGCTGCTTGTAATGAAGCCCCGCGAAGGTCTCGGCGGGACGCACGTAGCTCTCGCCCGCAACCTGAACCGGCGTGTACTCCCAGCCAAAGAGCTCACAGCACTTGGGCGCAAGCGACTCGAGCATGATCTCGGCGCGGCCGTCGTGCTCGACGGCAACGTAGGCGGCACCGGGCTTGAACGAAACAGCCTGGTCGGAGGGGATGGTCCACGGGGTCGTCGTCCAGATGACGAAGTCGACCGGGCCAGCAAAATCCTCGAGACCCTCCGGCTTGCTCGTCAGCTCAAAGCGAACGAAGATCGAGGGCGAGGTCTCGTCGGAATACTCGATCTCGGCCTCGGCGAGCGCGGTGTGGCAATGCTTGCACCAGTGCACGGGCTTGTGGCCGCGATAGACCATGCCCTTGTCGAACATGGCCTTAAAGACCTCGATATCGGCAGCGTCGTGCTGATGATAGAGCGTGAGATAGGGGTTGTCCCAGTCGCCCAAAACGCCCAGACGGCGGAAGCCCGCTTTCTGGAGCTCGATGTTCTCGACAGCGAACTTGTTGCAGAGCTCGCGGATCTCGGCCGTAGAGGTCTGGTTGAACTTATCGGTGCCGAGCATCTCCTCGACCTTGTGCTCGATGGGCTGGCCGTGGCAGTCCCAACCGGGAACGTAGGGGACCTCGCAGCCCTGCATCATCCAGTAACGGTTGATCATGTCCTTGGAGATCTTGTTCATGGCATGACCGATGTGGATCGGGCCGTTCGCATACGGGGGGCCGTCATGAAGCACGAACTTCTTGTGACCCTTGTTCTTCTCCAGAACCTGCTCATAGACCTTGTTGTCCTGCCAGTCCTTGAGCCTCTTGGGCTCGGACTTCGAAAGGCCGGCCCTCATGGGGAACCCGGTCTTGGGCAGGTTCATGGTCTTCTTGTACTCGTTAGCCACGAATACCCCTTCCATGACGGGGCGCGGCGGCGCCCCTCTTTGGGCACCAAAAAAGGCGCCCGTCCCTGCAAGCTGGGACGAAGCGCCAAAATTCGCGCATGCGGCGCAAAAAGCTCTTCGCTTAACCACCCAGCTTAGGTGCCCTCGCACAAAACATGCTCGCACCCGTTACTCGGCTGGCCCGTATCGGCGGCCATCCCGGCGCCATCTACTCAGATACCATGAGGCATCCGTTCGAAGCGCAGCTCCGGGGTGATTTTCGTTCGGGCATACACACGGGATCTCAGCTCCCCCGCTCTCTGTGGTGCATGTTGACCGGCTACTCGTCCCCATCAACGCAATGGCCTGAATACTAGCACGCATACCGAGCGATGGCCGGACTTTTTTGGCAACTCGATTCGTTTAAAGACAAATCCTCAGCTCAAAGCCCCATGTCAAAGAAAATCCGCATCTGTAACGTGACGGAAACAAGAATTTAAAATTCACAAGCACATGCAGGACGTGCTGCATCACAATAAAGCGCATTGCACTGCAACCGACATCACCAAAGGGGATTCCTATGAGAACGATTGAGATGAGCAACTACACGATCGGCGAAGACTGCTTCGATGCCCTCCCCGAGGTCCTCGCTGCCCACAAGGCCAAAAAGGTCATGCTGATCGGCGGCGAGCGCGCTCTCGCGGCTGCGGCCCCCGGCATCCGCGCCGCTCTCGAGAACACCGATATCGAGGTGCTCGGCGAGCACGTCTACGGCAAGGACTGCACCCGCGACAACATCGCCAAGATCGTGAACTCCCCCGAGGCCCAGGCTGCCGACGTGCTCTTCGCCATCGGCGGCGGCAAGGCCATCGACACCGTCAAGACCGCGAACATCGAGCTCGGCAAGACGGTCTTCTCCGTTCCGACCATCTGCTCCAACTGCTCGGCTGGCACCGCAATCGCCGTCGTCTACAACAACGACGGCTCGCTCGAGGGCTACACCCTCCCCAACTGCCCGGCGCACATCTTCATCAACCCCGCGATCATCGCCGGTGCCCCCGATGAGTATTTCTGGGCCGGCATCGGTGACGCGCTCTCCAAGCAGCCCGAGGTCGAATACGCCGCAAGCGCCGGCAACCTCACGCATACCGGCGCGCTCGGTCTTGCCCTCGCCCACACCTGCTCCGAGCCGCTCTTTGAGTACGGCGAGCAGGGTCTGGCCGACGTCCGCGCCAACAAAAGCTCCGAGGCCGTCAAGCAGATCGCGCTCGACATCGTGGTCAACACCGGCTACGTGAGCAACCTCACCAACCAGCCCGACTTCTACTACAACTCGAGCGTGGCGCACGCCTTCTACAACGCGAGCTGCTCCATCGAGCGCGAGGGGCACCACCTGCACGGCGAGGTCGTGAGCCTCGGCGTTCTCGTACTCTTCGCCTACACCGGCGACACCGAGAACCTCAAGCGCTACGCCGCCTTCAACAAAAAGCTCGGTCTGCCCGTGACGCTGGCCGACGTGTACCTCGACGAAAGCCACATCCCCGCGCTTTGCGAGGCCGCGCACAACACGAGCGAGTGGAAGCACGGCAACCCCGTGCCCTTCACCGACGAGAAGTTCGCCCAGGCCATCAAGGATGCCGACGCCTACGGTCGCACGCTCTAAAACCTGATTTCAAAATCTGCATGAGCAAAGCGCGCGCTTGCGGGAACATCCGCAAGCGCGCGCTTTCCTTGTGAAGGAGTACCGGACCTCGAAAAGCCACCGGAACCCACACGCTGGCCTCAGCTCTCCTCAGATAAAGCCCCGCAATCAAACACCAAGAACCCCGAGCGACCAAAGTCGTTCGGGGTTTTTATCCCAAAAGCGCCTGCAGCTTTGGATCTCAAATCACCTGCCAGATAGACCTACTCGGCGGGTGCCGCCGCAGGCTCGGCGGACATCTCGGCATCGGCCGTGGCGCTCTCAGCCGAGGGCGTGACCTTGGTTCCGCAGTTCATGCAGAACTTATCGCCCGGAGCGAGTTTGGTGCCGCAATTCATGCAGAAGCAGTCAGCAGCAGGGGCCTCCGGCTCGGGAGCCTTCTCGGAGGCCGCCTTGATCTCGGCCATGGGTTTGCCGCAACCGGAGCAGAACATATCGCTCGAGCGCAGACGGTAATGGCAGAAGGGACATTCCACGGTGGAAGCCGCAATAAGTGCCTCGTGCTCTTTGCGCTCGATCTCCTGGATCTGCGCCTCATAGCCCGCGCGCTCGGCGTCGAGTGCAGCAATGCCGTCAAACAGGGCCTCGCGCCCGGCAACGAGATTGGGATCGCTCTTGGCAACCTCGTACAGGCTCGCACCAAGCTGAGCCGCGAGTTCCTTGCGACGCTTTTGGACGTCGCTGATCTTCATGTTGAGCCGAGCGGTCTCAACAGAACGGCCGGCGGAATCGACCTCGCGCTGCAGAGAATCTTGTACGTCTTCCATAAAACCCATGGTGGCACCTTCTATCCAACCTGTCAGATACAAAGAGGACCGCTCCCAGGCGGTCCTCAAAGCTTATCACGCGACTATCGATTACTCAGTAGTGGCTGCATTGTTCTTGGGCATGAGCGGGTTCTCGCGCTCGAGCACGTTCATGAACTCAACGCCGGTGATGGTCTCCTTTTTGTAGAGATAGCGAGCGAGCTCATGGAGCTTGAACTTGTTCTCCTTGAGAATCTGCATCGCACGCTTATGCGCATCCTCGATGAGCTCGGCCACGATCGCGTCGACGCGCTCAGCGGTTCCCGGGGCGCAGGTAAGCGACGTATCCTGGTTAAGATAGGCGTTCTGCACCGTACCGAGGGCCATCATACCGAACTCATCGGACATGCCGAAACGCGTGACCATGTTGCGCGCGAGCTTGGTCGCCTGCTCGATATCGTTCGCGGCGCCCGTGGTCATCTCGCCGAAGATAAGCTCCTCGGCCGCACGCCCGCCGCAATAGACCGCGAGCTTGTCGAGCACTTCCTGCCTGGTGGTAAGGAACTTCTCGTCCTCCTCCACCTGCATGGTGTAGCCGAGGGCACCGCTCGTGCGTGGAACGATGGTGATCTTGGTGACCGGAGCGCTCCCCTTTTGGCGCGCCGCGACGATTGCATGACCGATCTCGTGATAGCTCACGACCTGCTTCTCGTGATCCGAAAGCACGGTCGACTTACGCTGCTGACCAGCAATGACAACCTCCACGGACTCCTCAAAGTCCTCCTGCGTTGCACGGGAGCGACCCTCGCGAACGGCACGAAGCGCGCCCTCGTTGATGATGTTCGCAAGATCGGCACCCGATGCGCCGGGAGTGGCGCGGGCGATGGCCGAAAGGTCAATCGGCGGCTGCACCTTAACGCTCTTGGCATGGAGCTCGAGAATCGATTTGCGGCCCGAAAGGTCGGGCAACTCCACGGGAATGCGGCGATCGAAACGTCCAGGGCGGAGAAGCGCCGGGTCGAGGGAATCGGGACGGTTGGTGGCCGCGAGCACCACGATTCCCTTGTGGTTATCGAAACCGTCCATCTCGGTGAGGAGCTGGTTCAACGTCTGCTCGCGCTCGTCGTTGCCCGAAAAACCGCCGCCGTCGCGCTTTTTGCCGATGGTATCGACCTCGTCGATAAAGACGATGCAAGGGGCCTTTTCCTTGGCCTGCTTAAAGAGGTCGCGCACCTTGGCGGCGCCGCGGCCGACGAACATCTCGACGAACTCGGAACCCGAGATAGAAAAGAACGGAACTCCCGCCTCTCCGGCAACCGCCTTGGCGAGCAGGGTCTTGCCCGTGCCCGGAGGTCCCACAAGAAGCGCGCCGCGCGGCAGCTTTGCGCCGATCTCCTCGTAACGCTGCGGCTTCTCCAAAAAGTCGACAACCTCCTTGAGGGACTCCTTGGCCTCTTCCTGGCCGGCGACGTCCTTAAAGGTGACGCCCACATCCTTCGAAGCGATCACGCGCGCACCGGATTTACCCAGCCCGCCGCCTCCAAAGGTGCTGCCGCCAAAGTTCATGGAGGGACCGTCATCCCCCATCGCCTTCTTCATGCGGCGGTTCAACCACCAGCCAATCAGGAAGAAGATCGCCATGGGGAGAATGAGCG
>CAVDZW010000158.1:0-5616 GCA_963613305.1 bacterium | reverse complement strand
GGGCAAGGGTATCCACTACGTTGGCGAGCACATCCGCCGCAAGCTCGGCAAGGCCGCTAAGTAGTAGAAGCATCCCGCACAAGGCCCGCACCCTGTCAGGTGCAGGCTAGTCCGAACTTTTAGGAGTTTACGCATGAACAAGCAAAAGGCGAAGCTGGCAGGCCTCAAGCGTCGTCAGCGCCGTGTTCGCGGCAAGATCTCGGGTACCGCCGAGCGTCCGCGTCTGCGCGTGACCCGTACCAACGCCAACATCTACGCTCAGGTCATCGTCGACGGTGAGGGCGGCAGCAAGACGCTCGCCTCCGCCTCGACCCTCGAGGAGTCCTTCAAGGGCACTGCCACCTCCAACAAGGAGGCCGCCGAGAAGGTCGGCAAGCTCGTGGGCGAGCGTGCCATCGAGGCCGGCGTCAAGGTCGTCACGTTCGACCGCGGTGGCCGTATCTATCATGGCCGTGTCAAGGCCCTCGCCGACGGTGCCCGCGCCGCCGGTCTCGAGTTCTAGGAGGTATGTAGCACATGGCTCGTAATCAGAAGCAGCAGCGCGAGGCCTCCGAGTTCGAGGAGCGCGTCGTTTACATCAACCGCGTGTCGAAGACCGTCAAGGGCGGCCGTCGCATGAGCCTCGTCGCTCTCGTCGTCGTCGGCGACGGCAAGGGCAACGTCGGCGTCGGCATGGGCAAGTCCGCGGAGGTGCCCCTGGCCATCTCCAAGGCTTCCATCGACGCCAAGAAGAACATGTTCCACGTGCCGGTGACCGATGAGGGCACCATCCCGCACGAGGTCCTCGGTCACTACGGTGCCGGCCGTATCGTCATCAAGCCCGCTGTCGAGGGTACCGGCGTTATCGCCGGTGGCGCCGTGCGCCCCCTCTTCGAGCTTGCCGGCATCAAGAACGTCCTCTCCAAGTCCCTCGGTACCGATAACGGCCTCAACATCATCAAGGCCGCCGTCGAGGGCCTCAAGGAGCTCTCGAGCCCCGCTGAGGTCGCGGAGCGCCGCGGTCTCACCGTTGCCGAGATGTTCGTCGGTAAGGAGCACTAAGCATGGCTGACACCATCAAGATCAAGCAGGTCCGCAGCACCAATGGCTGCAAGCAGGACCAGGTCCGTACCATCCGTGCCCTCGGCCTCCACAGGATCCGCGAGGTTGTCGAGCGTCCTGACAACGAGTCCGTTCGCGGCATGATCTTCAAGGTCAAGCACCTTGTCGAGATTGTAGAGGAGTAGCAAATGCAGCTTCACGATCTTACCCCCGCGCCCGGTTCCACCAAGAACCGCAAGCGCATCGGCCGCGGCAACTCTTCAGGTCACGGCACCACCGCGGGTCGCGGCCAGAAGGGCCAGCTCTCCCGCTCCGGTGGCGGCAAGGGTGCCGGCTTCGAGGGCGGTCAGACCCCGCTCGCGATGCGTCTGCCCAAGCTCCCGGGCTTCCGCAACCCCCGTCGTATCGAGTACACCGCCGTCAACGTCGAGCGTCTCGATGCCAAGTTCGAGGATGGTGCCGTGATCGACGGTGCCGCCCTTAAGGCCGCTCGCATCACCAAGAGCGAGTTCGAGCCGGTCAAGGTCCTCGGCAACGGCGAGCTCACCAAGAAGTTCACGGTCAAGGTCGACAAGGTCTCCGCTTCGGCGAAGGCTAAGATCGAGGCCGCAGGAGGGTCGGTCGAGCTCCCGTGCTAAATGGTCTTAAGAATGCTTTTCGCATCAAGGAATTGCGCGATAAGATTCTTTTTACCATAGCTATGCTCGTGCTGTACCGCGTCGGTGCGCACGTTCCCGTGCCCGGTGTCCCCTTCCAGGGGATGCTGGGCCTTTTCCAAAGCAGCAACTCCGGTGTTGCTTCGGGAGCTATGGCCCTTCTGAATCTTTTCTCGGGTGGCGCCCTGAGCTACGTCTCGGTCTTCTCGCTCGGCATCATGCCCTACATCACGTCCTCGATCATCCTTCAGATGCTTCAGGCCGTGGTTCCCTCGCTGCATGAGCTCGCGCGCGAGGGCGAGGTGGGCCAGACCAAGATCACCCAGTACTCGCGCTACCTCACGCTTGCGCTCGCGATCCTCAACTCGATCGGCTATCTGTTCCTCTTCAAGAACTTCGGCATCGAGTTCAACGGTGCCGGCGCTCCCGAGATCGTCTTCGACATCCTTGTCGTCGGTACGCTCGTGGCTGGTGCCATGCTGATCATGTGGATCGGTGAGCTCATCACCCAGCGCGGTATCGGCAACGGCATGTCGCTGATCATCTTCGCGAACATCATGGCCGGTCTGCCCCAGGCAATCTTCTCGTCTGTGGACGAGGGCAACACGGGCATCATCGTGACGATCGTGATCTTCGCCGTGATCCTCTGCGTGATTCCGTTCATCGTCTTCCTCGAGCGCGGTCAGCGTCGCATCCCGGTGCAGTACGCCAAGCGCGTCGTGGGTCGTCGCATCATGGGCGGTCAGTCCACCTATCTGCCGATCAAGGTCAACACCGCCGGCGTTGTGCCCATCATCTTCGCTTCGGCGCTGCTGTACTTCCCGGCCCAGATCGCCGTCTTCTTCCCGGGGATCGACTGGATCCAGACCGTCTCGGGCGCTCTTTCGTCCGGTTGGCTCAACTGGGTTCTCAATGTCGTGCTCATCGTGTTCTTCGCGTACTTCTACACCTCCATGGTGTTCAACCCCGACGACACGGCCGACAACCTCAAGAAGCAGGGCGGCTTCATCCCGGGCGTCCGTCCGGGTAAGGCCACGGCTGGCTACATCAAGAACGCACTCAATAAGATCACCCTTCCGAGTGCGGTCTTCTTGGCAGTCATCGCCATCGTTCCGTCCATCGTGTTCGCCTTTACGAGCAATCAACTGATCCAGTCGTTCGGCGGCACGTCCATCCTCATCATGGTCGGCGTCGTGCTCGACACCATCGACAAGGTCGAGGGTCAGCTCAAGATGTACGACTACGACGGTTTCTTCAAGTAAGTAGGGGATAGCTATGAACATCGTTCTGTTGGGCGCCCCCGGCGCCGGCAAGGGCACCGTCGCGCAGCAGCTCGTCGCTGAGTTCGGCGTGGCCCACATCTCCACGGGTGACCTGCTCCGCGCTGCCGTCAAGGGCGGCACCGAGCTCGGTGTCCAGGCCAAGAAGTACATGGATGCCGGCGAGCTCGTTCCCGACCAGCTCGTCATCGACCTCGTCAAGGAGCGTCTTGCCGCCGATGATGCCCAGAAGGGCTTCATCCTCGACGGCTTCCCGCGCAACACCGCGCAGGCCGTGACGCTCGATTCCGAGCTCGGTTCTATGGAGCGTTCGCTCGACTGCGCCCTGCTCGTCGACGTCGAGGCCAAGGTCATCGTCAATCGCCTTTCGTCGCGTCGCACCTGCCGCGCCTGCGGCCACACCGGCACCGCCTCCATGGAGACCTGCCCGACGTGCGGCGGCGAGATGTACCAGCGCGATGACGACAAGCCCGAGACGATCGAGAACCGTCTGAGCGTGTACGAGAAGAACACCGCGCCGCTGGTGGAGTACTACCGCGGCCAGGGTCTGCTCAAGACCATCGACGGCGACCAGTCTATGGAGGCCGTCTACGCGAGTGCCAAGGAAACCCTCGGTCTATGATCAAGATCAAGACTCAGGAGCAGATTGAGGAGATGAAGAAGGCCGGCGCCCTCTCCAAGTTGGCGCTGCGCCATGTGGGCGCGCTGGTTCGCCCGGGCGTCTCGACTTTTGAGCTCGATCAGCTCGCTGAGCAGATCATCCGTATGCATGGCGGCAAGCCCGCCTTTAAGGGGTATGGCGGATTCCCGGGCTCCATCTGTGCGTCGGTAAACGACGCCGTGGTCCATGGGATCCCCAACCCCGAGATCATCCTCCGCGACGGCGACATCGTGTCGATTGATACGGGCGCCGTCGTAGATGGCTGGGTGGGGGACAATGCCTGGACGTTTTTCGTCGGCACCCCCTCACCCGAGGTCCGCGCCCTCTGCGAGGTCACGCGCGATTGCCTCAAGGCCGCTATCGACGCGGCCGTTCCGGGTAACCGCATCGGCGATGTCGGTTCGGCGGTGCAGACCTTGGCCGAGTCGCACGGTTACGGCGTGATCCGTGATTACGTGGGACACGGCGTGGGCCACCGTATGCACGAGGAGCCCAATGTTCCCAACTACGGCAAGCCGGGTCGGGGAGTGGAACTCGTGCCGGGTATGGTCATCGCCATCGAGCCGATGATCACCATGGGCTCCAACCATGTGGTCTCGGGTCGTGACGGCTGGCTCGTCTCGACCAAGGACGGTCTGCCGGCCGCTCATTTCGAGAACACGGTTGCCATCACTACGGATGGACCGAAGATCCTCACCTCCGACGCCCAGGGGCCCTGGTGCTCCATGGACGGCGGAGTTATGTAGGCATTACGTAAATAATCCTGCAGCATTCTGCGTGCTGTAGAATACTCAATCGCTGTCGTTTTATAGAGAAAGATGATTGCATGAAGAAGGAAGACGCTATCGAACTCGAGGGTAAGGTCACCGAGCCGCTGCCCAACGCACAGTTCCGTGTGGAGCTCGAGAACGGTCATACGGTTCTCTGCACGATTTCGGGCAAGATCCGCATGAATTACATCCGCATTCTCCCGGGTGACAAGGTTGTCGTGGAACTTTCCCCGTACGATCTCACCAAGGGTCGCATCACCTATCGCTATAAATAGCCACGGCTCATACGCGCATTTCCTCCGATCGCAGGCTTAGCTCAACCTACGGTCGGTTTGCGTGTGAATCCAGCCATTCGTGATTTACGCCTGCGGCTGGGCGAGTAGATAGTAGGAGTAGTTTGAGCACTACCGAAAGGAAGAACGATGAAGGTACGTCCTTCGGTCAAGAAGATGTGCGATAAGTGCAAAATCATCAGGCGCCATGGCAAGGTGCTCGTCATTTGCGAGAACCCGCGCCACAAGCAGCGTCAGGGTTAATGAGAGGAGATTACGTTGGCCCGTATCAATGGTGTCGACCTTCCGCGTGAGAAGCGCGTCGAGATCGGTCTGACCTACATTTACGGCATCGGCCGCACGACTGCCACCAAGATCTGCAACGAGTGCGAGATCAACGTGGACACCCGCGTCAAGGATCTTACTGAGGATGAGGTTGACCGCATCCGTAAGTACATCGACGAGACGCACCTCATGGTCGAGGGTGACCTCCGCCGTGAGCGCAACCAGAACATCAAGCGCCTTATGGACATCGGCTGCAACCGTGGTCTCCGTCACCGCAAGGGCCTCCCGGTCCGCGGCCAGCGCACCCACACCAACGCTCGTACCCGCAAGGGCCCGAAGCGTCAGATCGGTGCTAAGAAGAAGAAATAAGGAGCGCTAGATAGATGGCTACTGCTAAGAAGAACGTTCGCGCTACCCGTCTCAAGCGCGCGGACCGTAAGAACGTCTCCGTGGGTCAGGCCCACATCCGTTCGACGTTCAACAACACGATCATCTCGATCACCGATCCCCAGGGCAACGTCATTGCCTGGAAGTCCGCCGGCCAGGTCGGTTTCAAGGGCTCCCGCAAGTCGACCCCGTTTGCCGCTCAGATGGCCGCCGAGGCTTGCGCCAAGATCGCCATGGAGCACGGCATGCACAAGGTCGCCGTCT
>CAVDZW010000157.1:0-5641 GCA_963613305.1 bacterium | reverse complement strand
TCGACGGCAAGCTCGAGCAGCTCATGCGCGGCATGTTCCACAACGTCGACGACACTGCTCGTGAGTACGGCGCGGAGGGCAACTTCGTCATGGGCGCCAACATCGCAGGTTTCCTCAAGGTGGCGGATGCTATGCTCGCCCAAGGCGTCTGCTAACCCAAGGCCTTCCACGTCACCCGACCTTGCCACGCGCCCGTGAGCTTGCGTGCCTCTAGTACGCGGCGCTCGCGGGCGCGTTTGCTGTTTAAATATGGTCTATGCATGGCGCGGGGGAGCGGGGAATCTTCGTTTACCGGATACGTCTCCGTATCTGCTATCATGCCTAATCTGTGCGCTTTATGCGGGCGTGGCGGAATTGGTAGACGCGCCAGATTTAGGTTCTGGTGGGATTCCCGTGAAGGTTCGAGTCCTTTCGCCCGCACCAGCGCCTGCAATACATGTTTATCAAGGGGTTCCCGGTGCCTGAGGACACAACCGGGCCATGTATGAGGAGGAACGTTGAACATCACCGCTTCTGAGGTCAAGGACGCCAAGCTCACCGCCACGGTCACCATCGAGGCCGCCGACGTGGACGCTGCCATCAAGAAGGCCTACAAGGACGCTGCCAAGAAGTACCGCTTCCCGGGTTTCCGCTCCGGCAAGGCTCCGCGCCCGGTCATCGATTCCGCCCTCGGCGCCGAGGCCGTCCTCGCCCAGGCCACCAACGATCTGATCGGTGCCAACGAGGCCGCCGTCCTCAACGAGCTCGACATCGTCCCCGTCAAGGAGGGCGACTACCAGCAGATCGAGATCGCCAAGGATCACGAGGACTACACTTACACGGTCGAGTTCTCCCTGCGCCCGGCCTGCGAGCTCAACTCCTATGAGCCCGTCGAGATCGAGATGCCGCCGGCGGAGGTCACCGAGGCCGAGATCGATTCCCAGGTCGAGATGCTCCTCGGCTATCACGCCACCTTCGAGGATGTCGAGGGTCGCGCTGTCGAGGCTGACGACTACGTGACCGCCGACCTCGAGGACGTCAAGGACGCCGCTCAGTTCGCGGGCGAGGGCCGTCTGCTCGCCATGGGCTCCGAGGGTCTGCCCAAGGAGTTCGACGAGGCTCTGATCGGCGCCAACGTCGACGACGTCAAGGAGATCTCCTGGAAGCCCGGCGATGACGAGGCCGAGAGC
This sequence comes from bacterium, assembly GCA_963613305.1. Lineage (GTDB taxonomy): Bacteria > Actinomycetota > Coriobacteriia > Coriobacteriales > Coriobacteriaceae > Collinsella. The sequence continues at coordinate 4,472 of CAVDZW010000157.1, read as the reverse complement.
ACCGTCAAGGTCACCGTCAAGGGCATCAAGGTCCGCAAGACCCCCGAGTTCACCGACGAGTTCGTGAAGGAGAACTTCGGCTTTGACGACATCGCCGCCATGCGCGATGCCATCAAGCTCGAGCTCGAGCAGGACAAGGCCTCCAAGCTCCCCGGCCTCAAGGAGAACCGCGCCGTGGCCAAGCTCGCCGAGCGCCTTGAGCTCGAGGAGATGGACGAGGATTACGAGAAGTCCGTCTTCAACGAGCTCGCCCAGAACTTCCTGCAGAACCTCGCTTCGCGCGGCATGTCCCTCGACGGCTGGCTTGCCGCCAACGGCATGGGCACCGAGCAGTTCCTCTCCGACCTGCACCGTCAGGCCGATGACGTCGCCCGCGAGTCCCTCGCTCTCGACGCCCTCGCCAAGCACCTTGGCGTCGAGGTCACCGAGGACGACGTGAACGCCGAGTTCGAGCGTGCCGGCGTCAAGGACGTCGAGGCCTCCAAGGCCGAGTTCGTCGCCGACGGCCGCATGCCCGCCGTCCGCGAGTCCATCCGCCGCTCCAAGGCCGTCGACTCCCTCGTCGAGAACGCCAAGGTGACCGAGGTCGACGAGGCCGCCAAGGCTGCCGAGTAGGCTTTTGTCCCCAATCGCTCTGCCGTGCGGTAATGTCCGCGCGATAGGGTAGAGTAGATAACCGGTTTGACGGTTTAAGTACGGTGCTCCGTCCCGCGCGACCCGCGGCGGGGCACCGTAGCTTTCTATATAGGTATGTGAAAGGAGACCGCATGCTGAACCGCATCGATTCCGCGCTCGTTCCGTACGTCGTGGAGCAGACGCCGCGCGGCGAGCGCAGCTACGACATCTATTCGAGGCTGCTCAACGATCGCATCATCTTTTTGGGTGACGAGGTCAACTCCGTCACGGCCAACCTCGTGATCGCGCAGCTCCTGCATCTCGAGAGCCAGGATGCCGAGAAGGACATCTCGCTCTACATCAACTCGCCCGGCGGCGAGATTTACTCGGGTCTCGCGATCCTCGACACCATGAACTTCATCAAGCCCGACGTGTCGACCATCTGCACCGGCATGGCCGCCTCCATGGCTGCCGTGCTTTTGGCTGCGGGCGCCCCGGGCAAGCGCTTTGCGCTCCCGCACTCCAAGATCATGATCCACCAGCCCAGCGGCGGTGCCCAGGGCCAGCAGACCGAGATCGAGATCGCTGCGCGCGAGATCAAGGAGATCCGCTCCGACCTCAACCAGATTCTCTCTGCCGCGACGGGCCAGCCGCTCGAGCGCGTGCAACAGGACACCGAACGCGACAACTACATGCGTGCCGCCGAGGCCCTCGAGTACGGCCTGATCGACCGCGTCATGACCACCCGCGGTGCTGCCGCTGCCGGTAAGGACGCTGAGTAATGGCTGAGGACATGAACGGCGGGATCCCCTTTGGCGGCGATGGCGCCATCCGCTGCTCTTTCTGCGGAAAGGAGCAGGGCGAGGTGCGCAAGCTCGTCAAGGGCCCCACGAACATCTTTATCTGCGACGAGTGCGTGACCGCTTGTGCCGATATCCTCGAGGAATCGCTCGCCAGTGACTTCTTGCAGGCTGCGCACAACCACGGTATCCCCGGATTCGTAAGCAACGCCGGCGCGGCCGAGCCCGAGGCTGAGCCTGTTGAGGATTTCGAGGACGACGGTCGCCAGGTCATCACCCGCGTTCCGACGCCGCACGAGATCTACGACGAGCTCTCGGCCTACGTGATGGGTCAGGAAGACGCCAAGCGAGCCATGTCGGTGGCAGTCTACAACCACTACCGCCGCGTGATCGAGGGTGGTGCCGCCGAGGGCGCTTTCGATGCCGCATCGGGCCGCTCGCCGCTCGCGCTTGACGCGAACGACGATGTCGAGCTCGCTAAGTCGAACATTCTTCTGCTTGGCCCTACGGGCACGGGCAAGACCCTGCTTGCCCAGACGCTCGCGCGCATCCTCGAGGTCCCCTTTGCTATCGCCGACGCCACTGCCCTTACCGAGGCCGGCTACGTGGGCGAGGATGTCGAGAACATCCTGCTCAAGCTCATCACCGCCGCTGACGGCGATATCGAGCGGGCGCAGGTGGGCATCATCTACATCGACGAGATCGACAAGATCGCGCGCAAAGCCGAGAACCTCTCGATCACGCGCGACGTCTCGGGCGAGGGCGTACAGCAGGCGCTCCTCAAGATCCTCGAGGGCACGGTCGCGAGCGTTCCGCCCTCCGGCGGGCGCAAGCATCCTCAGCAGGAGCTGCTCCAGATCGATACGACGAATATCCTGTTCATCTGCGGCGGCGCCTTCGTTGGCCTCGACAAGATCATCGCCGACCGCGTGGGCAACAAGGGCGTGGGCTTTAACTCCGAGATCGCCGGTCCCACGGCGCTCGACGAGAACGAGCTGCTTCACAAGGTGCTCCCGCAGGACCTCAACGCCTTTGGTATGATCCCCGAGTTCATCGGCCGTACCCCGGTGATCACTGAGACCTGCGCGCTCGATGAGGACGACCTCGTGCATATCCTTACCGAGCCTCGCAACGCCATCGTCAAGCAGTATCGCCGCATGTTCGCGCTCGAGGGTGTTGAGCTCGAGTTCGACGACGATGCCCTGCACGAGATCGCCAAGATGGCGCTCGCCCGCAAGACCGGCGCTCGCGGTTTGCGTTCCATCTGCGAGGACATTCTGCAAGGGACCATGTTTGACCTGCCCTCCGAGGATGGGGTCGAGAAGGTCGTGGTTACCCGCGAGTCCGTGGTGGGCACAGAGCAGCCGCGTCGCGTGATGGCTGCATAGCTTTTTGTCTTGCATACGATTTGCGCATGAGGGGTTCGCATCGCGGGCCTCTCTCTTTGTGCGCGTGGGTGCAGCTCGGCCGCTGCTGCGCTCTGTGCTATCCTTTTAGCTCGATTACGTAAGGTGCCCAGAGCAGCTCGCCGAGAAGGGGAGAGACATATGGAAGAGATGCCCAAGAACTACGATCCGAGCGTGAACGAGCCCAAGATTCTCCAGAAATGGCTCGACGGCGGCTACTACAAGCGCCGCGCCGGCGTGGGCGATTGCACGGTCACGATTCCTCCCCCCAACGTGACGGGCAAGCTTCATATGGGTCACGCCACCGACGACTCCATCCAGGACGCCATTGTGCGCATGGCGCGCATGCGCGGCAAGTCCACGCGCTGGGTGCTCGGCACCGACCACGCGGGCATCGCGACCCAGACCAAGGTCGATAAAAAGCTCAAAGAGGAGGGCGTGAGCCGCCTCGAGATCGGACGCGAGAAGTTCATCGACGCCTGCTGGGACTGGACTCACGAGTACGGCGGCATCATCGTCGATCAGATCAAGCGCATGGGCTGCTCCGTCGACTTCGATAACGAGCGTTTTACCATGGACGACGATTACGCCGAGGCCGTGCGCCGCGTGTTCTGCGATTGGTACCACGACGGGCTGATCTACCGTGGCAAGCGCATCGTCAACTGGTGCCCTAACTGCACCACGGCCATCTCTGATGACGAGGCCGAGTACCATGACGAGCACGGCCATCTCTGGCACCTGCGCTACCCGCTGACCGAGCCTGTGAACGGCCAGGAGTACATCGTCGTGGCCACCACGCGTCCCGAGACCATGCTCGGCGACACCGGCGTTGCCGTGTCGCCCAAGGATCCCGAGAAGGCCGCCTTTGTGGGCAAGACCGTGCGCCTGCCGATCGTCGACCGCGAGATCCCCATCTTCTCCGATTACCACGTCGATGCGGAGTTCGGCTCCGGCTTCGTCAAGGTCACGCCGGCACATGACCCCAACGACTACGCCATGGGCCAGACCCATGACCTGCCGCAGATCAATATCTTTGACGAGCACGCTGTTGTGGTCGAGGGCTACGGCGAGTTCTCGGGCATGACCCGCGACGAGTGCCGCGAGGCCGTCGTGGCATGGTTTGAGGAGCACGGTCTGCTCGACCATGTGGACGATCACGACCACTCTGTCATGCACTGCTACCGCTGCGACTCCTCGCTCGAGCCCTGGCTTTCCGAGCAGTGGTTCGTTGCCGTTGACAAGCTCAAGGGCCCGGCGCTCGACGTCGTGAACTCCGGCAAGGTGACCTTCCACCCGAGCCGTTGGACCCAGACCTACACCACCTGGATGGAGAACCTCAAGGACTGGTGCATCTCGCGTCAGCTCTGGTGGGGGCACCGTATCCCTGTCTTCTACTGCCCCGACTGCGGCTGGGAGGACGCCTCGATGGAGGACGTGCACGAGTGCCCGCACTGCCACGGCACCCATGTGCACCAGGACGAGAACGTGCTCGACACCTGGTTCTCTTCGCAACTCTGGACTTTTGCCACGCAGGGATGGCCGCAGGCGCCTGAGCTCCTCGAGGGACACCACCCCACGACGGCGCTCGTCACCGCGCGCGACATCATCGCGCTGTGGGTCGCCCGCATGATCATGAGCTCGCTGTACTTCT
>CAVDZW010000156.1:0-6604 GCA_963613305.1 bacterium | reverse complement strand
AGGAGGGCGAGATCGCCGCGACCGACTCCGTGCGCCTCGTGCGCGACGGCATCGTGGTCTACAACGGCAAGATCGCCTCGATGCGCCACTACAAGGACGAGGTCAAGAGCCTCAAGTCCGGTTCCGAGGGCGGTATCGGTCTCGAGAACTTCCAGGACATCAAGCCCGGCGACCAGATCGAGGGCTACCGCATAGACCAAGTCGCGCGTACCGAGTAGGAGCACGCATGAAGCAGAACCAGGCAACCCGCCGTCTGGGCGAGCAGCTCCGCGAGAAGTTGGGGAGCATTCTGCTCTTCGAGATTTCCGATCCGAGGCTCGACCTCGTCACCCTCACGGGGGTCGAGGTCGCCATGGACCGCTCGTTCGCGCGCATCTTCGTGAGCTGCGATCCGGAGCGCTATGACGAGGTCATGGAGGCGCTGGAGCAGGCCCGCGGCCGTATCCGCAGCCTTCTGGCCCGCTCGCTCGACTGGCGCGTGACGCCCGCTCTCGAGTTCCGTATCGACCGCTCCACGGACGAGGCCGAGCGCATCTCGCGTGCGCTCGAGAACGTGCCGGCGACGCTTGCGGTCGAGAAAGACGAAGAGGGCTATCCGATCGTCGCCGAGTCTGAGTCGGAGGCGCATCTGGATGACTAGTGACGGCGAACTTGTCTCACCTGAGCTCATCGGGCGTTTTCGGAACATCGTCGATTTGATCTCTGATGCCGACCGCATCGCCATCGCGGGGCACACGTCCCCCGACGGCGATGCCTTGGGCTCGGTCCTCGGCCTCGGCATGGCGCTGCGTTCGCACTACCCGCTGAAGACCATCGACTTCTTGCTCGCGGACAACGCTCCGGTGCCGCGTATCTATCGGTTCATGGAAGGCGCGGACACCATGGTGCCGGCATGCACCTACACCGAGACGCCCGACCTCTTCATCGTCGTCGACGCGCCGGTCGTGAATCGCATTGCCGATGCTGCCGCCGTTCTCGAACGTTCCGCGCATGTTGTGGCATTCGACCACCATCCGGCCTGCTGCGAGTTCGCCGAGGTGTCGGTCCGCAAGCCGAGCGCTGCCGCTTGCGCTGTGCTCATCCAGGAGTTCCTGTCGTTTGCGGGCATCTCGCTCACCAAGTCGATCTCGACGTCGCTTCTCTGCGGCATCGTTACCGACACCGGGCGGTTTCAGTTCCAGAACGCCGACCCCGCCGCATTCGTCACGGCTGCCGAGCTCGTGGGACATGGCGGTGATCCTGCGCGGGTCTCGCTCGAGGTCTACCAGAGCCAGCGTATCGAGTATCTGCGACTCAAGTCGATCGTCATGGCGCGTATTAAGACGGTCGCTAACGGTCGCGTGGCTTATTCATATGCTTTTGCATCCGATCTGGCGCAGTGCGGCGTCGGCTCCGACGAATGCGACGGCCTCGTCGATGTCGTTCGTTCAGTGATGGGTGTCGAGGTCTGCTTGTTCCTCAAGGAGACCGAGTGCGCCACCACGGTGCGCGGCAACCTTCGCTCTAAAGGCGCCTATGACGTGTCGACGGTCGCTACCGCTTTCGGTGGTGGCGGGCACGTGGCCGCCTCGGGCTTTACCTACAAGGGCTCAATCATCGAAACGCTCAACGCGGCACTCCCCATGCTTGCCGAGCTTGTGGGGGAGGACCCGTCTCAAGTCCGCGTGGAGCTCTAGTATCCAAGGAGTCTCATGGCCAAACGTGGACCATCCGATTTGAATCTTCTGCTTGCGGTCGATAAGCCTGTGGGCATCACCTCGCACGACGTTGTCTCCCGGGCGCGTCGTGCGCTTCATGAACGCCGTGTGGGCCATGCGGGCACGCTCGACCCGCTTGCCTCGGGCGTCATGGTCCTTGGCGTTGGGCAGGCAACGCGCCTCCTCGGTAAGATCACGCTCGACACCAAAAGCTATCTTGCCGATATCGCTTTTGGCGCCGAGACGAATACCGACGACGCCGAGGGCGAGGTCACAAAGCGAGTCGCTCCGGTATCCGAGCTGCTCGATACCACCTTTGCTGCGGGTGTGCTTGCCGATTTTGTCGGCAAGCAGATGCAGGTTCCGCCCGCCTTTTCGGCGATCTCGGTCAACGGCGTGCGTTCGTACAAGCGTGCCCGCGAGGGTGAGTCGTTCGAGCTTCCGGCGCGTCCTGTCGAGATTGCGTCCGCGCAGCTCATCGCTATTAGCGGGGGAGTGGAGGCTCCGGTTTGGACCGTCGCGTTTACCGTGAGCAAGGGCACCTACATCCGCTCGCTCGCGCGTGATATCGGTCGTGCCTGCGATTCCGCTGCGCATATTTCCGCGCTTCGTCGCACGGCTTCGGGCTCCATTGCCCTCGGTCGATGCCTTGCCGTCGATGGTCTTGATGCTGTGCAGGCGCGTGCCGCGGCCCTCGATCCTCTTGAGGTGCTCGGACTCGAGGCATGCCCTTTGCCCTCCTCGCGCCTGGAAGACGTTCTTTGTGGGCGGTCCGTCCCCGTGTCGGCGGCACCCGAGGTCTTTTCTTCTGCAGAGCGGGAGCATGCGTCGGTCGGTCTCGTAATCGACGGTGAGCTTCGCGCGCTTGCAAGCGTCGAGGACGGTCGGTTCCGCATGACGGACGTCTTTCCGCAGGGAATCACGGGGGTGCGCTCATGATGCCGGGGTCTGCGGAGCTCAGGCACGAATTTGCGGCGTTCGATGACGCGGGCGCTCCCGTCTATCGTTTGGCAGCGGGCCATGAACCCTGTCGGCTCGGCGACGCGTCGATTGCGATCGGCGCATTCGACGGCTTTCATGTGGGACACGCCGCATTGGTTCGCCATGCCGTAGCCGATGCGCGCGAGCGTGGCATCTCCGCTGTAGCCGTGACGTTCGATCCCGATCCCGATGCCGTGGTGGGCACTCCGGCGCCCAAGCTCACGTCCGTGACGGAGCGCCTTGCGCGCCTTGCTCGCTCCGGGGTGGATGCCGTTGTCGTCGTTCCGTTCACACCTGCGCTCGCCTCGATGGGTCACGATGAATTCTTCTGCGAGGTTTTGGCTCCCTGCATGAGCATCCGTTCCATCCACGTGGGCGAGAACTTCAGGCTCGGCTATCGCGGGGCCTCGGACGTCTCGGTCATCACTGCTTGGGGCCGCGAGCGGGCAATCGAGGTCACCGGCCATGCGCTTGTCTCGAGCGAGGGCAAGGCAGTGTCTGCCACGCGCATTCGCTCTGAGCTTGCGCAGGGAGAGGTCGAGGCCGCGACGGAGCACCTCGGGAGGCGTTTCGCTTTTGCGGGCACGGTCGCCGCTGGGCGCGGCGAGGGGCATGGCATGGGGATTCCCACGGCCAACGTTGAGCTGCCCTGCGGCATTCAGCTGCCCGCCGAGGGCGTCTACAGTGGCCTTGCGCTGGTTGACGGTTCCGTTTTTCCGGCCGCTATCAACGTCGGGCTCCCGCCGACCTTTGCCGACTCCGAGCGCTCGGCCCATATGGAGGCGAATCTCATAGGTTTTACGGGTGATATCTACGGTAGTGATATCTCAGTTTCGTTCTCGCGCTTCTTGCGCCCGTCGCGCGTGTTCAAGAGCACGGAAGAGCTGGTCTCGACCGTGCGCGGCAATATTCAGGACGTCATCGACGAATTCGGTAGCGAGGGGGTACGGCTCAAGTGATCTCGGATGACGAGAAAAACCGCGTGCGCGAGGCGTCCGACCTCGTGACCATCGTGCAGGAGACAGTCGAGCTCAAACCCCGTGGGCGCGAGTTCTGGGGCTGCTGTCCCTTTCACGGCGAGAAGACACCGTCGTTTCATATCATTCCCCAGATCCAGACCTGGCACTGCTTTGGCTGCGGCGAGGGCGGCGACGTGTTCAAGTACATCCAGATGCGCGAGAACCTGAGCTTTCCCGAATCGATCCGCTACCTTGCAGAGCGCGCGGGAATTGAGCTGCATGACGACGCGACGTTTTCTGCTAAGCGCGGCACCAAGCGCACGCGTCTCTATGAGCTTTGCGACGAGACCGCCTCGTTCTACCACACGATGCTCATGCGCGGTAAGGATGCGCGGCCCCGCGAGTACTTTGCGTCGCGCGGCATGGGCGGTGATGTCTGTCGCAGGTATCGCCTGGGATTCGCTCCCGGTTCAAATTCGCTCGTGAACCATTTGCGCGAACGTGGTTTCACGCCGCGCGAGATGCTCGATGCCAACGTGGCCGTGAGCCGTGGGCGCGGTCTTGCCGACCGTTTCTACGATCGCGTGATGTTTCCGATTTTCGATGAACAGGGGCACGGTATCGCGTTCGGCGGCCGCATCATGGGGGAGGGGCAGCCCAAGTACCTCAACACCGCCGAGACGAGCATCTTCCACAAAAAGCGTAACCTCTATGGCTTCAACTGGGCTAAAGAGCACATCGTTGCCGAGCAGACCGCCATCGTGGTGGAGGGCTACACCGACTGCATCGCCTGCTGGGAGGCGGGGATCCAAAACGTTGTGGCGACGTTGGGGACGGCCCTGACCGAGCACCACGTAAAGACGCTCACGCGCTTTGCCAAACGGATCGTCTACATGTTCGACGGCGACGCCGCGGGTCAAAAGGCCGCGCGTCGCGCGATTCAGTTCATCGAGCAGGACGCGGCGGACCTTCGCTGCGTGGTCCTTCCCGATGGCATGGACCCCATGGAGTTCATCACGGCGCGCGGCGGCGATGCCCTGCGCGCGGCGATCGAGACCGCAGAGCCCCTCATGGACTTCGTATTCAGGTCTCTTGAGGAATCAAGCGACATCACCACCCCGGGCGGTCGGGCCAAGGCGCTTGAGGATGCTCTCGCGCTCATCTACCCACTGCGCTCGAGCTACATGATCGACAACTACTTTGTGCAGATCGCCGATCGGCTCGGCCTCGATGTCGAGACCGTGCGCGCGAGCTCCTCTCAGGTATTTCGCGATGTCGCGCGGCAGGAGCAGACGGCCAAACGGCGCGAGCAGGCGGCTGAGCGCGCCGCAGAGACCGGACGCTACAGCGCGGGCAACCCTGCGAGCGAGCCCGCTGTGGAGGAGGATCCCTACGATGCGGTTCCGCTCGATGCGTATGGCAGCGTCCCCGTGGCGCCCGAGGACGAGGCTCCCGAGGCCCAGGCTCCGGGAATCCAGGTCTTGACGGACGTGGAGCGCAAGTCTCTTGCAGGCGAGCGCGAGCTCCTTACCCTGCTCGTGACCTACCCCGACAACTTCCGCGCGTTTGCCGAGCGCATCTGTGCGATCGATTGGATCGATCCGCGTCACGAGACCATCGCATGGGCGGTTCTTGCAACTCCTGAGGGAACGGATGCCGCCGGCGCCATGGACGCGGCGCGTGCGGTCGTGCCCGAGGCGGCCCAGCTTGTCTCGCTCGGCACCATCTCGACCACGAGTCGGCACCCGACGCGCACCAACATCGAGTTTCTCCTGAATTCGCTTGAGCTCTACACCGTGCGCCGTCGGTACCGATCGGCTCAGGGGCGCCTGAGGACCGACCGTACGCTCGATGCTGATGCCCGTCGAGAGCTCACGGTGCAGGCACTCAACGACAACAAGCGGATCCAGGAGCTCGCGCGTGCTATCGAGGGCGTGGCAGATCCGTTCCACGATGACGATTTCGGGTCGAACTCGTAGCCGCGTGCGCATATGGTCGCCCAAAGCATGCCAAAAGCAGGTTTTGTAGAGGTTAATCGCAGGTTGCACGGGTACAAACCCATGGTAAAGTATTGAGGCTTATGGACTATGAAGGGAGAATCTGTGCCAAAGAAGACTGAAAGCACGGCTAACTCGCTGGACGCCTATGTCGAGAAGCTCTTGAGCAAGGGGTCCGAGAGGCATTCGGTCACCGAGGACGAGATCCAGATCGCCCTCAAGGCGGTCGATGTCTCCGATGCACAGCTGTCTTCTGTGTACGATGCGCTCCGCAACAACGGTATCGAGATCATCTCCGCCACGGTCGACGACAACCCGATGGACGACGACGATGCCGACTCGTTCTCCGAGGAGGAGGATGACGGCGAGGGCTCGAGCTCCGAGGACCACGACATCCGTATGGCCAAACAGGCCGACGCCGAGATGGCCTCGACAAAACCCAAGAAGAAGCGCACGGTCCGCACCACCCGCTCCAAATCGCGTGCGCGCGGCATCGACGCCTCCACGGTCATGCTCACGGGCGACCCGGTGCGCATGTATCTCAAAGAGATCGGTAAGGTGGACCTGCTGACCGCCGCCGACGAGGTCGACCTCGCCATGAAGATCGAGGCCGGTTTGGCTGCGACCGAGCAGCTCGAGGCCGCCGAGGCCGGCGAGATCGAGCTCACGCGCGCCCAGAAGCGCCGCCTCATGCGCGTGGAGAACGTTGGCCTCGAGGCCAAGCAGGCGCTCATCAGCGCTAACCTTCGTCTGGTCGTCTCCATCGCCAAGCGCTACGTGGGCCGCGGCATGCTGTTCCTCGACCTCATCCAGGAGGGCAACCTCGGTCTGATTCGCGCGGTCGAGAAGTTTGACTACGAGAAGGGCTTCAAGTTCTCGACGTATGCCACCTGGTGGATTCGCCAGGCCATCACGCGCGCCATCGCCGACCAGGCCCGCACCATCCGCATCCCGGTGCACATGGTCGAGA
>CAVDZW010000155.1:0-7249 GCA_963613305.1 bacterium | reverse complement strand
GCATCATCTACCAGGAGACCCGCCACTGGGAGCCGAGCCGCAAGCGCACCGTGGTAATGCGCGTGAAGGAGACGGCTGACGACTACCGTCTGTTCCCCGACCCGGATCTGGCGCCCTTCGACCTTACCGACAAGTTCATCGCGGATTGTGCTTCCGAGATCCCTGAGCTGCCCGATGCCAAGCGCGAGCGCTTTGAGGCCGATTTTGGCATCAAGCGCGCCGACGCCGAGCAGATTGCGGGCGACCCGGCAACGGCCGAGTTCTTTGAGGTTGCCGCTGCCGGCACCTCGGGCAAAGAGGCGCAGACCGTGGCGAATCTCGTGGTTAACGAGCTCGTGGCCTATCTCAAGGGCGCGGGCACCACGCTCGCCGAGAGCGGCATTGCTCCGGCGCAGGTGGCTGCGCTCGCCGAGCTGCTCGCGAGCGATGCGATCTCGAGCAACCAGGCTCACGAGGTCTTTGCCCTCATGGCCGAGAACGGCGAGGATCCCAACAAGATCGTGGACGAGCGCGGCATGCGCCAGGTGAGCGACACCGGGGCGCTCCAGCCCATCGTCGACGAGGTGCTCACCAACTGTGCCGACCAGGCCCAGCAGTACCGCGACGGCAACCAAAAGGTCATCGGCTTCTTGGTGGGCCAGTGCATGAAGGCGAGCCGCGGCAAGGGCAACCCCAAGCTCTTCAATGAGCTACTAAGGAAGGCACTCGCGTAACAGGTGGGATCGGGAGGCCCCGGCGGGACGGGTGCTTCCTTAAAATTCCGGACAGTCCTGCGTAAGAAGGAGGCGCCACTGGCGCCTCCTTTGCATGCACAACTCATTTTGAGCAAGCACCCACCCTTCCGGGGCCTCTCGGCTCAGGCTCGATGATGGGGTTCTCAACGTTCCGTTGTATCTGGTCGATCGTTCCATCCCCCTTATCAGGAAGGCCCTTGAACAGGTTGCGCTGTGACAACGGAATCCAAGACAAGTTGGACGGAGCGTTGTATTTAGAGGTTCTTCCCGGATAAGACGGCTAGAAGTGTTAACGATGCTGGGCTCGCCAAGTGCTGGGGGCCCATCCGGTGTATTGCTTGAACGCCTGGGCAAAAGCCGCCTGTTGGGGGTAGCCGAGCCGTTTTGCTATCTGGGCTATCGTGAGCGAGCTGTCTGCCAGTAGATCCTGCGCCCGTTCCATACGGCGTCTACGGATATAGGAGCCCAACGATTCTCCCGTTTGGGTCTTGAAGACGGCACAGAGTTTGGAACGGCTCACGTAGAGTCGCTCGGCAAGCTCCTCCACGCCGATACCCTTTTCGGCATCGAGGGTGCGCTCGATGACTGCGGCCGCTTCCTCGGCGATATTTGCGATGGCCCGCGTTCCTTGCGCTTGAAGGGCTTCCTGGTGGGCGCTGCGCGACCAGGCAAGTTCGGCGACCATCGATTCCACGATGCCCCGCATGTAGAGGTGTCCGCCCGTAGCGCGTGCCCGCTGCTCGTCGATACGCCGGAGTGCCCGGCAGATCGCTGAGGATGCCTCCTCGTGCCATTGCTCTGCAAAGGCATCGAAGATCCCCGTGAACTCGGTGGGGTAGAGCCGTTCGAGCTCGTCGAAATATCCCGGTAGAAACATCACGGAGCGTGAGTGGTAGAGCTGTCCGGCGAACAGCGGGCTCAGTTCCTCGCCACAATTGTCTTGGACAAAGCTGCAGACCGTGTTGTTCGGCCAGGGCCCGTGCAGGGGCTTGAGGTTCGCGGGCGCGATGCCGGCTTCGGGCATGCAGATGAGCGTGGGTTCACTGACCTCGCTCACGCAGGCATAGGGTTCGGGCGTGTATTCCAAAAGGTCCATATTGCACATCGGGGTGATGTAGTGCTCCATCACCAAGCAGGTGGGGGAGAGCGGCATGACCCATGCGCGGCCGCGTCCCCGGTCGTTTTCTACCTCGCCGGTAAAGAAGGCGCCCCTGCTTTCAAGCTTGAGGCCGAACTGTTCGAACTGTGGTGCATAGAGCTCGGTTATGTCGGTCGCCGCTCGCTGCATTTGCGAAAACGTCCCTTTCCCTTGCGGTTCCGTCCACGCGCGGTCCGGTAACGGGCCGAACCGTATGGCTCAATGATAAGTTCATTACGGTTAACTCTCAAGCGGCTCGAAGGGAATCGTATGGCAAAGAAAGACAAGGAAAAGGGGGCCGGTATCGGTGAGTTGCTCGCGTATGCCGGCGGCCGCAGGTTCTTGACCTATCTGGGAATGGCGCTTTCGGCGTTGTCGCAGCTCTTGGGCTTTGGACCCTACGTGTGCATCTGGCTCGTCGCTCGCGACCTGATCGCCGTGGCTCCGTATTGGAGCGAGGCTGCGGATATCGCGATGTACGGCTGGTGGGCGGTGGGCTTTGCCTCGGCGGGTATCGTCGCCTATTTCGCGGGACTCATGTGCACGCACCTCGCGGCGTTTCGCTGCGCCTCCAACATTCGCAAAACCACCTCTGAGCACCTGCTTAAGTTACCGCTTGGCTATTTCGATGCCCATGCCACCGGAGAGCTGCGCCGCATCGTGGATGGGTGCGCCGCCTCCACCGAGACGCTGCTCGCACATATGCTTCCTGATATCGCGGGAGCTGCCGCCATGGTCACGGGCCTGCTCGTGCTGCTTTTCGCCCTCGATTGGCGTCTGGGCGCGTCGTGTCTCATTTCGGTCGTCGTCTCCTTCTGTGCGATGGCCAGTATGATGGGCGGCAAGGGCGGCGAGTTCATGAAGGCGTACATGGGCGCACTCGTCAAGATGAACAAGGCGGGCACCGAGTACGTCCGCGGAATTCCCGTGGTCAAGGTGTTCCAGCAGACCGTTTACTCCTTCAAGGCGTTCCACGATGCGATCACCGAGTATGCCCACATGGCGCAGGATTACGCCGGTACGTTCTGCCGAGGACCGCAGGTGCTGAACTTGACGGCGCTCAACGGGCTGGTGGCGTTCTTCCTCCCGGTAGCGCTGCTGCTCGCTCCGGGCGAGGCGGATTTTGAACGCTTCTTGGCCAATTTTACGTTCTATGCCATCTTCTCGGCCGTGGTTCCCACGGCCATGACCGAGCTCATGTTCGTGGGCGAGGCCTCGCAGATGAGTGCCGATTCATTGGCGCGCATCCACGCGATTATGGAGTCCAAGCCACTTCCGGTAGCCGTCGCGCCCAAGCATCCTGCCGACAGCGGCGTGCGTTTCGAAGATGTGTGCTTTACCTACGAGGGTGCCGAGGCGCCTGCCGTCGAACATGTGAGTTTTGACGTTCCCGCAGGTACGATGCTGGCGCTCGTTGGGCCTTCGGGCGGCGGTAAGTCCACCTGCGCGAGCCTCATTCCTCGATTCTGGGACGTATCCTCGGGCCGCGTGCTTGTGGGCGGGATTGACGTGCGGGATATGGATCCGCATGAGCTCATGGAGCAGATTGCCTTCGTGTTTCAGACCAATCGCCTGTTCCACCAGACGCTTGCCGACAACGTGCGTGCGGCCCGCCCCGAGGCGACCGATGACGAGGTGCGTGCGGCCCTCTCGGCGGCGCAGTGCGATGACATCGTTGCCAAACTGCCACAAGGCATCGACACGATGCTCGGTGCTGGCGGAGCCTACCTTTCGGGCGGGGAGGTCCAGCGTGTGGCGCTTGCCCGCGCCATTCTCAAGGATGCGCCGATCGTGGTGCTCGACGAGGCGACGGCGTTCGCCGATCCCGAGAACGAGGTGCTTATTCAGCGAGCTTTCTCCAAGCTGGCGGAGGGTCGCACCGTCATCATAATCGCGCATCGTCTGTCGACGGTGGTCGGGGCCGACCGGATCGTCGTGCTCAATCAGGGGCATGTGCATGAAGCGGGCACCCATGCCGGGCTGCTCGCCGCGAACGGTCTGTATGCCAGCATGTGGGCTGAATACGAACAGGCTGCTAACTGGAAGATCGACTCCAAGGCTACGGGCGCGGTCGCCGCGAAGGGAGGCGAGGCTTAGATGTTCGCCTCGTTCAAAGAAAAGTATTTCCTGTCCGATAGGGGTATCGCCGGCGTTAAACGCGGCATCTTTTGGACCACGGCCACCAACCTCGTCACCATGGCCGGTATGGGGTTCCTGTTTTTGACCATGGCGGGGTTTGTCGACCATTTGGTGACGGGGGCTGGTCTGCCGGCGCTGTTGCCGATCATAGGCGGTCTCGCGGTTTTTCTGGCGCTGCTCTTCATTTCCAATTGGCAGCAGTACTACTACACCTATTGCATCTTCTATGAGGAGTGCGGCATCCAGCGTATCGAGATCGCCGAGCGCCTGCGCAAGCTGCCGCTCGCGTTCTTCGGCCGCCGCGACTTGGCCGACCTTACCGAAACCATCATGGGCGATGCCCAGACGATGGAGCATGCTTACAGCCATGTGCTGGGTGAGCTATGGGGCGCCGTCATCGCGAGCACGGTCGTGTTCGTGGGGTCGCTCTTCTTCTGCTGGCAGTTGGCGATCGCGGCGTTTTGGAGCGTGCCCGTTGCGTTTGGCGTGTTGCTTCTGACCCGCAAGCCCATGGCGCCGGTGTTCGATCGCGTGCGCGCCGAGAAGGTCAAGGTCACCGAGGCTGTCCAGGAGACACTTGACTGCGTCCGCGAGATCCGTGCCACCAACCAGGCGGCTTGTTATCTCGAGGGCCTCTACGCCGTGATTGATCGCGAGGAGCATGCGACCGCTCGAGGCGAGCTCGCCAACGGCCTGTTGGTCAACTCGGCTTTCGCGATCTTGCGCCTGGGCATCGCGACTACGCTCATCACCGGGGCGGGTATGGTCATGACGGGCGAGGTCGACTTCCTCGTGATATTCGCCTTCCTTCTCATGGTGAGCCGCATCTATGCACCCTTCGACCAGGCCCTCATGCTGGTGTCGGAGCTGTTCGCGGCGGAATCCTCGGCAAAGCGGATGCGTGCCATCATGGAGGAGCCTGTGGCGCAGGGCCGCGACGTGTTCGAGCCTGTGGGGCACGACGTGGTGTTCGACCACGTGGCGTTCGATTACGGTGCGGGAGACGACGGCCGCGCCGGCGACCGGGTTCTGCGCGATGTGAGCTTTACCGCCAGGGAGGGTGAGGTCACGGCGCTCGTCGGTCCTTCGGGTTCCGGCAAGTCTACGGTCTGTCGCTTGGCCGCCCGCTTTTGGGATGCCACCGCGGGTACGGTATCGGTGGGCGGCGTGGACGTCGCGAGCGTGGACCCCGAGGCGCTGCTGTGCGATTATGCGATCGTGTTCCAGGATGTTCTGCTTTTTGACGATACGGTGATGGGAAACATTCGCCTGGGCCGTCGCGACGCCACCGACGAGGAGGTTCTCGCCGCCGCGCGTGCCGCCAACTGCGATGAGTTCGTGGGCCGTATGCCTCAGGGTTACGACACCATGATCGGCGAGAACGGGTCCAAGCTCTCCGGCGGCGAGCGCCAACGTATCTCCATCGCCCGAGCTCTGCTCAAAGATGCGCCGATTGTGCTTTTGGACGAGGCCACGGCGAGTCTGGATGTCGAGAATGAGACTGTGGTGCAGCAGGCGCTCTCCCGTCTGCTTGTCGGCAAGACGGTCCTGGTGATCGCTCACCGCATGCGTACCGTTGAGAACGCCGACAAGATCGTGGTGCTCAGGGACGGCGTTGTCGCCGAACAGGGTTCGCCTGCCGAGCTTCTGGCGGCAGGCGGCGAGTTCGAGCACATGGTTGCCTTGCAGAAGGAGGCGGCTGCCTGGCGGCTTTAATCGCTTGAACTGACAAAGGGTGCCTCTTCCGCATAGGGAAGAGGCACCCTTTTTTGCTCGATATGGACGTCAGGCCGCAAAGCCCGTTTGCGTTTGCGACGTCGGTTTACCAGTCGCCGCTCTCACCGCCAGGAAGGTCGAAGTCCCTGAAATCGTGGCCGCAGTTCTTGCACAGGTACCGATTGAATTCCGTGATCCAGAACAGTCCGGGGACGTAATAGAGACTGGTGCTCTTGCATTTAGGGCACTCGACGCGACCGTCCTTGTTGCTGAAAGTGGTCCAGCTCGGGCCGTCGTCGTCAAAGCCTCCCTGAGCCTTGGCGACTTCTTCGTCGGTGAGCTTCTCGATGTTCTCGCTCATCATTGGTCCTTTCTGGGGGCTGCGCCTTGTGCTGTTGGTTGTGGGTTTAGTGGGGCCGCATTGGCGCGGTTATTTGTATTCGTTGGGGTTTACCGATCGTGCTCATCGTAGGTGGGACAAAAATAAGCAAAAAGCGGGTTGTTGCGCTCATCCAAAGTGCTTTCGCTCATGCCGCCCAAAACCAGCGCGATCTCGTCGTCGGTCAGCTGATTCTTCTCTGTTTCGGACATCGTGTCCTCCTGCCCTTGTATTTACCGTGATCCACGGCGTTACCAGTCGCCGATGTTGCCGCCGCCGGTTTGGCTGTCGAGAAAGTGCTCTTTGCAGTCCTGGCACTCATAGAGGTTGTCGTCAATCTGCCAGTAGCGCCAGATGTTTTTGCTGTTGCACTTGGGGCACAAGACGGAATTCGACGAGTTGTCGAAGGGCTTGAATACGGGCTTGCGGTATCCGCCGCCGCGTCCGCCGGTGACCTCGGCGACCTGCTCGTCGGTGAGTTGCTTCTCGTTCATGTTGGACTCCTTTTTCGTTTGGGATTTTGCTTCTGTCGACATAATGCTACGAATTGCGATGCAGGTTCGTCAGAGTTCATAAATCGGGGGCTTAACGGTTTGATTACGTGGTGTAAGAAGGCGAGGCCTTAACGATTGGTTGCAGGGGGCGCTGGTCGTGTGGGGACAACGATGCCTGTCGCGCCAGCGGGGGGGGGTAACGCTCCCGTGGGGGAGCGCTGCAAGAAAAAGCCGGCAGCCACGATGCGGTGGCTGCCGGCGGTTGTTTCTGCGGCGATTGCTTTTTGAGGTACGGCGGTGTGCCGTCTATCTGCAGGTTGTTTAGATCTGGTCCACGACGGCCGCGATTGCGTTGGCCTGGGCGAGCTGCTCGGAAACCTCGTCCATCGTGCCCTCGATGGCGGCAAGGCTGCGATAAAGCCAGGCGTTAACGTTCTGATGCAGGCCACCCTTGGGCTTGAGCTTGCGCGCGATCTTCTCAACGTAGTCAAAGAGCTCCTTGCGGCTGCCCGAGAGCTCGCTCACGTCGGCAACGGCGTGGGCCGGCACGCCGCGGTGCTCGCTCACGTGCTGAATAAAGTTGCGGACCGACTCGATGCGCTCGGCGAGCACGTCTTCGGGTAGGTCGGCCTCGAGCGCGGCGAGGCCG
>CAVDZW010000154.1:4233-7257 GCA_963613305.1 bacterium | reverse complement strand
TCAGAGGTGAGACCATGGGATGCGAGCACAGAGACGCCGCAGGCGAGCAGGCGGCCCCCCGTCAATTTGAGGAGAACAACCTGTCCGAGGTTAAACACGTCATCGCCGTTCTCTCCGGCAAGGGCGGTGTCGGAAAATCGCTTGTGACCGGCTCCGTCGCCTGCGAGCTCGCCCGGCGCGGACACAAGGTCGGCATTCTCGACGCTGACATCACCGGCCCCTCCATCCCTAAGATGCTCGGCATGAGCGGCAGGCATGTCCATGCCCTCGGCAAGCTCCTGCTTCCCGAGATCTCCGAGTCGGGCATCAAAGTTATGAGCTCCAACCTATTGCTCGAGAACGAGACCGATCCCGTGCTCTGGCGCGGGCCCGTCATCGCCGGCGCCATCCGCCAGTTCTGGAGCGAAACATCATGGGGGCCCCTTGACTATCTGCTCGTCGACATGCCCCCGGGCACGGGCGACGTCGCACTCACTGTGTTCCAGAGCCTGCCTGTCGACGGCATCGTGATCGTCACGAGTCCGCAGGACCTCGTCTCGATGATCGTTGCCAAAGCCGTGAACATGGCCGACAAAATGGACATCCCTGTTCTCGGCATCGTCGAAAACATGAGCTATTTCGAGTGCCCGGACTGCGGCAAGCGTGTGAGCATCTTCGGCGAGAGCAAGCTTGAGGAGGTCGCAGGCGAGCACGGCCTCGAGGTTCTTGACCGGCTGCCCATTAACCCGGCGCTCGCCAAGGCCTGCGACGAGGGTGCCCTTGAGCGCGAGCTGCCAGAGGGTCTACTCCCCAAGACCGTCGCTGCCGCAGAAGCCGTCGCCTCCACCTCGAGCGCAAAGGCGTAATTAGATGCGGGTTCGTTACGACACCGTCGTGATCGGCGGCGGAGCCTCTGGCCTTGCCGCCGCGCTTGCTGCCGCACGGAGCGGAAGGCGGGTCTGCATCCTCGAGCTCGATGTTGCCTGCGGGCTCAAGATTCTCGCTACGGGCAACGGCCGCTGCAACCTATCGAATATCTCACTCGACTCCGAGCGCTACCTGCATCCGAATTTCGCTGAGGCCGTCATGGGCAATGAACCGGAAGCTGAGCTTCGCGCATTTTTCGATTCCGTCGGAATCCTCACCACGCGCGAAGACGACCGGCTCTACCCTTACAGCCTGCGAGCCGAATCCGTACGAGATGCACTGCTCGGTGCGATTTCGCGCGCAGGGGTCGACATTGTTTGCGGAGCAAAGGTGACAAGCGTCTCGAAACGCACCGACGATACCTGGCGCCTGGACCTCTCATGCCCGCAAGGCCCTCTCAAGTCAAAGCAAAAGCACGGACGCAAGCCCGATATCCGCTCGCTCCGACGCGCCCTTCAGGGCGCACCCCTAACTGAAAAACAAGTCAACGCCGACCGCATCGTAATCGCCACGGGCGGCAACTCAACAGATATCGCGAGGCTTTTCAATCTGAGCCTCACCCCAATACAACCCGTCCTCTGCCCCATAAGAGCGCAAATCAAGAATGACGACAATGCTCTCGAAAGGCTCAATGGTCTCCGCGTTCAGGCTCAGGCGAGCCTCTGGCGTGACGACCATGTGGTCTGGAGCGAATCCGGAGAGATTCTCTTTCGACCCTTCGGCATCTCAGGCGTTGCCGTGTTCAATCTCTCGCGTCGTGCCCTCCAGGGCGACACCATAGCTCTCGACCTGTTTCCCGAATATGATGAGCCTTCGTTGCGTGAGCTGCTACTTTCGCGCAGTCACGCTCTTGGCGCCTGCGACTTTCTCGATTCCTCGTGGTTCAACGGCCTTCTGGCCCCAGCGCTTGCCAAAACGGTCGCTGCGACCCTCGGGCCCACATCCGCCGACCTTCAAAAAGCAGACCCGAAGAGCAACGACACGCTCGTCGCCCACCTTAAAAACTTTGAACTCGAGGTACTCGGACTCGCCGATGACCAGGGGGCGCAGGTAACGCGCGGCGGCATTGCGATTGATCAGGTTGCCGCGCCTACGCTCAGCTGCACCGACCCCGCGCTTAAAGGCATCTCCGTGTGCGGCGAAGCGCTCGATATCGATGCGGATTGCGGCGGTTTCAATCTCGCATGGGCCTGGCTCTCGGGACTCCGCGCCGGCAGCAACGTATAATCGACCGGCAAGCATGCGGGATGCCGACCAACCCGAACGTTCAAGAACAGAAAGAGGCACCGATGATCGAGGTTTCCGAGATTCGCGCAAAGCTCGACGAAGGAAAAGACGAGCAATCGTGCCTCGCTGTCGCAGAGAGGGAAATCCCCCGTCTCCTCAGCTGCAAACTCTCCGAGATCAAACAAATCTCGCTTCATCGCAAGTCAATCGACGCGCGCAAAAAGGCGAATGTCCACTTTATCCTGAGCTTTCGCATAACGTTTGCCGACCCCCAGCATGAACCGGAACTCGTTAAAGCGCTGCCTGCAAAAGTACAAAAACACGTACGAATCGTGGATAGCGCCGAACCTGCCTGGCCCACCCCCAGCGTGCAACACTCGGATATACGCCCCGTCGTTGTCGGAGCCGGTTGCGCCGGCCTCTTTGCTGCGCTCACGCTCGCCGAGGCGGGTCTTAAGCCGCTTTTGATCGAGCGAGGCGACGAAGCGCGCCGGCGCAGTAATACCATCCAAGCCTTCCTCGATAGCGGGACGCTCGACACCGAAAGCAATATTCAATTCGGGCTCGGCGGCGCCGGCACCTTCTCCGACGGCAAGCTCAACACGGGCACCAAGAACCCTTCGCACCGGCTCATCCTGAATACGCTGGTCGAGGCGGGCGCCCCTAAAAATATCCTCTGGGATGCCAAGCCTCATGTTGGCAGCGATATCTTGCCCACGGTCGTAGAGCATATTGCGGCACGTATCGAAGCGCTCGGCGGGCACGTTCGCTATCGCACCAAGCTCGTCGATATCGATCTCTCCCCCGTCGGCGCCGCGCGCGGCATCTCCGTCGTAAGCACGACGCCCGAGAGCACCAGCCCCGTTCCCGAATCCATCGCCTGCACCCATC
>CAVDZW010000154.1:652-4223 GCA_963613305.1 bacterium | reverse complement strand
TGTCTTTGAGCTCGCAAATTGCAAAGCCATCGCACTCGCCCGAAAAACGTTCGCGATGGGTGTCCGTATCGAGCACCTGCAGCGCGATATCGACCGAGCGCAGTACGGCAGCGCCGCCGGACATCCGGCACTCGGGGCAGCGCCGTACAAGCTCGTGGCGCATCTCAAAAACGACCGTTCCGTCTTCTCGTTCTGCATGTGCCCTGGCGGAGAGGTCGTCGCCGCATCCTCGGAGCAGGAACGCCTCTGCGTCAACGGCGCCAGCCTCAACGCGCGCGACGGCCGCAACGCGAACGCTGCGCTGCTTGTAAATGTGACGCCCGACGACCTGCCGGGGACCGATCCGCTGGCCGGCATAGAGCTGCAGCGCAGGTGCGAACATGAGGCCTGGCTACTCGGCGGGTCCTCCTGGAAGGCGCCGGCCCAGCTTGTCGGCGATTTCCTCGCCCACCGTCCAAGCACCGCCCCTGGCAAAATCAAACCCACGTACCCACTTGGTGTCACTTGGACCGAACTCGACAGCGCGCTGCCCGACCACATCATCGAGTCTCTCAGACTCGGCATACCCCAACTCGGACGTAAGCTTCGCGGCTATGACCGCCCCGATGCCGTCCTCACCGGCGTCGAAACGCGCTCAAGCTCTCCCATCACCATATTGCGCGACAAAAGCTGCTGCTCGCCCTCCACACCGGGGCTCTACCCTTGTGGCGAGGGCGCCGGATATGCTGGCGGCATCATGAGCGCGGCGACCGATGGCATCCGCTGCGCCCAGGCAGTCATCGACAGCCTGGCTTAAGAATCGCTGAGATGCCTTCGCGCCCCCGACCCGCTCGACGCGTCACCCGCGACGAAAACTCGAGCGCCAACGGATAAAACCGCACCAATGCACGCCCCGAGAACTGCGTGCCATCTCCTGCAGGCGTCTAACGCTTGCCCTTGAACCGAGCGCCCGTCCGCTTGCGACCCGCGGCAAATGTCGAGCCTTTTCGAGACTGAGACCGCAGGCGCTCGATCGCCTCGTCCTCGCTCGTCCCCTCAAGACGCGATTTAATCTGCACGACCACATCTCGCAAACGAGCGGCCTCCTCAAAGTCCATGGCCTCCGATGCCGCACGCATTTCCTCCTCGAGCGAAACAAGAAGATCTTCCAGCTCGCCCTTGGACATCCCTTCGAGCTGGTCTTCGAGCGAATCCTTGGGTCCGGCCTCCTCATTCGCAGAAGAATCGGAGGGAGTATAGAACGCGCCATGACCGAGCGAATCGCCACGCGAACGGTCCTTGCTCCCCACGTTCTCCTCGGCTTCGGCGATAAAGCTCGAAATATCGTTGATGGCCTTGTGCACGGTTCGCGGCACGATGCCGTGTTCCTCGTTGAACGCCATCTGAATCTCACGACGACGCCGCGTCTCATCGATCGCCTCGCGCATTGAATCGGTCACCGTATCGGCATACATGATGACCTCACCCTCGGCATTTCGCGCCGCGCGCCCGATGGTCTGAATAAGCGAGCGCCGATTGCGCAAAAAGCCCTCTTTATCGGCATCCAGAATAGCCACCAGCGAAACCTCAGGCAGGTCCAAACCCTCGCGCAGCAGGTTAATTCCGACAAGCACATCGATCTTGCCCTCGCGCAGCGTCCGCAATATTTCGACACGGTCCATCGTCGCGGTGTCCGAGTGCATGTAGTTGACCTTGATGCCCGCATCGAGCAGGTAGTCGGTCAAATCCTCGGCCATACGTTTGGTGAGGGTCGTCACCAGCGTGCGCTCTTTGCGCGCACAGCGCACCTTGATCTCGTCCAAAAGATCATCGATCTGCCCGCGCACGGGGCGCACGTCGATCCTGGGATCGAGCAGGCCAGTCGGGCGGATGATCTGCTCCACGTCGTTTTGGCTCACGCGCATCTCGTAGTCGCCCGGCGTAGCGCTCACATAGATGAACTGCGGAATGCGCGCCTCAAACTCGTCAAAACGCAACGGGCGGTTGTCGAGCGCGCTCGGGAGCCTAAACCCGTGCTCAACGAGCGTGACCTTACGGGAACGGTCGCCTTCGTGCATGCCGCGAATCTGTGGGACGGTCACATGACTCTCGTCGATGATGCAGAGCATGTCCTTGGGAAAATAGTCGATCAGCGTAAAGGGCGGCTCACCGGGCTTGCGACCGTCGAGGTGTCTCGAGTAGTTCTCGATACCGTTGGTAAACCCCATGGTCTCGAGCATCTCCAGATCGTAGTCGGTCCGCTGTTGCAGGCGCTGAGCCTCCAGTAGCTTATCCTCGGCCTTGAGCTCGGCCACGCGCTTCTCGCACTCCTCCGAAATGCTCTTGAGCGCAGCCTTGACCTTGGGCTTTTCCGTCACATAATGCGACGCTGGCCACACGGGAATCGCCTCGTACTCACGCAGAATCTCTCCCGTGACCTCATCGATCTCGGCAATGAGCTCTACCTCGTCACCAAAGAACTCAAAGCGCAGCGGATGCTCGGCGTAAGGCGGATACACATCGACCACGTCACCGCGCACGCGAAACGTCCCGCGCGCCAGGTCGTAATCGTTGCGATCGTATTGAATGTCAATCAGGGCATGGATGAAGTCATCGCGCTCGAGCGGAACCTTCTTATCTACGTTGGGAGCGAGTCCCGCATAGTCCTCCGGAGAGCCGATGCCATAGATGCACGAGACCGAAGCCACCACGATGACGTCGCGACGCGACAGCAACGAGGCAGTCGCCTGATGACGGAGCATCTCGACTTCCTCGTTAATGGACGCGTCCTTCTCGATATACGTATC
This sequence comes from bacterium, assembly GCA_963613305.1. GTDB lineage: Bacteria > Actinomycetota > Coriobacteriia > Coriobacteriales > Coriobacteriaceae > Collinsella. The sequence continues at coordinate 1,437 of CAVDZW010000154.1, read as the reverse complement.
GCTTTGCGGAACGTAAGCCTCGGGCTGGTAGTAGTCGTAATAGCTCACAAAGTAGACGACCGCGTTGTTCGGGAAAAACTCCTTGAGCTCGCTGGCGAGCTGCGCCGCAAGCGTCTTGTTGGGCGCCATGACAAGCGTCGGCTTGTTGAGCGCTTCGATGGTCTTTGCCATGGTGAAGGTCTTGCCAGATCCAGTGACGCCCAGCAGGACCTGATATCGATCCTCGGCCTTGACGCCCTCCACAAGACTCTGAATTGCTTGAGGCTGGTCTCCAGAAGGTTCAAAGGGCGAAGAGACTTCAAACGCGGCCTCAGCCGCTTCTACACCAAAACGTTTGAGTTCGCCACCAACGCGTTCAACCTCAAATGCCGGCACAGGTCCTCCCGACTATAGAGCTTCACTCAAAACGAGACGGATAGAGCTCCATATAGCGCGCGTAGGCATTGTTCACGCGTGCCAGGTATGCCTGCGTCTCGGGGAACGTGATGGCGTTTCTCAACGCAGTGCGCTGCTTAGCCCAATTATCAACGTTACCCATCCCGGCATTATAAGCGGCAATCGCGCGCTCAATCGAGCCGTTGAAGTACTTGAGCAGATACGAGAGATACGCACAGCCAAATTCGATATTCGTTGCAGGGTCACACAGGTTGTTCGGATCGAACTGAGAGCCATCAACAAGCTTGTTGGAAATCATGTCGCTCGCGGTTTCGGGCATGAGCTGCATAAGCCCCTGCGCGCCCTGATTCGAGGATACCGAGGCATCCCAATTGGACTCGCACTTGATG
>CAVDZW010000154.1:0-642 GCA_963613305.1 bacterium | reverse complement strand
AGCTCACGTTGAGACCCGGAGTTATCGAGAACAACCGTCGCCAACTCAACGATATCGTCGTCGCTCGGCTGCCGATCGGCACGGCTCTCAAAATCAGTTTCCGACATACCCCTGCTCAAAGCACGTCTGCACCTGATCTCACGAGGCGCGGCGATGGCCACAACATCATCAGCGAGCGTGAACAAATCCTTCACCGCGCCAGGCACGGAAGCCTCAACAACGGTAAAGGAACTCCCCTCCTCATGCGCCATGCAACAGCAAGGCGTCAACAAGTTGGTAAGAGACTCCCGCACATAGGGATGGACAATCGCGTTGAGACGCTCGGTGGCTTCTGGAGTCGCAAAGGCTCTGCGAGCAAGAGCAGCACGATCTATACCCTCGGTTTCGGAAAGCAAATCAATTCCGAACTCCCCAGCGATGTCATCGACGAGCTGCGAGCCCGGGACATAAAAGCCCTTAGCGAGCTCGTCAAGATCGATGTAGCGCGCGCCCAAACTCGCCAAAAATTTGCAGGCCGAGGACTTGCCGCTCGCAATATTTCCGATAACAAACATTGTATACATGGATCCTCAACCTCCTTGTCTAACAAAAAAGGGGCCGCGGGAATCCCCGCGGCCCCCTGGACCGGACAGGTCCGGTGCC
>CAVDZW010000153.1:6086-7317 GCA_963613305.1 bacterium | reverse complement strand
CTTCTCGAGCGCGCCATGGACTGGGCCGCGCGTCTGCGCGACCAGGCGTCGCTCGAGGAGGCCGACTCCGCCTCGCTCAAAGCGACGATCGAAGACGCCAAAAAGCAGGTGGCCGATGCCAAAGCCGAGGTCGAGGCTGCGCAGGCTGAGGTAAACGAGCGCAAGGTCGACCGCGGTAAGCTCGAGGTCAAGGTCGACTCCGCCATCAAGGCCATCACCGCCGACGGAAAGACCGTCCTGGAGGAGGCACTCACCTTGCCGGCGCCCGAGGACCGCGATGCTGCCGAGCGCGAGCTCAACGATCTTGTGCGTCAGATCAACAACCTCGGCCCCGTGAACCAGGTGGCCATGGAGGAGTACGAGACGCTCAAGGGCCGTGCCGACTACATCGAGAGCCAACTCGCAGACCTCGAGAGCGCTCGCAAAGCCCTCACTAAGATCACCGCGGCCATCGACCGCAAGATGCGCAAGAGCTTCCTGGTCACCTTCGAGAAGGTCGACGAGAACTTCCGTGAGATCTTCCAGATGCTCTTCCCGGGCGGTCAGGCCCATCTCGAGATGACCGATCCCGAGCATCCGGCCGAGACGGGCATCGAAGTCGTGGCGCAGCCGCGCGGCAAGCGCATCACCAAGATGATGCTCATGTCGGGTGGCGAGAAGTCGCTTACGGCGCTCGCTCTGCTCTTTGCCGTCTACCGCACGCGCACGGTGCCTTTCTACGTGCTCGACGAGGTCGAGGCGGCGCTCGACGACGCCAACCTCTCCAAGCTCATCGGGGCTATCGACGTGCTCCGTTCGTCCACGCAGCTGCTCGTCATCTCGCACCAGCGCCGCACCATGGAGGACGCCGACGTCCTCTACGGCGTTTCCATGCAAGCCGACGGCGTGAGCCGTGTGGTATCTCAGAAACTTGATCGCGAAACCGGAAAGGTCGTGAACGCATAATGGGACTTTTTGACGCCCTCTCGCGCGGGCTCGAACGTAGCCGCGAGGCATTGAACGAGGTCTTCTACTTCGGCGGCGAGGTGGACGAGGACTTTTGGGAGACCCTCGAGGACACACTCGTCATGGGCGACATGGGCGCCGAGATCTCCATGAACGTCACTGACGATTTACGTGATGTCGCAGCCAAGAAGAACCTCAAGAGCGCCGAGCAGCTGCGCCGAGCGCTTGCCGAGCGCCTTGAGGAGAACTTCGTCGCGCCCGAGTGCGACCCCTTCTCCGACACGCC
>CAVDZW010000153.1:5518-6076 GCA_963613305.1 bacterium | reverse complement strand
GGTTCGGCCGACACCTTCCGCGCTGCCGCCATCGAGCAGCTCGACGTTTGGGGCGACCGCGCGGGCGTTCCCGTGATCAAACGCGACCGCGGGGCGGATCCGGCAAGCGTCTGCTACGACGTGCTCGATGAGGCCGAGCACCGCGACAGCGACCTTATCCTCATCGACACCGCGGGACGTCTGCATTCGAGCCCCGAGCTCATGCGCGAGCTTTCCAAGGTCGTGAACGTCACGCGCAAGCGCGCCGCCAAGATGAAGAACGGCGCCGTATCCGTGCACGTGGTGCTAGTCATTGACGCTGCGACGGGCCAGAACGGCCTCAATCAGGCACTCGAGTTCAACGAGTCGCTCGGGCTCGACGGTATCATCATGACCAAGCTCGACGGCACGGCCAAAGGCGGCATTGCGCTTGCCGTGGCAGAGCGCCTCAAGCTGCCGATTCTCCGCATCGGCGTGGGGGAGCAGGTCGAGGACCTTCAGGAGTTCAACGCACACGATTTCTGCCGCGCGCTCGTCGGCGAGAACGCATAAGGAGCATCAATGTTCAACAGTCTTTCC
>CAVDZW010000153.1:0-5508 GCA_963613305.1 bacterium | reverse complement strand
AACTTACCGAGGCCGACATCACCTCGGCCATGCGCGATATTCGCATGGCGCTTTTGGAGGCCGACGTCAACTTCAAGGTCGTCAAGGAGTTCGTGGCAGCGACCAAGGAGAAGTGCCTCACCTCCGAGGTCATGGATTCGCTGACCCCGGCGCAAAATGTCGTCAAGATCGTGCTCGACCAGATGACCGAGCTCCTCGGCTCCACCGAGAGCAAACTCGTCCTCTCCCAGCGCATCCCCAACGTGATCATGCTCGTTGGTCTTCAGGGCTCCGGTAAGACCACGGCCGCCGTTAAGCTCGCCTACCTGCTCAAAAAGCAGGGTAAGAGCCCGCTGCTCGCGGCTTGCGACGTCTACCGCCCGGCTGCAGCCGACCAGCTCGCGACCCTCGGCGGCGAGATCGGTGTGCCGGTCTATCGCGGAGACGGCAAGGACCCGGTCGAGATCGCCCGCGGCTCCATTCGCGAGGCCGTCGACCATATGCGCGACGTCGTGATCGTCGATACCGCTGGACGTCTGCAGATCGACGAGCAGATGATGCAGGAGGCCGTCGACATCAAGCAGGCGGTCAAGCCCGACCAGGTGCTCATGGTCGTCGACGCCATGACCGGCCAGGACATCGTCAACGTCGTGCAGACGTTTGCCGAGCGCACCGACTTCGATGGCGTGATCATCTCCAAGCTCGACGGTGACGCACGCGGCGGCGGCGCGCTCTCGGTGCGCCACGTGACGGGCAAGCCCATTAAGTTCGTCTCGATGGGCGAAAAGCCCGATTCCCTCGAGGTTTTCTATCCTGACCGCATGGCCAAGCGCATCCTGGGCATGGGCGACGTGGTGGGCATCATCGAGAAGGCCCAGGAGATGGCCGACGCCGAGCAGCTCGAGGCCGCCGAGCGCATGCTGCGCGACGGGTTTACCATGAACGACATGCTCGACCAGATGAAGGCCGTCAAGAAGATGGGCGGCATGAAGGGCGTGCTCTCGATGCTTCCCGGCGGTCAGCGCGCGCTCAACCAGATGGGCGGCAACATGGACGACAAGGTCTTTGACAAGAACGAGGCCATGATCATGTCCATGACCAAAGAGGAGCGCGCCAAGCCCTCGATCATCAACGGCCAGCGCCGTGCGCGCATCGCTCGCGGTGCCGGCGTGACCCCGACCGACGTGAACTCCCTCATGAAGCAATGGGGCGAGATGAACAAGATGATGAGCAAGATGCGTGCGATGGCCAACGAGGCCCAGAACGGCGGTCGTGGCAAAAAGGGAAAGAAGGGCAAAAAGGGCAAGAAGATGCGCATGCCGAACATCCCCGGTCTCGACGCGATGGGTCTGGGCGGCATGGGCGGCGGCAAGTCCGAGATGGACATGCTGCGCCAGATGGAACAGCAGCTCCGCAAGTAGGTTCTGCTGCCGCGTCGGCGGCGCCCTTCTGTTCAGCGACGTAATCGAGCCGGGCCGTGCGCGAGATGCGCGCCAGCCCGGTCTCGTCTATTTATCGGAGGCAAAGCTATGAGCAAGGCAGACGTTCAGTTCGTCAAGATGTGCGAGGAGATTCTTGAGCACGGCACGACGACCGAGGGTCAAAAGGTGCGGCCTCATTGGGAGGACGGCACGCCCGCCTATACGATCAAGAGTTTTGGCGTGACCGCTCGCTACGACCTACGCGAGGAGTTCCCTGCGCTGACACTTCGCCGCACGGCGCTCAAGTCGGCCATGGACGAGGTACTATGGATCTACCAGAAAAAGTCGAATAACGTCAACGACCTCAACAGCCATATCTGGGACCAGTGGGCCGATGAGACCGGGTCGATCGGCAAGGCCTACGGCTATCAGATCGGTGTCAAGTCGAGCTACCCCGAGGGCGAGTTCGACCAGATGGACCGCGTGCTGTTCGACCTCAAGAACACGCCGTTCAGCCGCCGCATCATGACCAACACCTATGTGTTCTCCGATCTTTCGGAGATGCACCTGTACCCCTGCGCCTACGGGGTGACCTACAACGTGACCGAGCGTCCCGGCGACGGAAAGCCGACGCTCAACATGGTTCTCAACCAGCGCAGCCAGGATATCTTGGCCGCGAATAACTGGAACGTCTGCCAGTACGCGATCCTGCTCATGATGGTCGCGCGTTCGGTCGATATGATTCCGGGCGAGCTTTTGCATGTGATCGCCGACGCGCATATCTACGACCGTCATGTCGACGTCATTCGCGAGCTTATCGCGCGCCCGCAATATGCCGCGCCCAAGGTGAGCCTCAACCCCGATGTCCATGACTTCTACGAGTTCACGACCGACGATCTGATCGTCGAGGATTACAACCATGGTCCGCAGGTCAAGAACATCCCGATCGCTGTTTAGTCGGGCACGACCGTTCGCGTATGCTTTTGTTTGAGGAAGGTGGCTTGATGAGCTGCACTCTTAAGGCAATCGTTGCCGTCTGCGACGATTGGGGCATCGGGCTCGGTGGTGATATGGTCGTCTCGAACCGGGCCGATATGAGGCATTTTGTCGAAAAGACCCGGGGGCATGCCGTCATCATGGGACGCCGTACGCTCGAGAGTTTTCCGGGTGGCCGTCCGCTCAAGAACCGCCGCAACATCGTGCTCACGCGCGATGTCTCGTTTGTACGCGAGGGTGTCGAGGTCGTGCATTCTCTTGAGGAGGCGCTCGAGAGCGTGGCCACCGACGATGAGGCGTGGGTCATCGGGGGCGGTAGGGTATATGAGCAGTTCTTGCCTTATTGCGAAGAGGCCGAGGTGACCCGCAACCATTGCCTGCATCGGGTCGATACGTATTTTCCCGATCTCGATAAAGACCCGGAGTGGGATGTCGTTGTCTCGAGCGGTCAGCTTGAGGTCGAGCCCGGCGAGGGCGACGAGGGCCTTGCGTACGAGTTCGCGACCTATCGCCGATGCGGTGCCTAAAGATCGCATCTGCGTGGGTATGATGAGACCTAGAGTTTTCGGGGGCGGTGCCGCGGTGTGCCGCCCCGGTTTTTGAGGAGGCAGAGCATGAGGACGATCATCCTGTATGCATCGAGGCACCATGGCAACACCAAAAAGCTCGTCGACGCCATCGTCGAGGCGCATCCCGAGGTCGATACGCTCGATGTCAAGCAGCTCGGAAAAAACGAGTACCCTGATCTTTCTGAATACCATCTCATCGGGGTAGCAACGGGCATCTACTATTCCGAGATCGATAAAGACATGGCCCGCGTGCTTTCGAATGTGCTGCAGCCGCAAGACAAGGTTTTTGGCCTCATGACGTACGGCGGAAAGAACAAGTGGTACGGCAAAGATATCGACGGCATCTGCCGTATGCGCCAGGCGATCTTCATGGGTGTTTACGGTTGCGCCGGCTTCGATACCTTTGGTCCGTTCAAGCTCGTCGGCGGCGTCCAGAAGGGCCACCCGACGGCCGAGGAGATCTCCGGTGCCGTCGCCTTCTTCGATAAGCTCGAGGAAGAGTACGGCGACATCATCGTCGAGGAGTACGACAAGCGCGCAAAGGTGCTGGCCTACGAGAAGGAGCATCCGGCGGGTGGTCTTATGGCCAACGTCAAGCGCTCGGCCAAAAAGATTGCGAGCAAGTTCTAGATGTCGGTCGAGATCGTAGCAATCGAGAATCTTGAGGACCCGCGCCTCGAGGCCTACACCAAGCTTACGGAACGCGAGCTCCGCTCCGTTCTCGAGCCCGAAAAGGGCATCTTCATCGCCGAGAGCGCGAAGGTGATCGAGCGTGCCGTCGATGCCGGCCTTGAACCTCTGAGCTTTCTTTTGGGGGAACGCTGGCTGGAGCACTTTGAGCCTCTGTTCGAGCGCGTGAAGCTCGGGGCTGACGGCCAGGCGGTCCCCGCGTTCGTCGGTTCGATGGAGCTTATGGAAAAGCTGACCGGTTTTTCGGTCACGCGCGGCGCGCTCGCAGCTTTCAGGCGTCCGCGCATGGTGGATGCCGATGAGTTCTTGGAGGGTGTCGTTAGGGCGGCGGGGGAGCGCCCGGTGCGCGTCTGTGTCCTCGAGGGGATCGTCGACCATACGAACGTCGGCGCGATCTTCCGCTCGGCCGCGGCGCTCAATGTCGACGGCATTCTCGTGAGCCCGACGTGTTGCGATCCTCTTTATCGACGTGCTGTGCGCGTGAGCATGGGCACGGTCTTTCAGGTGCCGTGGACGCGCATCGGAAGTGAGGCGCGCGTATGGCCGCATGACGGACTCACCACGCTCCACGATGCCGGGTTCGACTGCGCTGCCATGGCTCTTACCGACGACTCGTTTTCGCTCGACGACCCGCGGCTCAAGGGTATCGATCGTCTTGCCATCTTTATGGGAACGGAAGGCGCCGGTCTTAAGGCCCAGACCATCAAGGGTTGCGACCGTGCGATTCGCATTCCCATGGCCCATGGGGTCGACTCGCTCAACGTGGCCGCTGCGAGCGCCGTGGCGTTTTGGCAGCTCTGCCCCCACGTGAGCAACGACTACCGTTACCGCCCGGGTCTTTACGCATAAAGATTTCTGAGGTTTAGCATCAGGCGCTCTGCAGGGCGCGCTCGAGGCCGATCAGTACTCGATCCCTTTTCGGGCAAGGAGACCCTCGTCAAAGTAGTGTTTCACTGCCCGCATCTCGGTCACAAGGTCGGCGAGGTCGGCGAGTGGCAAAAGCCCGCGCCCGGTGAGCACGAGCTCGCAAGTCGCGGGTTTTTCGTTGATGAGGCGCTCGATGTCCCCGCGCTCGACGAACCCGCGGCCCATGGCGGCACCCAGCTCATCGAGGATCAAGACATCTACATCTTCCGAAGCAAGAAGGGTCTGCGCGCGTTCAAGAATCTGGCGCGCGCAGGCCTCTGGCGTCTCGGCCGTGGCTTGCTCGATCGTGAAGCCAAGGCGCTCGGCGGCGTCGTGCTCTGCGCAATGGAGCTTTTTCGCAAACTGCAGCATGTGCACGTTCAGGCCTGCACCATATGCTCTTAAGGCGAGACCGAGCGCCGCCGTGGTCTTCCCCTTGCCGTCGCCGGTATAGATCTGGACCTTTCCGACCTCAAGTGCCATGGCGTGTCCTTTCGTCTTATCTATCTGATTACCGCTCATCTGCGCGGGTATCTTAATGAACATTATCAACCCCGAGAGTGGAGTTTTGCCGATGGAGATGGATGACAACAAGCGCAGACGGAATATGATCGTCTACGTGCTCATCGCCTTCGTGGTCTATCTCGTGTTGTCGACCGTCCTGTTTCCGAACATAGGTCAAACGCAGCAGATCACCGAGACGGACTATTCGACGTTCGTCCGTGCGCTCAAGAAAAAAGATGTCGAGAGCGTGCAGTATGACACCGACGATTACACGATCTACTACACGAAAAAGGGCGAGGCGGACAACATCGCCTATAAGACGACGGGTGTTCCGAACGATTCGGGCTTCACCGACCGCGTGCTCGATTCGGGCGCGTCACTTAAATCGGTCGTTGCCGATAAAAACACGAGTCTCATGCAGTACTACCTGCTGACGCTCATTC
>CAVDZW010000152.1:0-7424 GCA_963613305.1 bacterium | reverse complement strand
GCTCACGATGGGGATGCCGCCGCCGCAGCTCGCCTCGCACTTGAGCTGCACGCCCATCTCGCGCGCCTTGGCCGCGAAGGTCTCCACGTGGCGGCCAAGCAGGGCCTTGTTGGCGGTGACCACGTGCTTGCCGGCCGCGAAGGCGCCCTCGTAGATCTCGGTGGCAGGGTGCTCGCCGCCGATGAGCTCGACCACGATGTCGACGGCCGGGTCGGAAACGACCTCTTTCCAGTCGTTCGTGAACTGCTCGCGGGTGATGCCCGCGGCCTCGGCCTGCTCCCATACGAGCCCGCAGGCGCGCGCGATCTTGAGGTCGATGCCGTATGCGGCGAGATAGCGGTCGTGGTGGGCGAGGATGGTGCGGGCGACGCCGCCGCCCACGGTGCCGAGCCCGATGAGGCCCACGTTGACGGTGCGGAGGTTCTCCGACATGCTGCTCTCCTTTTCTCATATATAAGTGGACCCGGGAGGGCCCATCCGGTGAGTGCATTCTAGCGTGAAGCCGCGCGCCGCGCCCGTCCACGCGCGCGCCACATGCAAATCGCGCGCCCTGTAACCTGCTCGCAACATTCGAAACACGCATGTTACATCGGACACCCTGTAACAAACCCGCAACGCACGAACCTTACGGTGCCATACGTACCATCCGTGAGGCCGCAGAGACGGCCGCATACGAGAGGAGCGCCGCATGCCGACCCTCAACCCCACCATCTCCCGTAAGAACTTCCTCGCCGGTGCCGCCGCCCTCGCCGGTACGGCCGCCCTCGCCGGCTGCTCGTCCGACGGCTCGGGCGCAGGCTCCGACGATTCCGGCTCCAACACCGTCAAGATCGGCGTCATCGGCCCGCTGACCGGCGCCGCCGCCACCTACGGCGTCTCCGTCGAGAACGGCGCCAAGCTCGGCGTCAAGGACTTCTCCACCAAGGATTACAAGCTCTCGCTCAAGAGCGAGGACGACGTGGCCGACGGCGAGAAGGCCGTCAACGCCTTCAACACCCTCTGCGACTGGGGCATGCAGGCCCTCGTCGGTCCCGTCACCACTGGCGCTGCCGTGGCCGTCTCGGGCGAGATCAACGACGACATGTTCATGGTGACCCCGTCGGCCTCCTCGCTCGACGTCACCAAAGACAAGTCCACCGTCTTCCAGGTCTGCTTCACCGACCCGACCATGGGCACCTCGGCCGCCAAGTTCCTGGCCGAGAAGTATCCCGACGAGAAGGTCGCACTCTTCTACAACTCCGGCGACACCTACTCCTCGGGCGTGGCCGACGCCTTTGCCGCCCAGGCCAAGAAGTCCAAGATCGACGTCGTGGCCACCCAGACCTTCAAGGACGACTCCTCCACGAGCTTCACCAACCAGCTCACCAAGGTCAAGGAGGCCGGCGCCACCCTCATCTTCGCCCCGATCTACTACACCCCCGCGTCGGTGCTCCTCAAGAACGCTTCCGACATGGGCTACGAGATGACCCTCATGGGCACCGACGGCATGGACGGCATCCTCTCGGTCGAGGGCTTCGACACCTCGCTCGCCGAGGGCGTACTGCTCATGACCCCGTTCTCTGCCGATGACGAGAAGAACGCCGACTTCGTCGCCGCCTACAAGGAGGCTTACGGCGAGACCCCCAACCAGTTCGCGGCCGACGCCTACGACTGCGTACACGCCATCGCCGAGGCGCTCAAGAAGTCCAAGGTCGCCGTCGACGCCGACGCGGCCGATGCCGCCGGCGACCTCGCCGACGCCATGCGCAAGATTGAGATCGAGGGCCTCACCGGCACACTCAGCTGGAACAAGAAGGGCCAGGTCGAGAAGCCGGCTACTGCCTACATCATCCAGGACGGCAAGTACATCTCCGCATAGCGCATAAATCTTACGGGCGCGTGTCTTATTCATCTGAGCAGCGCGGATGTGGTAAAAACACATCTTCAACACATCCGCGTTGTTCAAGAATTGGATAAATCCGAGGTAGAGGGCTTGGAGGATGAATAAACAGCCTTCGTTCGCCGAAATTTTATTCAGATGCGGCACTTTCGCATGCTAAAGCGCTAATCTAGAGCGCACGCCAAATCCGGCGTATATGCACAAGTGTCGCGCAACTGATCGCGACGAGATTCGAGAGGAGAGCCGTATGTCGAGCCTCACCGGTACGTCATTCAATCCTGTTATGAATCGCAGGACCGTTATCGCGGGTGCTGCAGGTCTGGGGGCGAGCGCCATTCTAGCCGGCTGCTCCTCCAACGATTCCGCCTCCGGTTCCTCGTCTTCCGACGGGTCCACGTTCAAGATCGGTACGATCGGCCCGCTGACCGGTGCCGCCGCCTCTTACGGCAAGTCCGTGACCCAGGGCGTCGAGCTCGGCTGCAAGGATTTCTCCACCAAGTCGCTCAAACTCGTGAGCAAGGCCGGCGACGACGTGGCCGACGGCGAGAAGTCCGTCAACGCCTTCAACGACCTTGCTGACTGGGGCATGCAGGCCCTCGTCGGCCCCACCACCACCGGTGCCTCGGTGGCCGTGGCCGAGGTCGCCGCGAGCGACCCCAAGGTCTTCATGATCACCCCGTCCGCCTCCTCCGAGGACGTCACCAAGGGCAAGGACAACGTCTTCCAGGTGTGCTTCACCGACCCCAACCAGGGCGTGAATGCCGCCAAGTTCCTCGCCAACAAGTACGCCGACGAGAAGGTCATGGTGCTCTACAACTCCGGTGACGCCTACAGCTCGGGCATCGCCGACGCCTTCAAGGCCCAGGCCAAGAAGTCCAAGCTCGAGGTCGTCTGCGAGAAGACCTTCAAGGATGATTCGTCCACGTCGTTCAAGACGCAGCTCACTGCCGCCAAGGACGCCGGTGCGACCATGATCTTCGCGCCGATCTACTACACGCCCGCCTCGGTCGTTCTCAAGGAGACCTCCGACATGGGCTACGACGTCAAGATGATGGGCTGCGACGGTATGGACGGCATCCTGGGCGTCGAGGGCTTTGACACCTCGCTCGCCGAGGGCCTGCTGCTCATGACCCCGTTCTCGGCCGACGACGAGAAGAACGCTGACTTCGTCAAGGCCTACGAGGATGCCTACGGCGAGACCCCCGACCAGTTCGCCGCCGACGCCTACGACGGCGTCCACGCCGTGGTCGAGGCGCTCAAGGAGGCCGGTCTCGGTGCCGACGCCGATCCCGCCGACGTGGCCGACCAGCTTCCGGCTGCCATGCGCAAGATCGAGATCGAGGGCCTGACGGGCACGCTCACCTGGAACAAGAAGGGTCAGGTCCAAAAGGACCCGACGGCCTACATGATCCAGGACGGCAAGTACGTACTCGCATAAACGACCGCCTCACATAGGGACGGTTTGAATCCAAGCAGGGTCAGGTTCGCCTTTCCCTGCTTGCTTCATATAGAGGGGCGTTGTTTCGCCCTGATTTCTGAAACAGTCGTGTAACCAAAACGAAAGGGGGATGTGGATATGACGGTCTTCATTCAGTACCTCGTCAACGGCCTCTCCATGGGCAGCGTCTACGCGATCATCGCGCTCGGCTACACCATGGTCTACGGTATCGCCAAGATGCTGAACTTCGCCCACGGCGACGTCATCATGGTCGGCGCCTACGTGTCGTTCTGCGCCACATCGTATATGGGGCTTCCGGCATGGGCATCGGTGGTGCTCTCGTGCGCCGTCTGCACCGTGATCGGCGTGCTCATTGAGGGTCTGGCCTACAAGCCGCTCCGTCAGGCGGGTCCGCTCGCCGTCCTCATCACGGCCATCGGCGTCTCGTACTTCTTGCAGAACGCCGCCCAGCTTCTCTGGGGTGCCACGCCCAAGAACTTCACCTCGATCATCACGTTCAAGGTGCCCGAGTTCCTGGCCGCGTACAACGTGAGCGCTGTCTCGCTCGTGACCATCGTCTCGTGCCTCATCATCATGGCTGGGCTCATGTACTTCACGGGTAAGACCAAGATGGGCAAGGCCATGCGCGCCGTCTCCGAGGACAAGGCCGCAGCCCAGCTCATGGGCATCAACGTCAACCGCACCATCTCGATGACCTTCGCCATCGGCTCGGCGCTGGCCGCCATCGCGGGCGTGCTGCTCTGCTCCTACTCGCCGGTGCTCCAGCCCACCACGGGCTCTATGCCCGGCATCAAGGCGTTCACCGCGGCGGTCTTCGGCGGCATCGGCTCGATTCCCGGCGCCTTTATCGGCGGCATCCTCATCGGCATCATCGAGGCTATGGCCCAGGCCTACATCTCGACCTCGCTCGCCAACTCCATCGTGTTCGCCGTGCTGATCGTGGTCCTGCTCGTCAAGCCCGCGGGCCTGCTCGGCAAGTACGTGCCCGAGAAGGTGTAGGTGAGCAGCATGAACTTCCTCAAAGACAAACAGACGCGTCACGACTTCGTGACCTACGGCCTTTGCATCCTCGCCTTCGTCATCGTTTCGGTCATGCAGGCCAACCACATGATCCCGCGCATGATCCAGGGCCAGCTCGTGCCCATCACGGCCTATATCGTCATGGCCATCTCGCTCAACCTCGTCGTCGGCATCGCCGGTGACCTCTCGCTCGGCCACGCGGGCTTCATGAGCGTCGGCGCCTATGTGGGCATCGTCACCGCCGTGAGCCTCGAGGGCGCCATCGCCTCCGATCCCGTGCGCCTGGCGATCTCCATCGTCGTGGGCGCCATCGTCGCGGCCATCCTGGGCGCGCTCATCGGCATCCCGGTCCTGCGCCTGCGCGGCGACTACCTCGCCATCGTGACCCTCGCTTTCGGCGAGATCATCAAGGAGGTCGTGACCTGCCTGATCGTTGGTGTCGACGAGCACGGCCTGCATGTCATCTTCAACGTGACGGGTAACTCCACGGTCGACGACCTGCATCTCTCCGATGCCGGCACCGCCATCATCAAGGGCGCTCAGGGCGCCTCGGGCGTCTCGACCTACTCGACGTTCCTCGCGGGCGGCATCCTCGTGCTTATCGCGCTCGTGATTGTGCTCAACCTCGTGCGCAGCCGTACCGGTCGCGCCATCATGGCCGTGCGCGACAACCAGATCGCTGCCGAGTCGGTCGGTCTCTCCGTCACCAAGTACCGCATGGTCGCCTTCGTCGTGTCGGCGGCCCTCGCCGGCGCCGCGGGCGCGCTCTTCGGCGGCAACTTCTCGCAGCTCTCCGCCACCAAGTTCGACTTCAACACCTCGATCCTCATCCTGGTGTTCGTCGTCCTCGGCGGCCTCGGCAACATGCGCGGCTCAGTCATCGCGGCAGCGCTCCTCACCATCCTGCCCGAGGCGCTGCGCCAGTTCTCCGACTACCGCATGCTCATCTACGCCATCGTCCTGATCCTCGTGATGCTCTTTACCAACAGCCCGCAGATCAAGGCGTTCGTCAACCGCTTTAAGCCCAAGAAGAACGAGGAGGTGGCCGCCGATGCCGAGTAACGAATTCAAGTTCGAGAAGGGCAACATGGTCCCGTATCCCTCGGGCGCCATCGTTCCCGACCGCGACCTCGCCGACCGCCCGGCGCTCGAGTGCATCCACCTGGGCATCGAGTTCGGCGGCCTCAAGGCGGTCGACGACTTTTCCATGACCATCGGCAAGACCGAGATCGCCGGTCTCATCGGCCCCAACGGTGCCGGTAAGACCACGGTCTTCAACCTGCTTACCAAGGTGTACCAGCCCACGCACGGCACGATCCTGCTCGACGGCGAGGACACGAGCGGCAAGTCGGTGAGCCAAGTCAACCGTATGGGCATCGCCCGTACCTTCCAGAACATCCGCCTCTTCGACACCCTCACGGTGGAGGAGAACGTCAAGGTCGGTCTCCACAATCAAGAGAAGTACACCGGCATCGAGGGCGTTCTGCGCCTTCCGAGCTACTGGAAGCACGAGCGCGCCGCCCACGACCGCGCGATCGAGCTGCTTAAGATCTTCGACATGGAGCATCTCGCCAACGAGCAGGCCGGATCGCTTCCGTACGGTGCCCAGCGCCGCCTCGAGATCCTGCGCGCGCTCGCCACGAACCCCAAGCTGCTTCTGCTCGACGAGCCGGCGGCCGGCATGAACCCGTCCGAGACCGCCGAGCTCATGGAGAACATCGTCAAGATCCGCGACACCTTTGGCATCGCGGTGCTGCTCATCGAGCACGACATGTCGCTCGTGATGAAGATCTGCGAGGGCATCTGCGTGCTTAACTTCGGCAAGGTCATCGCCAAGGGCACCGCCGAGGAGATTCAGAACAACGAGGCCGTTATCGAGGCCTATCTCGGTAAGCAGAAGGAGGCTTAAGGACCAATGGCAGATGCAAAGGAGCCGATGCTCTCCGTCTACAACATCAACGTGTGGTATGGCGCGATCCACGCCATCAAGAACATCTCCTTCGACGTCAACGAGGGCGAGATCGTGGCCCTGATCGGCGCGAACGGCGCCGGCAAGTCCACGACGCTCAAGACCGTCTCGGGCCTTCTGCGCACCAAGACGGGCTCGATTAAGTTCGAGGGCGACGACATCACGCATGCTCCGGCCGATAAACTCGTCGGTCGCGGTCTGGCGCAGGTCCCCGAGGGCCGTCGCGTGTTCCTCGAGATGTCTGTCGAGGAGAATCTCGAGATGGGCGCCTATACCCAGCCCGCTTCCTCGATCGCTCCGGGCCTTGAGCGTGTGTACGACCAGTTCCCGCGTCTTAAGGAGCGCCGCCGCCAGGTGGCCGGCACCCTCTCGGGCGGCGAGCAGCAGATGCTCGCCATGGGCCGCGCTCTCATGAGCAACCCCAAGCTGCTCATGCTCGACGAGCCCTCCATGGGCCTGGCGCCGATTCTCATCGAGCAGATCTTCCAGATCATCGAGGAGCTCCACAAGGCCGGCACCACGGTGCTCCTGGTTGAGCAGAACGCGCAGATGGCGCTCTCGATCGCCACGCGCGGCTACGTGCTCGAGACCGGCTCGGTGACCATGACGGGCACCGGTCGCGAGCTGCTCACCAACGACGATGTGCGCAAGGCGTACCTGGGCGGCTAGGCAAGTATTCGCCTGTTTGCCGAGCCCGAATACGCCTCAGTTTAGCGAAGGGACGCGACTCCGATGCTGGGTCGCGTCCCTTTTTGCGTTGACGTCCCTGTTGTGTAGTTGGGGGGCCGGAGCCGAATCGAGCGGCTACGAGGAATTTATCGCCTCGATCTGGACGACCGTCCCTGCCCGGTCGCCCGTTAGCGCCCCTGCTTGTCTGCGGCGGCTGCGCGCCCCGCCTGCACACGCTCTCGCTGCCCCGCGCGCTCGTTCTCGGTCAGGCGCTCAAAGGCGTGGCCGATGATGGAGGCGAGGATCTGCTGAAAGAGCGTGCCGCACATCACCGGGAACACGACCTCGCCCGGAAAATACTGTGCCGCGATCACGGCTCCCGACGAGATATTGCGCATGCCGACGGTAAAGCACACGGCAGGGGACCC
>CAVDZW010000151.1:0-7711 GCA_963613305.1 bacterium | reverse complement strand
CCCAGCTCGAGGAGCGGCGCGACAGGCTGCTCACGGCCTGCTGCTGCGCGGCCCAAAGGTCGGCCATGGTCTCGGTCACGTTGCCGAGCGTCACGGTCATGGAGCCGCCCAGCTCGTCGGTCACGAGCTTGGTCACGCGCCCGGAGCAGCGAAGCTCCGGCGAGTACGCGGTGTCCACGATCTGCACGTCGTCGCCGACGCCAACGCCCTCCCAGTCGCGCCCGAACCGCACGAGGTCCACGACGTCGGCCTCGTAGGTCACGCCGGGCTCCGTGTGCTCGTCGAGGTAGGCGCGCGTCTCCTTGAGCAGCTGCGAGGCGTCCTCGCACTGGCTGTTCTCGTACTCGCCGAACACGTGGGCGTAGCCGCCTTTGCCGTCCGGGCGCCCGTGGGCCTTGAGGGCGGCCGTGTCGTAGACGTAGTTGAGGCCGCCGTTGATGTCGCCGAACGTGAGCTTGCGCCCGTAGCCGCCCGAGTCGGTCTCCACGCCCTTGCCGTAGCCGTAGCAGGCGGTGATGGCGCCGCGGTGCTCGGTGCGCGAGACGCTCACGAGGTCCTTGGTGTACGTGAAGCGCCGGTGCGTCGAGGACTCCCCGCGATGCGCGCGGATGCCCACCTTGCGGGCCGTGACGCGGCCGCCCGAGACCTCGACCGAGGTCTCCAGCTCGCCGCCGCACTCGAGGATGCCCTGCAGCGCCTCGCGCGCGCTGGTGTGGTAGAACGTCAGGCCGGACGACACCGTGCCCGTCTGGTCCACCGTTCCCGCGCTCCAGCGCGTGGGCGCGAGCGCCGTCTGCAGCGCCTGCGGGTAGCTGTACGAGTAGGGTCGCTTGTCCTCGATGTAATCGCCGTACAGCTCGCACACCGACCCGAGCGCCGTGTCGGTGTAGAGCGTCTCGCCGCCCGAGTGCAGACCCTTGGGGTCCTGGCAGATGTGCTCATGCGCCTTGCCGAGACGGTCGGCCCACACGAGGCGGTAGCCCTGCTTGAGCTGGAAGGTCGTGGTGACGGACACGGAGTCCTCCCCGTTCAGCTCGTCGGTGTGCTTGAAGGCGAGCAGCTCCTCGGGGCCGATGGTGGCGACGTAGGCGTCCTGCCACGTGTACACGTCCACGCGCACTAGAGCCACCTCTCTTCCCACTCCACGGTCGCGGTGCCGGAGCTGACCTTGAGCCGCTGTGCGCCCTCGAGCGCGAAGAAGTCGCTCGCGAGGGTCACGGCGTGGTCTGAGCCGTTCACCGTGCAGCGCTCGCGCGCCATGTCGAGCACCACGGTCTGCGAGCCGGTGAAGGACGCCTCCACCCGCACGAACTCGCCCGTGGTGGCGTTGGTGAGCTGCCAGTAGGAGCCGCTCGACGGCTTGCACGTGACGGTCGGGCGGGCGCGGTAGGTGCCGCCCGCGTCGATGTACGCCCCGGCCGTCCCCACCGTGGCCTTGCGCGCGTTGGCGTACGCCACGGGGTCGGCGCACAGGAAGGTGAGGGTGAGGCTCGGGCTGTTGAAGGCCCGGTTGAGGGAGGCCCCGCCCTCGAACACGGCGAGGTAGCGCCTTCCCGGCTCCTCGGGCAGCACGAGCGCCCTCGCCTCGCCGGAGAGGGCCTGCGCGAGCTCGCGCCGCGCGTCGGCGACGTCGGCCTCGCCCGTGGCCCAAAGGGCAACCTCCACGTCTATCTCGAGCGGCTTCAGGCCCTCCTCGGCCACGTGGCACCCGTCCATGCCGGGGACCGTGGTCCTCTCGAGCGTGCGGGACGGCATGATCTGGCGCGAGACGCCGAGGCACGCGAGGTGCTTGGAGAGGTCGTAGTCGCCGAAGCTGAATATCACGCGAGTCCCCTTCCGGCCATGGCGTAGCGCCCGCGGGCGGCGAGCGCCGCCGAGACCTTGTCCGAGTCGAGGTACACGTCCCCGTCCTTGTCGAGGATGGCGGAGAGCAGCGCGATGACGCGCTCGAGCGCCTCGGCCGTCCCGCTGCCGCCCACCTCGCCCATCTGCTCAGCGACGGTGCGCGCGAAGGGCGTGACGTAGCGCTTGTTCGTGAGGGGCACGATGGCCTCCGCGCCGTCCTCGCCCACGATGTCGAGCGGCACGCCCGCCCCGTAGTTGTTCACGATCGCGCCGTTCGCGTGCTTGCGGACGCCGCCCGCCGCATGCGGCCTGATGCCGCCCCTGGCGTTGTTCTTCGTGATGTTCCTGATGGTGTTGGTGATGGTCTTGCCGACGAGGCTTCCGATCGCGCTCACCGTGTTCCAGATGTTTCGCGCCGCCGAGCCGTCGGAGGCGTTGCCGTTGACCTGTGCGGTCTTGGTCTTGCTCTTGAGGTTGTCGATGGCCTTCTGGGTGTTCTTGGCCTTGCCCGTCGCGTCCCCGGTCACGGCGTTGCCCGTGATGGTGGCGTCGGCGCCCTTGGACACGAGGGCGGTGCCGTCCCACGTCCACACGTTGCCGGTGGAGTCCACGACGCTCGCGGAGTCAACGTATGCGCCCGCCGTCTTGTCGTAAAGACCCGTGCCGTTGTACGTGAGCACGTGCCCCTGCGCGTCGACGAGCGTGTTGTCGTTGATGTTGACGTTGCCGTCCTTGTCCACCAGCGGGGTCGAGTTGTAGGAGGCGATCTGCGCGATCATGTCCTGCATGTTCCCGCCGCAGTTCTCGGCGAGCTGCGCGAACGACTCGGAGGTCATGCCGTTGAAATCCTCGGCGGAGAGTCCGGCGTTCGCGCACGCAGTGGCGAAATCGTCGGCGTTCCACCCGAGGTTCGCGAACACGTCCCCCATGCCCTCGCTGTTGGCGAGGGTGTCGGCGATGGCGGTCTTAAGCTCCTCGGTCTTGGCCGCGGAGTTGCCCATGCCCACCTCGTAGCGGGTGAGCGCCTCCGCGATTGACGCCATGGAGCCGTCGTAGGAGTTGGCGATGTCGGTGAGGGCGCTGTCGGAGAGCGCGGCGAACTGGTCGGTGTTGACGCCCAGCGCGTCTATCTGCTCGCTGAAGCTCGAGATGGACTGGCCGTTGTTGTCGAAGGCCGCCTCCATCAGCTCCATGGCGCTCGTGCTGTGCTCGCCCACGGCCTGCATCGCGTCGCCGAGGGCGCTCGTGGCGGTCTCGGCGTTGCCCAGCTCGTTCTCCATGTCCTTGCAGCTGTCCGCCGCCGAGTCGTAGAGCTCCTGGGCCTTGCCGACCTCCTGGTTGGCGTAGTCCACGGCCACCTTGTACGCCTGCTCGGCCTGCACGGCGTCGGTGCCGCAGGTCTTCATGTAGTCCTTCATCCACTTGGCCTTGTCCTGCAGGACCGTGGAGTACTGCTTCTCGGTGCTGGCGAGGGTCTTGGCCGCCTCGGTGCGCTTGCTGTACAGCTCGGTGAGGTTCTCGGTGATGGCCTCGGCCTTGGCCTCGCGCTTCTTCTCCTCGATGAGCTCGCTGATCTTCTGCTTGAGGTTGTCGACGTGCTCGCCGTTCTGGTCGTAGCTGTTGTTGGCCACGTCCGTCGCGGTGATGGAGGTGCCGAGCGAGTCGTTCACCTGGTCGATGGCCCACTGCAGCTTGCCCTGCGCCTCGGTCGTGAGGTCGGTCTTGCCGGCATAGTCGCCGATGTACCGCTGCGCGGTGTTGAGGGTCGCGACGGTGGTCTCGGCCTTCTGGTTGTTGGCGTCGATGGTGTCCACCGATTTCGCCATGGACGCGGCGAGGTCGTCGATGGACTGCGCGGCGTTGCCGCTCGCGGTGCCCACGCCCTCGATGGTCCCCCGGTAGCCGTCGAGCGACGTCGAGCGCTGGACGGCCTCGTTGAGCCCGTCGGTGGCCGCCGTCATGTTGTCGGCCTTGGTCTTCCAGTCCGTGTACGCGGCGACGCCGAGGGAGATGGCCGCCGTCAGGCCGGTCAGGGCCAGCGACACCGGGTCGATGGACGCCACGAGTCCGGAGAGGACCCCCTTCATGCCGCTGCCCACGGTCTTTGCGGAGTCCCCGAGGAGGGTGAGCTTCTCCTTCGTCCCGCTCGACTTGTCCCCCATGAGGGAGAAGGCCGTCACGAGGTCAGATGCGCCCGTCTTGACGGTCTCGAAGCCCTTGCGCGTCTGGTCGTTGGTGTTGACCAGGCGCCCGAAGGACGAGCGCAGGGCGTCGGCACCGACGGTGAGGCCGGAGAACGTGCCCACCGCCGTGAGGATGGTGGTCGAGTTCGACTTGAACAGGTCGTAGAACTGCCTCACGTAGGGCATGGCGCCGCTGACGGCCCCGTTGATGGCGGAGAACGCGTCGTTGATGGCGCCCTTCATGTCGGTGAAGACGCCCGCGATGTTCTCCTTGCCGATGGTGTCGAGGATGCCCGTGAGGCCCTTCGTCACGGCGTTGGACATGTTGTCGATGGAGGTCTGCAGGCCGCCCGCTGCGGTCTCCGCCTGCTCCTTGAACGAGGTGATGGAGTCCCCGCCCGTCTGGTCCAGCTCGATCATCTTGTTCAGCAGGTCGCCCATGCTGACAGTGGCCTCGGCCCCGCCGCCGCCGAGCGCCGTGTAGAGGTCGTTGGCGTTGGCGGTCGGGCCGAGCATCGCCTGCGCGAGCTGGTTCATCTGGCCGGGCATGGCCGAGGTGAGGCTCTTCCAGTCCTGCATGTCGGGCTTGCCCTTGGACAGGATCTGGCGGAACTGCTCCATGGCGGCGTTCGTGAGCTGCGTGGAGCTGCCCGACGCCAGCAGCATGTCGTTGAGCGCGAGGCCCGCGTCCGTCGCCTGGTCGAGGTCGCCGGTGATAGCGGCGATGCCCTGTACGGTGGAGGCCATGTCGTCGAGCCTCGTCGGCAGGGTGGAGAGGCGGTCGCTCATCTTGGAGATGGACGATTCCGCGCTCTCGGAGGAGTAGCCGAGCGACTGCATGACCTTGGGGTAGTTGTTGAGCGTGTCGAAGCGCGCCACGGCGTCGCCGACGTGCGCGCTGATGCTGCTCATGGCGGAGCTCGTGATGGCGGAAAACGCGCCGATGACGGCACCGGAGGCCGTGAGGCCCTTGCCGAAGCCGCCCGCCGTGCTCTCGCCGAGCTTGCTGCCGCTCTTGCTGGCCGTCCCCGAGGCGCTCCCCAGCGCGGCGTCGACCTTGGAGGAGAGCCCGTCGAATGTCGGCACGATTAGCAGCGACGCGCTGCCGATGTTGTTTGACATTGGCTATACCGCCTCCCATTTCTGGTTCTCGATGTACTCGCGCGCCCGCTCGGCCCGCTCGGCCTCGGCCTTCGCAAGCTCCTCGCGGGCCTTCTCGAGAAGGGCGTCCCACGGGCGCGGGATGTGCGTGCGCTTCTCGGCCTCGATGCCGAAGCTGGCCTCGAAGCAGTCCATGAAGCGCTGCTCGATGGCCGTGGCCAGCTCGCGCCCCTCGCTCCACGAGCGCTCCGGCCACATGGCCGAGACGTAGGCGGAGCCGTTCGGCAGGCCGTCCACGAGGTCCAGGCACTCGCCCACCTCCACCTCGTCGAACGAGCACCCGTAGTAGCGCCGGAAGTCGCAGCGCAGCTCGCTCAGGTGCCCGTCCTCGAGTTCGGTGAGCCTTAGTAGTTTTTTAGTTCGTCAGACCTGAGGATCTTGGTGAAAACGTAGGCGAGGGCGTCCTCGTCCACCTCGCCGTCCTCCTCGGCGCACGTCTGCAGGAGCGCGGAGTACTGGGCCTCCCCGAGAAGGTCGCGGAACGCCCCCATCAGCTCGGCGCTCGAGCGGTCGGGGCCGTTGATGACGTCGTTGAACTTGGAGCTGCGGAAGCGCTTGACCTCGACGGAAAGCTCGAGTCCCAGCGCCTCGACGGTCACGGCGCGCGAGCGCTTGCGCTGGATGAGCGCGATCTTGTCGGACTTGTCGCCGCACGCCTTGAGCGTGAAGCCCATCGAGTTCGCGTAGCCCTCGAGTTCCTCGGCGGTCATGCCCTCCATCGTCTCTTTCTTCATTTACGGCCTTTCTCGGGGATTTGCTGTGTCGGGTGGGGTCTAGGCGCTCGCGGGCTTGGCGCGGTAGATGTACTTGGCGGCCTTGCTGGAGGGCTTGATGATGGTGCCCGTGATGCCGTAGGAGATGAACTCGCCCTGCTTGTGGGACACGTCGGCGAAGGTGTCGATGGCCATCTTGGGGATGACGGTGCGGCGCAGGTAGCCGTTGGACTCGAGCGAGTCCTCGCAGACGGCGACCTTGGTCCCGGCGGTCATCCTGTCCTCGATGGTCGAGACGGAGCCGTCTGCGCCCTCGGTCACGCCGTCGCCGTAGTAGGCCTTGGCGGCAGCGGGGCGGTTCGGCTCGATGAGGGTGGCGTTGAACGTCTCCTCGATGTCGGAGACCTCGGAGATGACCACGGTGCCCTGATGGCCCTTGAGCTTGTTCGCCGTGGCGCTCTTGGTGTAGGTCGTGCCGTCGGAGGTCAGGTCGCCGAGCGACACCCAGCCGTCCAGCGTGGCGACGGAGGTCGTGGCGTCGGTCGGCAGGGTGCAGCTGTCGGGGTCGAAGTTGACGTAGAGGCAGCCGCCCGTGCGGGGCTTGCCCGTGGTTGAGAGCATCTCGTCCACGTCGTTGAGCTTGACCGCGGTGTTGTCGGTATCGGCCATTTATGGCTCCTAACTTTCGTTTGGTCTGTATGTCTTGATGGAGAAGAGCGCGTACCAGCGCGGCGAGCGGCCCACGAGGTCGTAGTCGCTCCTCACGGTCTTCTCGGTCACGTCCGCGAAGCCGTCGGCGAACTCGAGGCCCGCCATGGCGTCGCGGACGGACTCCATGAGCTCGAAGGCCCTCTGCTCGGTCTCGGCCCAGCACATGACCTCGATCGAGGAGTCCTCGTAGACGCGCTTCTGCGCCGCGCCGTCGCGTCTGCGGACGGTCACGAGCTCGGCGGGCCGCTCGGCGGGCACGTTCACGCGCACCTCGACCGGGGCCAAGGCGCGGGCGAGGATGCGGCGGAGCTCGCCCTGGACGTTCATGCGTCTCATAGGCTCCCCTCCAAGGTGTGGTGCCGGTTCTCGTCGACGACGCCGAGCAGGCTGCTCGTGCGCACCGTGCCGACGGCGGTGTTTCTCAGCACCTTGGTCCCGGGCGTGTACGGCACGCTCCCCCGGTCGTAGCGGTCGACGATCTTCTGCCACTTGGTCGGCAGCACGGCCTTGTTGGCCGCCGCCGAGGCGTTGGCGGATGCCGCGACCTTGGAGGCCGCGCCCTTCAGCGCGCCCTGCATCGCGGACGAGCGGAAGGTCGCGGCCACCCCGGCGCGGTCGACCTTGAAGCTCCCGAACCGGCTAGCCATCGGTCCTCCCGCAGGTGAGCAGCATGTCCCACGCGGTGGGGCACGGCGCGGTGCGCAGGGGGCACCCCTGGACGGAGAGCGCGTTGCCGGGGTCGGTCGCGTCCATGCCGCGCGACACGAGGGCCACGCGGGCGTGCTCGAAGTAGCCGAGCGGCTTGCCCTCGGTGTAACCCTTCGGCAGGGCCACGGTGGCGGTGGCGGTGGCGGCGTCGGGGCGTCCGTCCTGCGATGAGTCGGTGCCGGTGGAGGGCTTCACGAGGCAGTCCTCGACCGTCTCGCTGACCCACTCGTACACGGTCTCGCCCATGCCGTCCTCGCCGGTCGCCGCGCGCCTCAGGACGGCGATGGTCTCGCCCATCATGAGAGCGCCCCGTAGGACGGCGCGATCGTGCCCATGCGCTGCGAGCCGCCGAGCAGGCGCTTGAGCGCCTTCAGGGTCGAGCGGTCGAAG
>CAVDZW010000150.1:6151-8512 GCA_963613305.1 bacterium | reverse complement strand
GGGGCCGCCCTTGGGGACAAAGGCCTCGCGCCTGAACGACATGCAGCCGGCGCCGCCGTCGCCGCCGCACACGTTGATGCGGCTCATGTCTGTGAACTGGGACATGGTTTCTCCTCAACCAAAAAAAGAGACCCCGGACGATGTCGCCCAGAGTCTCGGCATATGCTCAGTATGAAGGGTATGCTACGCGTTCACGAGCGGGCGTACGTTGACCTTGTGCTTAGCACCCTTGGTGAACTCCACGGTGCCGTCGACGAGCGCGAACAGCGTATCGTCCTTGCCGCGACCGACGTTCACGCCCGGGTGGATGTGCGTGCCGCGCTGACGGACGAGAATGGTGCCCGTGGTCACGGTCTCGCCGCCAAAGCGCTTGGTGCCGAGACGCTGGCCGCGAGAGTCACGACCATTACGGGAGGAGCCGAGTCCTTTTTTGTGTGCCATGTGGTTTACCTACTCTTTCGTTTCGAGTTGACTACTCGGCAACCGGAGCCTCGGCCTCAGCCTTGGGCTTACGGGCGCGAGTGGTCGCCTGGACCTTGACGATCTGGAGCTTGGTCAGCTGCTGACGGTGACCCTTGAGACGACGATAGCGCTTGCGCTTCTTGAACTTGAAGACGAGCTGCTTCTCGCCCTTGAACTGATCAAGGATCTGAGCGGTGACCTTGGCCTTAGCCAGCTTCTCGGGATCGGTGACGATCTTCTTGCCGTCGTTGAGGAAGATGACGGGGAGCTCGACCTTGTCGCCGACGTTGCCCTCGATCTTCTCGACGGTGATGACGTCGTCGGTGGCGACCTTGTACTGCTTGCCGCCGGTGTTAACGATTGCGTACATTTACTTACCCTTCATGCATCAGTTAGTGCAACAGCCGATTAGGATAGCAGCAGGCATATGCTCCGTCAAACGTAAAAACGTGCGAATCCCCTGCTCATTCACAAATGCTCCGCTATTGAGCATGGGCTTTGGCGGAATCGTCCGAAGACTTTTCGGCACTATCGGATTCCTCACGCTGCCAGATGCGCTCGACCTCGAACTTTTCGAAGCATGCGAGGTGCTGCACGCCCGTAGCCACAGGATCCGTTGCGAGCGTCTCGGCCCGCCCAGCAAGCACGCGGTCCATGGCGGCCACCAGGAGCTCGGGCCTCATGGAACCCTCGTTGTCGGCATGCGTCGAGAGTACCATCTCAAAGGCCCCGTCCTCCTTAGCCTTAATCTCAACCTTGAGGAGCGTATGGTCGAGGTCGAGCTTCTTGCTCTTTTTACCGCGGGCATACTCGAGCACATGGAGCTCACGCACGGTTTCGGCAGCATCGAGCAGAGACGGCACGGAAAGCTCGACCCCTGTTTTCGACATGAAACGCACGCAGTAGCCGATATCGGAGAGGCACGCGGTGAGCGCCGGGGCATAGACATCGATGTAGCCGCACTCGACCGGCTCGAGGTCGTGGGGCGAGGCCGCCCCCAAGCGCTTGAGGCACTCGGCTGTATCGACGCGCTCGTTCATAAAGAGGTCGTACCATTCGCAGGCAGACGAGGTCCCCACCGGTAGCGCCGATGAGAATCCGAGCTTCATATGAGGCGAGAAGCCCTGGGTCACGGCGTAGGGCAGCCCTGCGCGGCGCACGATGCGCTCGACTGTGTGGAGCACTTCGAGGTGCCCGAGGTACTTGAGGCGACCGCGCTTGACGTAGCGGACGCGCAGACGACACGAAGGCTCGTTACTCATGCTCGGTCACCCACCAAAACGTTCTGGGCCTTGAGTTTGGGGCAGATGCCGCAGCCCGTACAACTCGTGCGCGTGCAGTCCGGGGTCGTCTCGCCCTCCAGGGACTTGCGGTACTCGCGTTTGAGATAGCCCTGCGAGATGCCGGGGCTCACGTGCTCCCACGGGAGATGTGCCTCGAGGTCGTAGGGCTCATGCACGATCTCGTTGAGGTCGAGGCCGCAGGAAGCCGCAGCCTCTTTCCAGATGTCGAGCGAAAAGTGCTCGGACCACGCATCGAAGCGAGCGCCCATCTGCCACGCCTTGTCGATAACGGGCGTCATATCGCGGCCGGCGCGGCTGAGGGCCGCCTCGAGAAGCGACGTTTCGGCATCGTGGTAGTGCACGCGCACCGCACGGTTCTTGACGCTCTTGACCAGCAGGTGCTGACGTCGCTTAACCTCGTCGTAATCGAGTTGGGCGCACCATTGGAAGGGTGTCGCCGCCTTGGGGATGAAGACCGAGACCGAGATGGAGACCGAGATCGAGCCACGGCGCGCCTTGGGCACGACGGAGCGGCCGAGTTCGAGCACGTGGTCGGCGAGATTCGCGATGGCGACGATATCCTCATCGCGCTCGCCCGGAAGCCCCATCATGAAGT
>CAVDZW010000150.1:0-6141 GCA_963613305.1 bacterium | reverse complement strand
CTTCATGCGGTTCCAGCCAGCCTCGAAGGCGGCCTTTGCCGCACGGTCAAGGTCCTCCTCGGTCACGTTTTTATTGATCACGTCGCGCATGCGCTGGCTGCCGGCCTCGGGCGCGAACGTGAGGCCGCCCTTCTTCTCGCCAGCGACCGATTCGGCCATGTCGACACCAAAGGAATCGAGCCGCTGCGACGGGATAGACACGCTGATGCCCGTGCCCTCAAGCTTATGGTTGAGGCGGCCAAGGATGTCGCGAATGCAGGAGTGGTCGGTCGTGGATAGCGAGGTCAGCGACACCTCGTCATAACCTGTACGCTCCAGGCCCTCGAGAACCGAGGAAACAACCTGGTCGGCTGAGCGTTCACGCACAGGGCGATAGGTAATGCCCGCTTGGCAAAAACGGCAACCGCGTGCGCAACCGCGCAGGATCTCGACCGAGAGGCGATCGTGGACGAGCTGTGCATAGGGCACGCAAGACTGCGAGAGCGGGTCGGTGGCCGCAAAGTCCTCGATTACGCGCTTGTAGACGACAGAGGGCGCGCCGCTCCCCTCTTTGGGAACGGTGTAGCCGTGCGGGGTGCACGAGCCAGACTTCACGACCTCGTAAAGCGAGGGCACGTAGGTGCCGGGCACGGTTGCGAGCGCGGCAACGATCTCGGCGCGTGTTTTACCCTCGTCGCGAAGCTTGCGGTGCAGCTCGCAGACCTCGACGATGGACTCCTCGCCCTCGCCGATCAGGATGGCGTCGAAGAACTCCGCCACGGGCTCGGGATTGTAGACCGAGGGGCCGCCGGCAATGATGATAGGGTCGTCCTCACCGCGGTCGGAAGCCATGAACGGGATACCCGCGAGGTCGAGCGCCTCGAGGTAGTTGGAGCAGGCCATCTCGTGCGGGATATGGAAGCCTACGATATCGAACGAGGCCACGGGCGCAGCCCCCTCGAGCGAGAGCAGGGGGACGCCAGCTTCGCGCATGCAGTCGGCCATGTCGGTCCAAGGGACATAGCCGCGCTCGCACGAGATTCCGTCGCGCTTGTTCAGGATGTTGTAGAGGATGGCGAGCCCCTGGTTGGGCAGGCCGACCTCGTATACGTCCGGATAGATCAGGCAGCAGCGGTAATCGGCATCGGCCTTAGAGAGCGTGCCCCATTCGTGATCGATGTAGCGGCTCGGCTTCTCGACAAGATCGAGCAGAGGTTCGAGCTCGGAGAACCTATCGCGATATTCAACCTTCACGATACCCGCCTAAGCCGCGGTCTCGAAGTCGACCGCTACGGGGCGCTCGGTTAGAGCGGCCTCGCTCACGACGGTCGCGGCATGGCGCGCTTTACTCACGGCAGCGGAAACGAACTCGTTCGCGCGTGAGTAGTCGACGTCGTTCTCGTAGAGGGCGACGAGGGTCTTTCCCATGGCGTAGGTGCCCGCTCCCGCGATGAGCGCCTTGGTGATGAAAGCGACATGCGGGGTCTCGCGCACGACTGCACGCGAGAGGGCGCGCAAAAGGAAGCTCGCGCCCACGAGCCCCGCAGCTTCATAGCCGCGCTCGGCCTTGATGGGCTTGCCGAAAATACCCGCGAGCTCCACGAGCATCCCCATCTGCGCGGCGAGCATGACGGGCATGTCCGCACCGGGGATGAACACGAGGGCGCCGGTCGCCATGTTAGCGATGGCGCAGGAAGTGATGGCACGGTTCGCGGCGGCGATGCGCATGAACGGGAAGTTCGCAGCAAAAGCCGAGCCTTTCTCGGTGCGATCGAGAATCCAGCGCGCAAGGGTCTCGAGCAAAAAGACCTTATCGGTGGCCGCGATGAGCCCAAGCATGGGCGTGTCGCCCTGAATGAAGGGCGCTTCGACGGCCGACTCGGCAAGGACCGCGACGGGGGCTCCGCCGATCACAATTTCCTGCACCGCGGTCTCGAGTCGCGAAGATCCGCAGGTGAGCACGAGCACGATATCGTTATCTTGCTTGGGCACGATCTTCTCGTCTCCGATGCGCTCCACGCGCAGGATCCCCGATGTCGTTTGGGGGACGAATGCGCCGCGCACGGCGTCGACGAGGAACGGCGAGGCCGTGCTATCGAGGTAGACGCAGACCTTCACCGGCGTGTCGGATTCCTTTTTAGCAGCCGCGCCGGCCCGAAAGACCTTGGCGACCTTGTCGAACGGAAGCCCCATGGCGTCCTCCTTACGAACGAGCGGCGCTTGTCTTGTGCCGCCAGATTGATTGCACGATACCCACTGTGGCCAGCTGCACCATCATAGAAGATGAACCGAACGAGATGAACGGGAGCGGGATGCCCGTGATGGGCATCATCGAGATGCACATGCCGATGTTCTCGAAGATCTGAAAGGTCCACATGCCGACGATGCCGACGGCCACGAGCTTGAGGAACATCGATTCGCTCCTGATTGAGGTGCGAATGGTCGAAAAGATGAGCAGAACATAGAGGAGAAGCAGGAAGATCGCGCCCACAAAGCCGAAAGTCTCGGAGAGAAGGGCAAAGATGAAGTCGGTATGTGCCTCGGGCAGAAAGCCTCCGGTCGACTGTGTGGCGTTACCGATGCCCTTGCCAAAGAAGCCGCCCGAACCCACGGCGATCAGCGACTGCTGCACGTTGTAGGCGTCATCGGAGCTCGAGGACTCGGGGTCGATAAAGACCGTCAGGCGGTTGATCTGATAATCCTTGAGAAGCACGTCCGTGCCGAGGATGTTGTCGAGCACCGAGTCGAGCGCGAGCAGGAGCGACACAAGGCCGATGACTACGGCCAGGGTGGCGAGCACCCATTCTCGTTTGGCGCCGCTCATGCAGATCACGACCGCGCCCGAAACGAGTACCACGAGACCGCTGCCGAGGTCGCCCATGGCAAAGACGCAGAGAAACGGGATGGCGAGCATGGCGCAGAGCTTGATATACTCGCGCACCGAATCGATCTTGCCGTTGAACTGGGCGCCGAGCGAGGCCACGAGGAAGATCGTGATCAGCTTGGCAAGCTCGACCGGCTGAAACGTGAGGCCGATGATCGGTATCTTGATCCAGCCGGTCATGCCGAGACCACCCGTGTAGGAAAGCCCGGGAATCTTGGGGCTGAAGATCACGATGATGTCGATGACGAGCAGGGCCGTCGGGATATCACCGAGCCAGCGCAGGTCCTGTCTCCAGATAAGGATTGCCAGCACCGCTCCGACGGCAACACCGATCATATGGCGGGGAAACGAGGCGTTGGCGATGGAGAGCGAGGCCGACCAGACGGTCAGCGCACCGAATGCCACGAGCAGCACGGTGGCGACGAGGGCGCCGATGTTCACGCGCTGGCGAAACGTGCTGCGGCCGGCTGCGAGCGTGCGGTTAAGGCGGTCGAGGCTCCCCGATCCGTCACCAGCGGCTTTTTTCCAGAATGCCATTTTGCCTCCTTTCTAGCGAACGCTTGCGCCCGTGGCGTCCGAATCGTCGGGCGAGTCGTAGATCTGCGCCAGCACGTTGCGGACGGCATGCATGGCCGATTCGGAGCCGAAGCCACCCTGTTCGATAGAGCAGACGATGGCGTACTTTGGGTCGTCGTAGGGGGCATAGCAGCAGAACCAAGCATAGTTGTCTTCGCCCGATTTCTCGCCGGTGCCCGTCTTGCCCGCGACCTTGACGGGAAGGTTCGTGAAGTGCGAGGCGGTCGACTCGTCCTCTTCGTAGATCACGCCCAGAAGTCCTCTGTGCACGAGATCAAGATCGGCCGTCGCGTTCACATGGGCCTTAAGACGGCGCTTGCGCTTACCGCCGTTGTACTTATAGACGTCGTCCTCACCGTCAGAGGAGACGGCCGAGAGAAGCACATGCGGCGTGTACTGAACGCCTCCGTTGGCGATACCCGCGTAGGCGCATGCCATCTGAAGGGGCGTGACGAGGATATCGCCCTGACCGATGGCGATATTCGTCATATCGCCGGCATTCCAGGAACGCTCAGATGCCTCGAGGTTCTTGAAATAGCTGTTCTTCCACTCCGCGTCGGGCACGCGTCCCGAACTCTCGCCCGGAAGATCGATCCCCGTGGTAGACCCGAGGCCGTGGCGGCGATACATCTCCTGCAGACCCTCAGGGTTCTCCTTGTCGTAGAAAAAGCCCTTACCCAGGTCATAGAAGACCGAGTCGCACGAGAACACGATGCCTTTCTCGAGCCCGATGACGCCGTGGCCGTTATGATCCCAGCACCATTTGCCGTTCGACTTGCCAAGGCCCGTCCAGTAGCCCGTGCAGTCGCTGGTCTGTGTTGCCGTGTACACGCCATACTCCATACCGGCAAGCGACGCGAGCGGCTTGATGGTCGAAGCAGACATGTACTGGCCCGAGATCGCGCGGTCGATAAGCGGGTGCGACCCTTCATCGCTGTTGAACTCGTTCCAGGTATCGCTCGAAACACCCCCGATAAAAACCGAGGGGTCGAACTTGGGATAGCTCGCGAGTCCAAGCACCTCGCCGTTGGTGACATCGAGGCAGATGCATGATCCGCCTGAGCCCTCGTTGCCATATTGATGCGCCTTGTCGACGGCGATCTGGATGCCCTCTTCGCAGGCTTTTTGGATATCGACGTCGATCGTGAGCTTGATGTCGGAGCCCGCTTTGGGGTCCACGGTCGAAGAGACGCCGGTGATGCCGCCGCTCGCGTTGACCTTGACCTTCTGCTCTCCCCTGATGCCTTGGAGAATGTTCTCGTACTGCGACTCGATTCCGGCCTGGCCGACGATATCGCCCGACTGGTAGGTGATGGCGCCTGTGCCGGAATCTTCCTCGCTGTTCGAGGAATCACTCGAGGATTCCTGTTTGGAAAGCTGGTCGGAGGTGATGGTGCCGGTGTATCCGAGAAGGTGCGACGCGAGGTCGCCGTACGGATAGAGGCGCTCCGTTCCCTCGACCACGTGGACGCCCGGAAAGTCGCCAGCGTGCTCCTGGATATAGGCGATCGTCGAGCGCTTGACGTCAGATGCGATGGTGTGGAGGCTCTGCGCGCCCTCGGAGTAGTCCTGGATGTTGCGAAGCACCGCGATATAGGGAAGACCCAGGACGTTCGCGAGATGGTGCACAAGCAAGGTGTCGCTCGCAAGGCTCTGATAGGCGGCAACCGTCAACGATCCGCGGTTCGTGACGAGCGCGTTGCCATTGCGGTCGAGAATGCGTCCACGCGGGGCCTGCGTGGTGACCGTGCGCGTTTGGTTCTCTTTGGCCTTGTTCTCGTAGTAGTCGCTTGAGACCATCTGCATTGCGTAGAGCTTGATGCCAAGAGCCGAGAACATGGCCCCGACGATGCCGCTAAGCACCGAAAAGCGCCCCTTGAACATCTTAGAAGCGGTATTGCCCTCGCCCTGTGCGGCGCGCGGCTGGGTACCGCCATCGGTATCGAAGGTGAGCGAGATGGTCTTTCCGCGCAGGAGCACAAGGGCGACGACGATGGCTATCGCAAGGAGTGCGCCCGCGATGACCACGATGAGCTGAGCATCCACGGTTGTCTCCCCTATTTAAGGTGCTTGGCGTGTTTTGATTTGTAGCGCACACCAGATCCGAGCCCGCCAAAGCCGTACGTCGGGGTCGCCGCGCCACCCAGGAGAACGAAGGGGATCATCACGAGCGCAGTGAGGACGCCCGTCCAGAGGCCGTCTCCAAAAATCGCGATAACAAGGTCGGTCTCGACTCCCATGGCGTAGAGGAGCAGACCGAAAACGGCATTGAGCGCAACGGACGCAACGGCGCCTACGCTCATCTGCGTTCTCTTTTCCATACCGCCGAGGGTTCCGAACGAACGATTAAGGAGATAGGAGAGAACGGTCATGAGGAGCGCCATGAGGCCCACGGGCGTGGCCGAGGTGAGGTCGAAAAAGAGCCCGGACAAAAACCCGGTGACCACGGCACGTGTCGGCGTTTCCTTGAATGCCGAGATGATCGCGAGAATGAGCATGAAGTTGACGGTTCCGTCCCCGAGCGTTATCTGGGGAGAGAGACCGGCCTGCAGGGCGCAGCACACGACGATGGGGATGACGGTCGCACCCTTCGAGCTCTTTTTAGAGCTGTTCTTGAATTCCATGGTGCACCTCCCTACTGAGTCGCGCTGTCGCTCGAGGAGCTGTCGGAACTCTCGCTCGAGTCGGTTGTGGAATCAGAC
>CAVDZW010000149.1:0-8682 GCA_963613305.1 bacterium | reverse complement strand
GCTTCTCCTTGGCGTTCCAGTCGAGCGGGCAGCCGCGGCCGTGGTCCTCCACCTGAATGGAGCCGTCGGCGAAGGCCGTAAGGGTGATGACGTCGCCAAAGCCCTGGCGCGCCTCGTCGACTGCGTTGGAGAGGATCTCGAACGCGGCGTGCGCGCAGCCGTCCAGGCCGTCGGAGCCAAAGATGACGGCGGGACGCAGGCGTACGCGCTCCTCGTCCTTAAGCTGGCGAATGCTGTCGTTTCCGTATGTGGCCATGTAGTGCTGTCCGCTCTTTCACTTTGTGATGTACGTTTTTGCAGGGTATGGGCGAAAAACTGTAGCACAAAGCCCTTGCGCCCCCAGAGATACCCACGGCAAAAACATCGAACATCCGTTTGACGATGCTCTGCAGAACCCAGCAGGATTGCGCCGAGGGACGACTGGATTGCTTTGTTCGCACATGACGCACGGAAGTCCCAAAAAGCTTCTCTTCGCCGACACTGCGACGTCAATGGCGGCAGCCATCCTCGGCCTCATAGGCTTTAACTGAACAGCGGCTGCCGTCACGCGACGCCACAGGCAAACACCGCGCACGGACACCCCTCGCACTGGCTTCCTCTCTTATGGAATTTGTCTTTATGCGAACGCATAAAACGTGGTACTTTTGTCTTCGATTTATACGAACGCATAAAAGAGGTGCCCATGGAACCCATCAGGTCGACGCGTGATCTTGGAATGCTCATCCGCAACGAAAGGAAAGCCCAAGGCTACACGCAGACGGAGCTCGCTGGTCTTTCGGGGACCGGAATCACGTTTCTGAGCAACCTTGAAAACGGCAAGGAGACCGCCGAAATCGGCAAAGCCCTTAACGTTGCGAATATGCTCGGCATCGACCTGTTCGCCTCCAGGAGGTCCTGATGGAGCGCCTTTATGTCATGCGTCTTCAGCTGTTCGAGCCCCAAACCGTCGGCGTTATCGAGCTAGACGGGGATGCGACGTTTAGTTACGCCGATGAATACCGAGCCTGCGCGGCCGCCTTGCCACTATCAGAGTCTCTGCCGCTGCGCTCCGAGCCGTATTCTCAGCGCGAGTTTCTTCCATATTTTGAGGGGCTCCTGCCCGAAGGAGAAGCGCGAGCTGCCTTAGCGAGCGAACTGAAAATTCCCCTGAGCGATTCCGTATCGATGCTCGCCGCCTGCGGATGCGAATGCATCGGGGACATACTCATATCGGAGAGCGGAGAGAAAACAGTCGATGGCGGCTACGAAGAAATCGATGGGCCCGCCTTCAGGAAACTCTTCTCAAGCGATGCGTCCGTGGCCGCTCAGAACAGCGCTTCGAGGCTGTCGCTTGCCGGCACACAAACTAAAACAGGCCTTGCCCATCTCCCCGATTCACCCATGGACGAGGGTTGGCTCAAACCGAAAGGCTATGCCGCAACGACCCACATCCTAAAGACAAGCCATCTACGGGATGTCCCCGAAATCGAATTTCTTTGCATGACGGCTGCAAAGTCATGCGGAATCTCGAGCGCCAACGTCTCCCTGATCGAATCATTTAATCCGGTGCTTGCTGTAGAGAGGTTCGACCGCGTGGCTCAATACGACGGCAACCGCTTGACCGTAACACGGCTGCATCAAGAAGACCTAGCACAGGCATTTGGAATCTGGCCCGCGCTCAAATACAACGAACTCGAAAGCGGCAGCGTCAAAGCAATTGCGGCATTTCTTAAGGCGCGAAGTCTCAAGCCGGCACGCGATATCGCGGCATTTGCGCAGAGACTCTGCTTTAACTACCTCGTCGGAAACTGCGATGCGCACCTCAAGAATTATTCGCTGTTGTCAGAGCCTTCCACAGGCACGGGAAACTATGTCTCGCTCGCACCGGCATATGACTTTGTTTGCACGACCATTTTCGAGCGGTTCAGTCGAGAGATGGCAATGGAGCTTGGAGGAGCTCGCCTGATAGACGAGGCAACCCCCGACTCTCTTGCGACCCTCGCAGGCGATTTAGGAATCACAGAATCTGCCTTGAGCAGGCTCATCAGGCAAATGCCTGAGCGCATATGGACGGCACTGGAGCAGGCCGCCAAGGGGAAATACGGCGACGTGCTGGAGTCCACCCCGTTTATCGCCGAGGACCTTCTAGCTGACATGGCGCCACGCATTAAGGCTGTAGAAGACTTCTGCGGCTAGAAGAACCTCTCGGTCGGCATCAGCTCGTTCAAGAACGCGTCCCGCGCCCCAAGGCGCGTAGCTATACTTGCTGCCCCTAAAGTAGCCCTCATCCAGATTGGAGAAAAACGAGCTATCTGAGCTGGCGTTTATTCGTTAGCGGAAGTGAAGGCGCGGGTGCTCCGCGCGCCCCGGCGCCCTGTCAGCACGACCCGAGCCACCGTTGCCCAGGCCCGGCCCTCGCCCCTCATGCGTCATGCGTAACGCCCGCACCGTTGTCGGCAGCGGTGCGGGCCACGGTCAGGCGGCGCAGGAACTCGTCGCAGGCGCGGCTGCGCAGGCGGTATTTCTTCCAGACCAGGAAGGAACCGATGGCCATTGGCGGCTCCAGAGGAACAAAGCACAGGTCAGAGCCCTCAAGCTGAAGCAGGTGGTCGATGCCCATGGCGCAGGCCTCACCCGTACGGACCAAGTGCGCGGCGTTACCCAGCAAATCGAAACGACCGACTACGTTAAGGTCTTCGGATGAAAAGGCTCCCCCACTCCAAAGCTCAAGGTCAACCGCCTTGTTAGAGGTGCGGGAGCTGAGCATGAGTGGCATGCGCGCTACGTCGTCGGGGGTCACGCGCCCCTTGCGCGCCCAATCGCTCGAGGCCGCAACGGCCACGCCCACGCGGTCGGCCCCGGGCATGCGCAGCCACTCGTATTTCTCGAGATTCACCGGCTCAATGAGCAGGCCAAAGTCGAGAAGCCCACGCTCAAGGCGCTCCTCCACCGCATCGGCATTGCCGGTATAGAGTTCGACTTTCACACCGGGATGGTCGCGATGCAGCCCCGCAAAAACCTGGAGCACAAAGCGCATGGCCTGCGTCTCGCCCGCGCCAATGCGAATCGTGCCAGCAAGGGCACCGTCCTGGTCGGCGAGCTCGGCCTCGGTCTGGTCCACGAGTGAGAGGATCTCCTCGGCACGCTGGCGCAAACGCATGCCCTCGCCTGTAAGCACGCACGCTCGGTTCGTGCGGTCAAAGAGCGTCACGCCCAGTTCGCGCTCCAGGTCGGCAATCTGGCGCGAGAGCGTCGGTTGTGTCACATGCAGCACGTTGGCTGCCTCGGTCATGTTCTCCTCGCGCGCCACCGCAAGGAAGTAGCGCAGAGTTCGCAGCTCCATTGTCCATACCCCTCTCATGCTCATGTTTCATGCGCGACGGCCAGGCGCGGGGCTTGGCTGGTTTAGCCGCGACGCCCGCCCCAAGCCCTCCCCACAAGGGGACGGCAGCACATCAGCACCGACCGCCGCAATCGCGGTCTCCAAGCAGCTCAACAACCTCGTCGTTCATCGCAAGAAGCGCCAAACATGCTATTCGCTATCTGTATACCCAGCTAGTTACTATAAGCATTTAACATTGCCGTCTAGCGACCGTAGTCTTGGTACCGAGAAGCCCCACCAAGCGAAAGGCGGCAAACATGCAGTACGCAGCCCTCGGACACTCCGGCATCAAGGTTTCCAAGCTTTGCCTCGGCGGCATGAGCTTTGGAGAGGCCAGCCCCGACTTCCACCAGTGGACCATTGGCCCGGACGACACCCGCGAGGTCATCAAGCGCGCGCTCGACCTCGGCATCAACTTCATCGACACGGCCAACTGCTATGCCTTTGGCACAAGCGAGGAGTACATCGGCGCGGCGCTCCGTGACCTCGGCGTTGCTCGCAAGGACGTCGTGCTCGCCAGCAAGGTTCACTTCAACGAGGGCGCACTATCCGCCGCCGCCATCGAGCGAGAAATCGAGGGGTCCCTCAAGCGCCTCGGCACCGACTACCTCGACCTTTATATCATCCACCGCTTCGATTACGACACGCCCATCGAGGAGACGATGGAGGCGCTCGACAAGCTCGTGCGCGCCGGCAAGGTCCGCGCCCTCGGCGCCAGCGCCATGTACGCCTACCAGCTGCACAACATGCAAATCGTGGCTGAGCAGAACGGCTGGACCAAGTTCACGAGCATGCAGTGCCACTACAACCTGCTCTACCGCGAGGACGAGCGCGAGATGATCCCCGTCTGCCGCCAGTACGACATGGCCCTCACGCCGTACAGCCCCATGGCGAGCGGCCACCTGTGCCGTCCGACCTGGGAGTCCTCGAGCACGCGCGGCACCACCGACACCACGATGGTCAACAAGTATGACCGCGACCGCGCCATCGACATGCCCGTGATCGAGCGCGTGGCCAAGGTCGCAGCGGACCACGGCGCCCCCATGGCGCAAGTGGCGCTGGCTTGGCACTGGGCCCGCGGCGTTGAGTCGCCCATCGTGGGATGCAGCAAGCCCGAGCGTGTTGACGACGCTGCCGCTGCCCTTGACCTCGAACTTTCTGCCGAAGAGGTCGACTTCCTCGAGGAGCTTTACCAGCCGCACAACCTCGTGGGGCCCAAGGGCCGTCCGGGCGAGAAGGCGCTCGCCGGCACCACCAAGGTCAAGCTCACTCGCTAGGGATGCACTTCATGGACGAGAAGACCCTGGCCAACCTACGAGATGCCGGCTGCGACGAGGCGCTGGTTGAGGAACTCGAAGCCCTGCCCAGCACCTGCGCCCGCCTCTGCCGGCTCAAGACCTACCGGCGCGAACTGCTCGATGGCATCCACACCGAGCAAAAGAAGCTCGAATGCCTCGACTACCTCATCTACCAGCTGCGCAGTGACGTCGATGCACATTGCTGCGGGCAGCAGAACCAATAGTCGAACAACAGGCGACGCAATCACCTAAGGAGAAGACCATGACCATCAAACAAACCGCAGGTCGCGACCGTCTCGGCGATATCGCTCCCGAGTTCGCGCACTACAACGACGACGTGCTCTTTGGCGAGAACTGGAACAACACCGACATCGACCTCAAGACCCGTTGCCTGCTCACGGTGACCACCCTTATGGCGCAGGGCATCACCGACAGCTCGCTTGTCCACCACATCACCAACGCCAAGGCCCACGGCGTGACGCTCAAGGAAATCGTCGCGGCCGTGACTCACGTTGCCTTCTACGCCGGTTGGCCCAAGGCCTGGGCAACCTTCAACCTCATCAAGGAGGTCTACACCGACGACGCGGCCGACGGCGCCCAGAGCCACGGCGGCGCCTTTGGCCTCGGCGAGCCCAACGATGCCTACGCCCAGTACTTCACGGGCCAGAGCTACCTCAACAACCTCACTGTCGAAGGCGACTATCTGCCCATGCACAATGTGACCTTTGAGCCGGGCTGTCGCAACAACTGGCACATCCACACCGCTACCAAGGGCGGCGGCCAGGTCCTCATCTGCATCGACGGCTACGGCTGGTATCAGGAGGAGGGCAAGCCCGCCCAGGCCCTGAAGCCCGGCGACATCGTGGAGATTCCCGCCAACGTCAAGCACTGGCACGGTGCTCGCAAGGACTCCTGGTTCAGCCACGTGGCCTTTAGCTACCCCGGCGAGGGCTGCGGCAACGAGTGGTGCGAGCCCGTCGACGACGCCACTTACGACGCGCTGGACGCCTAAGGAAACCACAAGCTAGCAGTAACGAAAGGACCCACCATGAGCAAAAACATGCTGGTTGTTTACTACACCTGGAGCAACGGCAACACCGAGAGAGTCGCCGAGCAGCTCGCGCAGGCCTGCGGCGCTGACCTCGCGCAGGTCGAGACCACCGTGCCTTACCCCGAGGACTACGACGCCACGGTCAAGCAGGCGCAGGACGAGAACAATGCCGGCTTTGAACCCGAAATCGAGCCCCTCGAGTTCGACCCGTCTGGCTACGACGTCATCGCCGTGGGCACCCCCACCTGGTGGTACACCATGGCACCCGCCGTACGCAGCTTCCTGCACTCCGTCGACTGGGCAGGCAAGACCGTCGTTCCCTTCTCCACGAGCGCCGGCTGGCCCGGCAGCACCAATGACGACATCGCCGATGTCGCAGAAGGCGCCGTCGCCGGTCCCTCGCTTGAGGTCACCTTCGACTCAACCGGCGGCTCGAACCAGAAGACCCCGCAGTCCGATGTCGACGCCTGGATTTCGAGCGTAAAGGCCCTGCTTTAAAGCCTGGCGAGCCTAAGACCCTCGCCACCAGCTAACTCTCGCAAACAAAAGCCCGCGAGCCCTGCGCCAGCCTCGGCCAGGGTTCGCAGGCTTTTCTTACCGTTAAGGCCCAATCGGCTCTCGCCGCACAACTGCTCGTAAGCCTAGGGCGCCCAGGCCGTTCGAGGCCCAAGCCATGCCCCCGCTCACGTTATTCGGCGGCACCTCGCGCGTAGTTGAGGTAGCCAAGCACGCTGTAGTGGTCGGCGTTGTCATCGGCCGGATAGCCGTCGTTGCCAACAACTCCCAGGTAGCCACCGTCAACCTTCTTGTTGTCCCAGTTCACCACCACAACGTGCCAGTGACCGTACGAGTGCTGCGGCTTACGAAGCTGACAACGAAGCGTCATCTTGGAATCGCCGTTCTCACGGAAGAACGCCCCCGCGCCGCGAACCTTCTTGAGCAGTGTGCCGTCGAGCCAAAAGCAGATGAAGGGCGTCTCGAACGCATCGGTGAGCGAGCCGGCCTCGCTGTTGTACACGTAGCAGAACAGCGCGCGGTCACGCGACTGGGAGAGCAGCTCAATCTCGCTCTCCTTGAGCTTGAACTCAACCGACGCAAAGGCGCCCGGGCGATCAGCGTTCTCCCGGACGTTCGTGACGGCGGTCTTTACCTGGAAGAAGAACGTCTCGGGAGCCGTGCCCGGGCACTCGAGCTGGCGCTTGAGGTTGAGCGACACGACGTCGATACCCATGTCGGCCGGCGGGCGCAAGGCGTCGAGGCCGTTGCGGTACAGCGAGCTCATGAGCTGGTACTCGCCGGTGTAGCCGTTATACAGCAGGTCAAAGAAGTCCTGAGCCATGTACGCTCCTCAAATTAGTGGCAGACCGCCTGATTCTAGCGCGCTACGCCAGCTGATCACCCGGCAAGTAAGTTCGGCGCACGCCGCTCAAGGGCGGCGTCCTACCGCCCGCTCGTCATGCTGCCGCAACTGGGTCGACGGAGTCCACGAACGGCTCGCCGGAATCGAAATTGGCGATCAGCTCCTCCCATTCGCCCCACTCCTCTTCGGCGCGGCGCAGGAATTCCACCTCGTCGTGACCCGGGTGGCTCTCGAGCTCGTAGGCCGGCTCGCACACACCGCGCTGACCTCGCTCGAAATACCAGCAGCTACCTGCAGGCGTCTCGAGCAGAGAACTGGGCGTACGGTTGGCGCGCAGGGCAAAGTAGCGCGCCGTTCGCTCATCCTGGAAGCCAAGCACGAGCTGACGGTCACAGTTACCGATGATCGAGTTCGCGGCAGGCTCGCCATAGCGGGCCTCGAGCTGGCTCACCGTCTGGCAAACGAGCGCGCAGCTCACCTCGCGGCTACGGATGACCGAGAGCACGTCGTCAATGCCGGGCAGATTGAGGTTGGCGAAGTCATCCAGCATGAAGCGCACGGGAACGGGCAGCCGTCCTCCCTCGCACTTGGCGTCGGCGTGGGTGCACAGACTCTGGAACGCCTGGCGCACAAAGAGGCTCGTGAGCGGCGCCAAGCTCTTGTCCATATCGTCCATGGTCACGAACAGGGCGCGGCGCTCGTGACCCAGCGCGCAAAAGTCGACCTGCTCGGGACGGCGGAACGATTCGAGCGCGCCGTCAAACGTGAGCGGGAACATGTTCGCCGCAATGATGCCCAAGATGCTCGCATGCATCTTCTCGGCACGCGACGTGCTCCTCGCCCGGCGGAAGAGCGAAACGGCGTAGCTATCCGGATCCTGGCTCGCCAGCTCGTCAAACAGTGCCACGATGTTGCCCTCGCACGCCTGCTCAAACACGCTCACCACCGAGGCCATGTTCCACTCGTGGTCGGGCAACGCCTCAAAGACATAGGCGATGTAGCTCGCCACATAGTTGGCAGCAGCGCTTGCCCAAAACGGATCCTGGCCCATGTCCTGGCGAGGAAACAGCGTGCTTGCGATGGCAATGATGTCCTGCGCGAGCGGCCTGCCGCGCTTCCAACGCACATGGTGGAGCGGGTCATAGCCAAGCGCCCCCTCCATCGTGGTGAAGTCAATCTGGTCGACCTTGTAGCCATGCTCAAACAGGTAGGACCCCATCTCGTCACAAAGCCGGCCCTTTGAGTCGAGAACCACGTAGGAGCCCTCACACTGCAGCAGGTTCGGCTTGAGGAAGTTGCGGGTCTTGCCGGAGCCAGAACTCCCGAGCACGAGCAGGTTGTTGTTGAGGCCGGTCTCCCACGAGTCCATGCTCGCGGTGCGCTCGGCGGTCAGGATGAGTTCGCCCGCATAGGCGGAGCGATCAGTGGTTGAGATGCTGGTCATGAAGTCTTCTTTCGTTTGAAGGTTGTTTTCGAGAGATGCCTGCCGTAGCTGCACACCGCCTACGCGGCATATCCGCACACAAACGTCCTCGCGGGCGAGGCTATGCCGCTAAACGAGGCGCTGGGCGCTGCGGAATGTTTGCTTAGCGGATATGCCGCTTCGGCGGCT
>CAVDZW010000148.1:0-9454 GCA_963613305.1 bacterium | reverse complement strand
CTTCCAGAACATCAGCAGCGTGTTCCGCGCGCCCGCGGAGGTCGTCGAGGTTCTCCAGAGGCTCGAGCCCCACAAGGCCCCCAACGAGGACCTCGGCATCAAGCGCGGGACGGCCGACGAGCTCGACCTCAACGAGGAGGGCGAGGTGGAGATCGCGCCCGAGATCGTGGTGGGCCTTGCCGACGGGCTCTTCGGCGACGGCGTGTACTCGAGCATCGCAGACGAGCTCGACCAGGCCATCGACGGGATCGAGCTCGCCTACGAGGCCGACGCCGATCCCGACGACGCGTTCCTCGACCAGCTGGCCGAGACGTTCGGCGCGAGCATCGCCACGCCGCTTGTGGAGAGCACCAAGCAGAGCTACGGCTCCGACATGAGGCCTTCCCAGCAGAAGAAGATGGAGCGCCGCATCAAGGCGGACGTGGACATCAAGCTCAACCGCGAGGTGGGCAACTTCAGAATCGCGAAGACGCGCATCGAGCACGACCGTGCAGCCGAGCTTGAGGCCGCCGAGACGCAGGAGGCCGCCGACGAGATCAACCGCAGGCACGACGAGGCGCTCGAGGCCGCCCGCGGCGACCTGGTGAGCAACCTCAAGGAGTCCAGGTCCGAGCTGGTGAAGAGCGCCGGCGAGGCCGTGGTCCGTGAGGTCGAGACCGCGAAGCGCGAGGCCAAGAGGCAGACGCTCGAGGGCAGCATACGCGACCACCTTCGCGGGTTCTCGCGCACCATCCCGTCGTTCCTCATGGCGTACGGCGACGAGGGCACGACACTGGCGAACTTCGACCGGATCATCCCGGCGGACGTCTTCCTCGAGGTCACGAGCGTGACGGTGGAGCAGTTCCGCCTGCTGCGCGACGGCGGCGAGGTCACCGACCCCGAGACCGGCGAGAAGACACACTTCGCCGGGCAGCTCTTCGACCCGGTGGTGTTCGACGACTCCGTGCGTGAGTTCATCGATCTGCGCGGTCGGCTTGCGAACTACTTCGACGAGACTCTCGAGGAGGACATCTTCGACTACGTGCCGCCCCAGAAGACCAACCAGATCTTTACCTCGCGCAAGGTCGTGGTCGATATGGTCGATCTCTTCGAGAAGGAGAACCCGGGCTGCTTCGACGACCCGGGCCACACCTTTGCCGACCTATACATGAAATCGGGCCTCTACATCACCGAGATCATCAAGCGGCTCTACCGCAGCGAGGCCATGAAGGCCGCCTTCCCCGATGACCGCGAGCGCCTGGACCACATCCTCGAGAGCCAGGTGTTCGGCGCCGCGCCGACGAAGATCATCTACCAGATAGCCACGCACTACATCCTGGGCTACGACGGCGAGGTCGGCGGCGGCTGCGACACCAACTTCGTGTGCGCGGACACGGCGGAGCTGGCTCGCGAGGGCAAGCTCGCCGAGTTCGTGGAGGAGACCTTCGGCGGGAAGCTGGAGAAGGCGGGCGCCCCTTCGCGTGACGAGGCCCGTGGCGGCAATGACGAGAGCGAGCCGTCGGGCACGCGCGGCGGCGCCAACGACGAGGACCCGGGGCACCCGAGCGACTGGATATTGGAGACGATCGAGGACGCCGGCTTGGGATATGTGGACAAGAGGGAGAACGGCGGAAACCTCTGGGTTGTGGGAGGCATGTCGCTCAAGACCTTCATGCGCGAGCTCGAGATGTGCGGAGCGAAGTTCACTTACAAGGCAGAGGGCGGCAAGGCGACCGGCGGGCGCCCCGCCTGGTTCATACCGGCATCGGCGGCGGAGCGCGCGCTCGCCCGCG
The DNA here is from genome assembly GCA_963613305.1 of bacterium. Taxonomy (GTDB): domain Bacteria; phylum Actinomycetota; class Coriobacteriia; order Coriobacteriales; family Coriobacteriaceae; genus Collinsella. Next base: position 7,682 of record CAVDZW010000148.1, on the reverse strand, counting down.
CCGGGGAATAAGGAGACGACCGGATGGATGGCAACAAGCAGTACCTCACCGACCTCATCGAGGGCAAGCTGACGCGCTTCGTCATACCGGTGTACCAGCGTAACTACGACTGGAAGCCGGAGAACTGCGGCAGGCTCTTCGACGACCTCGTCGAGGTGGCTCAGACCGGCAGGAGGGAGCACTTCTTCGGGAGCATCGTCTCTCAGACCCCGCGCGGCGAGCGCGTCGTCATCGACGGCCAGCAGCGGATAACGACCGTGTTCCTTCTTCTTGCGGCCATTCGCGCCATGGTCAAGAAGGGCATCGTCGAGGCCGACGACGACGAGCTCGCGGAGGACATCGAGGACTACTACCTCCTCGACAAGAAGCACAAGCACGAGCAGAAGCTCAGGCTGAAGTTGGTGAAGAGCGACAGCGAGGCCTTCAAGGCCATCCTCGACGAGAAGGAGGACGAGTACATCCAGGGCTCGAACGTGACGCAGAACTTCCTGTACTTCTGCGGGCGGCTGGCCAAATTGAGCGAGGTCCGCGTCGACGACGTCTACGAGGCGATTAAGTCCCTCTGCGTCATCGACATCAAGCTCGACGAGTCCGACGACGCGCAGCTCATCTTCGAGAGCCTGAACTCTACCGGCCTCGACCTCTCGGAGGCCGATAAGATTCGCAACTACGTCCTGATGAACCTCGACCAGGAGCGCCAGGAGGCCTATTACGAGGACTACTGGAACAAGGTCGAGTTGAATACGGACTACGAGGTGAGCGAGTACATCCGCTTCTACCTCGCCGCCAGACAGGGCAAGACGCCCGCGATCAAGAAGGTCTACCCGGAGTTCCGCGCGTACGCCGACAAGAACTTTCACGACCCCGAAGGCGGCGTGCTCCAGATCAGGACGCGCGACCTCCTCGACGAGCTCCTGCGCTACTCGAGGCACTACCGCAGCTTCACCCATCCGGACACCGGCTCGGGGGACATCGACGCGGCCCTCAGGTCGATCCACCTGTTCGACGCGAGCGTTACGATGCCCTACATCCTCAACCTCCTCGAGCACCGCTCGCAGGGAAAGATCGACGACGCCTCAGTGGCGACCGTCCTTTGGACAATCGACTCCTTCCTGTTCAGAAGGTGGGTCTGCGGCGTCCCGGCGAACGCCCTTAACAAGATCTTCGAGACGCTCCACTCGGATGCGCTCAAGGGCGTAGTGGACGGAGCCGGCTACGTGGAGGTCGCCAAGTACCTGATCACGCACAGGGGAGGAACCGGGCGCTTCCCCGAGGACAACGAGTTCCTCTATGCCCTCGACACCCGCGACTTCTACCGCATCGGCAACCGCAAGTTCTATCTCTACGACCGGCTCGAGAACGGCGGCAGCCACGAGCGGGTCGAGGTGGTCGGGGGGCTGGAGAGCGGGAGCTTCTCGGTGGAGCACGTCATGCCGCAGACCCTCAGCGCGCAATGGAAGAAGAGCCTCGGCGACGACTGGGAGCGCATCCACGAGGAGTGGCTGCACAAGATGGCCAACCTCACCCTGACGGCGTACAACTCCGACTACAGCAACCGGCTGTTCGAGCAGAAGCGCGACATGGAGGACGGGTTCAGGGAGAGCGGCTTTCGCATGAACCAGTGGATCGCCCGGCAGGAGACCTGGGGCGAGGTGCAGATGAAGGAGCGCGAGAGGCTTCTGGAGGAGCGCTTCCTTGCCCTGTGGCCTTATCCCACCACCACGTACGTTCCAGTGAAGGCCCTTCCCGAAACGGCGGCCCTCGACTCCGACACTGAATTCACTGGCAGGCGGATCGTCGCCTTCAGCTTCATGGGCGTGCGCTACGTCGCGACGCAGTGGAACGACATGTTGGCAAGGGTCCTCCAGCTCGTTCATGAGCTGGAGCCCGCGAAGATCCACTCCTTCGTGGACGCGACTGGTTTCCCCGGCAACGCGTTCCGTGGCGAGGAGACCCCGGGGCACTCCATGATCGCCAAGGGCGTGTACGCGCGCACCGCATCGAGCACCTCGGCGAAAATCGACTTGCTGAAGGGCGTGTTCGCGGCTTGCAGGATCGATCCGGGGGAGCTTGTGTTTGAGATGTCCATGGCCAGCGCGGTAAAGGAATAGGCGCCGAAGAGGCGGTATATAATAGGCTTGCTTCGCAGCTCCCCTCCGTACTCAGGACGGTGCTTGGAACTGTGGGACCCGCCGGCTTTGTCGGCGGGTTTTTTGCTTGTGCCCCGTGCCGGCGGGATGATCGGCTGCCGGGATGAGCCCGCTTGTGACACACTCGCACCCTGAACTTTTGGTTTTTGGTACGGGCGTTTTGTTGGCTCGGCAAGCTTTCGCCGGCGGCTACAGCGCCTCGACGCGCGGCGTCTCTCGATCGTCGACGACGAACGAGCCGTCGTTGATCTCGGCAAGACGACGTTGAGCTTGCCCAGCAGCTCGAGTATGCGGGACTTGTCTGCTCTTTCCTGTTCCTCGTTGAACCAGCACGGCATGTCGTGTGAGTCGAACTCAGTGACGCTGACGGTCGGGACGGCTTCCGACTCGCGTGGTTGCGCGGCGCTCGAACGGAAAGTTGACGAGTTCTTTGACAGGTCCCGCCGTTAAAGACGCCTTGCGAGGCTCATCGACCTTAGCTCCCAGCTAATGAAATCGCGTCGCGTGCCTTCCATAATGCGGCTAGGCCGGCACAAGCCGGGCGCAAGCTGCTTTTGGGAAGGAATATCGATCATGATCAACGAGAAAAATGACATCCTGCTGAGCCGTCGCTCCGTTGTGGGCGCCGCTGCCGTGTTTGCCCTCGGCACCGTTGGGCTGCTGACCGGTTGCGACGATAAGAAGGTGACCAGCACCTCCAAGAGCGACTCCGCAAAGGACGACTCCGGCAATGAGTCCGAGGAGCAGCAGACGACTGACCTCGCCGTTGGCACGACGGTGAATCTCTCGGGCGGCCTTTCCGTTACGGTCGATTCGGTGCAGGCCGGGCTCACGAACTTCGACGGGAGTGAGGTCACGGGCATCCACGTGACCTATACCAACAACGGCAACGACGGCGCCGACTACAACCTTTACGATTGGAAAGGCGAGGACGCCAACGGCGCCCAGCAGAACTCGACGTATTATTCCGAGGAGCAGGAGGCGCTCCAGTCGGGCACGCTCGCTGCCGGCGGAACCGTTGCGGGAAACATCTACTTTGACGGCCAGATCGTCAAGGCGCTCTACTTTGGCAACGTGTTCGATAAGAGCGCTTCTGCAAGCTGGAAGCTTCAGTAGGCGCTCAGGGGCCGACGAGCAAATTTAGAGAGGGGAGCGAGACATGGCGCGCGAGAAATTGACCGAGGAGTTCCTGTGTGAGCTGCTCGATGCCGGTTCGGTCGATCAGTACGTGGCCGATCACGACCTGGCGCACGTCTCGCTCTCCGACTACCTGCAGCAGCTTCTTTCCGAAAAGCGGCTTGAGCGCTCGCGGGTGGTGCATATGGCCGACATCAACGAGACGTTCGGCTATCAGATCTTTACCGGGCAGCGTGGGGCATCGCGCAACAAGGTGCTGCAGATCGCGTTTGCCATGGCGCTTTCGCTCACCGAGTGCGACCGGGCGCTGAGGGCGGCCGGCGCCTCTTCGCTCAATCCCAAAGAACGCCGCGACGCGATCATCATCTTCTGCCTCGACCGCGGGTGTTCGCTTCAAAAGGTGAACGAGGAGCTCTACCGCTTTGGCGAGGAGACCGTCTGCTAAGCGGGACGGTGCGGGCTTTCGGCTCGGTCTCAGGTCACTTTATGGGCTATAATTCTGGCTATAAAACTAGCTAGTTTGAAAGGTCATGAGATGCAGGCGACTACTATCGGACTTGCCGAAGCCAAGAACAACTTTTCGCGCGTTACGGCGGAGGTCAATCGTTCTGGAAAACCTGTTACGGTCTTTAAGAACAATCGTCCCTGGGTCGTGATCTCTCCCGCGAGCGGAGCGTCAAGTTCCGATGCAGTCGCCACGGCGATTGATTTCATGGACGAATATTCCGACGTCTTCGAAAAGCTCGTCTGATGCCCGAGTTCTCCTGGCCGAGCCTAGAAGAGGTAATTTTCATCCACGATGCGACGATCGCTCGTTTTGGCGGGTCTTTTGGCCTGCGTGATGCCGGGCTGCTCGAGTCTGCCCTTGCAAGGCCTTTTGCATCTTTTGGTGGCATGGATGTTTTCTCTGATGATTTGTCTCGCGTTTGCGCAATGAGCTATTCGATAGTGGCCAACCATCCGTTTGTTGACGGGAATAAGCGCACGGGAATTGCTGTACTTGGCTCGGTTTTGCGTTCGAATGGCATTAAGTTCAAGCCTCGCCATGAGGATTTGTATAAAACGGTCATGGGCGTCGCTGATGGAACTATTGATCTTGACCAGCTAATCGATTGGGTAAGAGGGCAAGTAGAGTAGTTGGGCGAATCAATTGTTTTGTTGGGTCTCGACCGCGGGTGTTCGCTTCAAAAGGTGAACGAGGAGCTCTACCGCTTTGGCGAGGAGACCGTCTGCTAGCTGAGCCGATGCGGGCTTGTGCGGCGTGCGGAAGTTGCGTGTCGGGGCGGGGCGGTATCATGGCTCGTATGAATAGCGAGATTGCGACAGATGAATTCGATGCGGAGCTCGAGCGTTATTTGGCGCTCGAGCTCGTTGGCGTTTCGGGCGATGCAGGCGGCGCCGATGGCAGGGATGACTCCTTTGTGCGCGTGCGTGTGCTCAAGAGCTCGCCTTACGAGGTGACCGAGCTCGTGTGCGGTAAGGACCCGCGCACCGGAGAGTTTAAGAACTTCGTGCAAAAGACGATCGACGTGCGCTCTGGTATCGGCGGCGCCTATGAGCTGCTGTACCGCGCGCAACATAACGGTGCGCGGTTGGACGCGGTGCCTCGCATCGTGCGGTGCAAGAACGTGGGCGACGAGCTCAAGGTGACCATGGAGTTTGTAGAAGGTGAGTCGCTCGATGCGTTTGCTGCGCGGACCGGTTCGGGGCTCAGATTGGCTTGCCGCGTGTTTGCCCCGCTGTGCGAGGCGGTGGAGCGCTTGCATGAGGGCCTCGCTGACGCCGACGGTGCGGTGCGGCCTCTCATTCATCGGGACCTTAAGCCGGCGAACATCATCGTGCAAGACGGGGGAGCGGCAGGTGCCGATTCACGGGCCTCAATCAAGCTCATCGATTTTGGCATCGCGCGCAGCTGGCGACCCGGCTCCGTGGCCGATACCGTCAAGTTCGGCACGCGCTCATATGCTCCGCCCGAGCAATTTGGCTTTGGCCAGACCGACGTGCGGAGCGACGTGTACGCGCTCGGCGCGGTGCTCTACTTTTGTCTTGCGGGCAAGGATCCTGAGCCAGGCAAAAAGATCTCGGCGCTCCTGGGCGAGAGCGGTATCGCGCAAGACCTGGCCGATGTTATCGCGCAGGCGATGGCGCTCGATCCGGACGACCGTTTTGCGAACGTTCGTGAACTGCGCGCTGCGTTTGAGGACGCTATTCACGAGGCCCTACTGAGCGAGCAGCAAGAAGGTGACGAGGCATCGAGCGGGGTTTTGCCGGGAACAGCTGGGTCTTGCTCGGTTGGTCCTGCAGCCGCCTCAGCGTTTGGGCTGGGGGATTCGCGAAAACCTCTGCTTGGTGCGCAACCAACCTTGTCGGGTGGTTCAACACTCGAGCTTCTCTCTGACGGTGGCGCTGCTGAAGGCGCCGTCGTTCAAGCTCAGTCGTCGCTGCCCCAAAGCCTACCGCGTGCGGCGCTCGGCATCGCATGGAACTTCGTGGTCGCTCTCGCGCTCATCCTCGTCTTTGCGGGGAGCGTCTCGGCCGTTCTCGAACCGACGGGCGCGAACGAGAGGCTGAGCCGCTGGTACTTGACCCTGGAGTATCTGGGCTTTGTCGATGTCTCTGCCGCGGCAATTGCCATTGGACTGCTCGACAAATCGCGCATTCGCATCTACCTTCCCGTGCTCGATCGCGCACGAGGTGCGCGCTATATCGTGCGCGTTGTGCTGCTTATCGCCGTTCTGTTCCTGGTAATCGTAGGTATCGGCTACCTCACGGGCCAGGCTCAATGACCTTAGGCTCTCGTCATCAATAACTGAGGCGATTTTCGTCGCTGCGGCCTTAATTGCGGCCTTGCCCCTCGCCCAGGAAGGGCGTTTTGCCTCGAATCGCTCACAAACTCAAACTATTGATAGGGTTATGGCGGGATTGCTGAGTAGCGAGCGTTTTCTCGTTGCAAAACCGCAGGTAAATTTAGCTCAGGCTCTTCTCTACTCGGAAGATTCTGCCTAACCCTATGAATAGTTGAAGTTTGTGATTTAGAGTAGCTTTTCCTCTTCGTTTGGGGGCTTAAAACCCCTCGATGTTCAGGTGCAGACGCGGATTTGGCTTTTTGCCAACGCTTTCCCCAATCGCCTTAACAAAAGAGGCCCTGTTCGGAGCAATTCGAACAGGGCCTCGTGAGTTCAATATGTCGCGCGGGTCGCCTTCTTGCGAACCGCCTAGCGAACGTCCGCCTAGATCGCATTCATCTGCGCGGCGACCTTGTTGTACCAGTCCTGCCACGTGGGCGGGCAGTAGGTCTTTGCGGCCTGCGGGGTGAGCGTGCTGCCGTACATGCTCTTGAGGTAGGCCACGTGCGCGCGGATGGCCGTGTCCCAGTCGCTAAAGCTCTTGCCCATCCAGCCCCACGCGTTGTAGGGACGGAAGCACGCGGCGCCCTTGCTGCTCTCGATGGTGGCGATGGCGGGCGACCAGCGCGGGTCCACGCCGTTGTCCCAAGCGGCCTCGGCAAAGGTCTGGCCGTGGCCGGCCATGGGGGAGCCCGCAAGGTAGTTGTTGATGCGGCTGGCCCACTGCGAAACAAAGGCGCTCTTGTCGCTCGACCAGTTAACGCTGCCGCTTGTGGAGGTGTTGGTGTTCACCTGCTGGTTGGCGGCGGTGGCGGTGTTGCTCGTGTTCTGACTGTCGGTGCCCGAGTCGCTCGAGCTGCTCGACTCAATGCTCTCGAGGTGCGCAAGCTGCTCGGCGGCCTCCTGCTCGGCGCGCTGCTGGGCCTCGGCGCGGACCTTCTGTGCCTTGGCGAGCGCAGCGGAGGCCTCGTCCTTTTGGGTTTCGAGTTCGCTCTTGGATGCCTCGAGCTCGACCTTGCTCTCCTCGAGTTCCTGCTGCATCTTGGCCAGCTGCTCGATCTCGTCGGTGCTTGACGAGGCGATCTGGTCCATGTAGGTGCACGTGGTGAGGAAGTCGCTGAGGTTCGCGGAGTTCACGATGGTGGTGATGAGGGAGTTGTTGCCCTTGCGGTACTTGTAGAGCTCCTTCATGGCCTTGGCGGCCTTCTCCTTTTGCTCGGGCAGCTTGGCCTCGAGCTCCTCGATGCTCGCGGTGTTCTCGTCGATCTTCTGCTGCAGGTCGTCGAGCTTCTGCTGCGCCTCGTTGTAGGCAGCGGCTGAGCTGTCGATCTGCTTTTGCGCGGAGGCGATGTCGCTCTGCGAGTCGGCGAACGCGGGGGAGGCGAGGGCCGGCGTCACGGAGAGGGCCACAGCGAGCGCGGCACTCGTGATGAGGCGGCCGGGGCGCGTGGCAAAAAGCTCTGCGGCAGAATGTTTGGTGTCGATCATAGGTGTCCTTTGCATTGAGGTACGAAAGACGCTGGAAACATTCTACTCCCCGGTTTAGACC
>CAVDZW010000147.1:0-10224 GCA_963613305.1 bacterium | reverse complement strand
CTCTTATCTCGATGAGCGCCTGGCCGAGCTCGCCGAAGGTGCTGAGCTCCCGGGCGAGGCCGCGTTCATGCTGCATGATACTTTCGGCTTCCCCATCGATCTCACCGTCGAGATCGCGCAGGCCGCGGGCCACGCCGTCGACATGGACGGCTTCGATGCCGCGATGACCGCCCAAAAGGAGCGTGCGCGCGCCGCCGTCAAGGGCGATGCCTGGGGCTCGTTCAACGACGTATGGGTCGCGCTCTCCGACGAGCTCGCTGCCACGGAGTTCGCGGGTTACGATGCCGATGTGCTTGAGGGCGCGAAGGTGCTCGCCATCGTGCGTGACGGCGAGAGCGTTGACGCTGCCGCTGCTGGCGAGGATGTCGAGGTCGTGCTCGACCGTACCCCGTTCTATGCCGAGATGGGCGGCCAGGTGGGCGATACCGGCGAGATCGCGAATGATTCCGCCGCGCTCAAGGTCTCCGATACCAAGGGCCATAACGGTCTTTATGCGCATGTCGCGAACGTTTCTTCCGGCGAGATCCATGTGGGCGATGTCGTCCGCGCCGCGATCGATTCGCATCGTCGCGAGCTCATCCGTCGCAACCACACCGCCACCCACCTGCTCGACGCCGCCCTCAAGAATGTCCTCGGCGAGCACGTCAACCAGGCCGGGTCGCTCTGCAGCGACGAGCACCTGCGTTTTGACTTCACCCACTTCGAGGCGCTCACCGCAGAGCAGCTGCATGAGGTCGAAGAGCTCGTGAACGCCGAGATCTTCGCCGCGAAGCCGGTCGTCACCCGCGTCTGCGGTATCGAGGAGGCTAAGGCCTCGGGCGCCGTGGCGCTCTTTGGCGAGAAGTACGGCGACGTCGTCCGTGTCGTGTCGTGCGGCGACGAGGACGTTCCCTTCAGCCGCGAGCTCTGCGGCGGCACCCATGCGCGCAACACGGCCGAGCTCGGTCTCTTCCGCATCGTTTCTGAGTCGTCGACCGGTTCTAACGTGCGCCGTATCGAGGCCGTGACGAGCACCGGCGCCCTCGAGTGGTTCTCCGGCCGCGTCGCCCTGCTCGACGACGCCGCTGCGCGCCTCAAGTGCCGTGCCGACGAGGTTGCCGTTCGTATCGATTCGCTCCAGGGCGAGCTGCGCGAGACGAATTCCAAGCTTAAAAAGGCGCTTACCGGTGGCTCCTCGGACGCCATCAGCTCCGCAATCGATTCTGCTATCGACGTTAACGGCTACAAGCTCGTTGTCGCTGAGCTCAAGGGGCTTGAGGCCGCCGACCTTCGCAATGTCTGGGATACCGTGCACACCAAGTTTGGTGCCGCTGGCGCTTGCGTGCTTGCGACCGTGACCGAGAAGGGCGCCCCGGCGCTTCTCGCTGCCGCTGGCGACGATGCCGTTGCCGCGGGCTTCCACGCCGGCAAGCTCATCAAGGCGATCGCTCCCGTCATCGACGGACGCGGTGGTGGCCGTCCCAACATGGCCCAGGCCGGTGGCAAGAACGCTGCTGCCGTGGCTGACGCGCTCGCGGCTGCCAAGACCGAGCTCGGCGCCTAAGGGGACATTTTGGTAGCGCTCGCACTCGACATAGGGGAGACGCGCATCGGAATCGCCGTCTCTGACGCATCCGGGCGCATCGCCTCTCCCGTCAAGGTTCTCCCCGCCGCCGAGGTCACGGGCCTCGCCAAGCCCTTTCGCTATGTGCTTGAGGATTATGAGCCCGACGTACTCGTCTCGGGCCGTCCGATGACCATGGCGGGGGAGCGCGGCTCGCAGGCAGAGCGCGTTGAGGCCATCGCTCGCGAGCTTGCCGATAAGCTCGATCTGCCCCTGTATTTCGAGGATGAGCGCCTAAGCTCTGCTGAGGCCAAGCGTATCTTGCGCGAACAGGGGTTAAACGAGAAACAGATGCGCGGCAAGGTCGACATGATCGCCGCGAGCCTCTTTTTGCAAAGCTGGCTGGATAGAAGAAATGGAGATGCCTGAGATGAGCAACGATTACCGCCCGAGTCATTCGGCGTCGGCGCCGCAGAGCCCTCGTCCGCAGGGCACCCGTTTCAAAAACACTCAGGCACCTTCCTCGTCTGTGCGCTATACCCAGCGCCCTGCCGCGTCCGCCCAGGCGGACTCCTCGGTGCGCCCCGTTCAAGGTCAATCGGCCCAGGGTCGTCAGTCCGTGCGACCCCAGGCGCAGAGGGGTGCGAATTCGGGCCAATCGCGCGGAGGCGCCGCGCGCCAGGCGACAAACCTTCCGAACCCGTCGCGCACGCTCAACGCCGCTCCAACGCGCAAGGCGCTTCCTGCTCATGCGACTGCGCGTCGGAGCGGGGTTCAGAATCCTGCTAAATCCGGCGTAATGCCAGCGGCTCCCGCCCGTAGGAGCTCTCGGTCCGCCCAAGGTGCGCGCCGTGGTCAGTCCACACGTCGTCCCCAGCAAAAACGAAAGCCCGTAGCTGCCATTATCGTCGGCGCGGTTTTCCTCATCGCGCTCGTCTGTATCGGTGCATTCGTTGTCGTTCCCGCCATCAACTCGGCCACCAGCCCGGAGTCCACGGTCAAGGCCGGAAAGACCGTTCGCGTCTCGATTCCCGAGGGGGCATCGGGCGATACGATCGCCTCCGCCCTTGCGAGCAAGCATGTCATCGAGGACCCCAAAGACTATTATGCGGCCGTTAAGTCGCTCGGGGCCGATACCTCGCTCAAGCCCGGTGAATACGAGTTCACCACGCTCATGGACGCCAAAGAGGTCGTACAGCAGTTGATGCAGGGGCCGAATGCCCAGGGCACGACGCTCGTGATTCCCGAAGGCTATACCGTGAGCCAGGTCGCGAGCACGGTGGAGAGCTCGCTCGGTATCTCGGCAGACGAGTTTACGGCGCAGGCCAAGGCATCGAACTATGTTTCGGAGTACAGCTTTCTCGAGAACGCCTACAACGATTCCCTTGAAGGGTATCTCTATCCCAAGAGCTATACGTTCACGAGCGATTCGATCTCTGCCGACACCGTGATTCGCAAGATGCTCGACCAGTTTGCCGCCGAGACTAAGTCGCTCAAGCTCTCCAAGGGCGCAAACGGCCTTACGGGTCAGCAGATCGTGACGCTTGCCTCACTTGTTGAGCGCGAGACCGCCGTCGACGATGAGCGCGCCAAGGTCGCGAGCGTTATCTACAACCGCCTTGATAAGGATATGCTCCTGCAGATCGATGCCGCGATCGTCTATGCCCGCGGCGGTGGCAACAGCGCCGTGACCTATAACGATCTTAAGATCGATTCGCCCTACAACGTCTACACGAACAAGGGGCTTACGCCTGGTCCCATCTGCAGTCCGAGTATCGAATCCATCAAAGCCTCCCTCAACCCCGAGAGCACGGATTATCTCTATTACGTTGCCTCATCGGCAAATGACGGTACCCATAAGTTCACGTCGAGCTACGAGGAGTTCGAAAAGCTCAAGCAGGAGTACACGGAGGCCCAGTCGTGAGCATCCTGAGTCCCAAGCGCTATCTCGCCCGCGTGGAGTCGATCGACCTCGACGCGCTTTATGCCTCGGGCAAGCGCGCCATCATGCTCGATCGCGACAACACACTGGTTCCGCGCGATCGCACGACGGCTCCCGACAGCGTTAAGGAGTGGATCGCTGCCGCGCATGCCAAGGGCTTCTCACTCTACCTTGTCTCGAACAACTGGCACCGCGACCATGTTGAGCGCTCGGCTCGTGAACTCAACATCGACGACACCATCTGCTTTGCCTGCAAGCCCTTGCCGTTTGCCCTCCATGCGGCCATGCGGTCCATGGGTGTTGCGCCCGAGGAGGCTGTCATGGTCGGCGACCAGCTCTACACGGATGTCTGGGCCGCGAATTTTGCCGGTATCGACTCGATTCTCGTTAAGCCTCAGACGCATGTGGACCTCTGGTACACGCAGGTCTTCCGCATTTTCGAGCGTCGAGCCCTCAAGCACGTGCCCTGCGAGGAGTAGCTCATGGCCGCCCTCGATAAACGTGGATGCGACCATATCTTTTTCGTCGGGTTTCTCGGTGCGGGCAAATCGACCCTTGCACGCAATCTCGGGCGGCTTTTTGGGCGACGCTATGTCGACACCGATCGTTTGGTCGAGCGCCGGAGCGGAAAATCGGTGACCCAGATTTTCGAAACCGAGGGCGAGGGGCGCTTTAGGGCTCTCGAGACCTCGGCTCTTGAGGGGCTGGCCTCTGAGCGAAGCCTCTTGGTCTCCTGCGGTGGCGGCATCATCGAGACCCCGCGCAATATCGAGCTTATGCACAAGATGGGCTACTGCGTCTACCTCGCAGGCGATTTTGACGACTCGCTTCGCCAGATTCGCAGGTCCGACACGCGGCCCGATTTCAAATCGCTCGAGTATGCCGCCGACCTTTTCAAACACCGCAGACCGCTTTACCGCGAGGCGGCAGATCTTACCCTCGATATCCGCGGAAAGACCTTTGAAGAGGTCTCGTATCTTTGTGCCGACCTGCTATTGGAGCGTGGACTGCTATGACCGTACGCCGTCAGCTGATCAATCTTGCCGACAAGAGTATCGAGCTCAGACTCGGGTTCGATGCCTTCGATGAGCTTTCGCGCTACTTCAGGGGAGTCGTGAGCATCCCCAAACGCGCGCTTGTGGTTTCTGATGAGCGCTCGAATGAAGCTCATGGCGAGACGGTCGAGCGATCGCTGGTCGATGCCGGCTTTGCGGTCGAGAAGGTTATTTTCACGCGCCCCGGCGCATATGCGTCTTTCGATCGTGCGGGCGAGGTTTTTGGAGCGCTCGCGCACGCCGGTATGACCGCCGATGACCTTGTGGTGGGACTGGGCGACGCTTGGCTGTGCTCGGTTGCGGCATGGTGCGCCCGGAGCTGGCGCTCCGGCATGCCTTGCGCCCTCTTGCCCGTGACGCTCGATGCCATGGTCACCTCTGCGCTCTCGATGAAGCCGCTTCTGTGCGCGGGTGCCCCGGCGCTCGTCCTCGATCCTGAGCCCGAACTCGTTGTCTGCGACCTGAATCTAGTTAAGGATGCGGATCAGGAAGACCTTGCGCTCGGCTATGTCGAGGCGGTGGCCTCGATGATCGCCGACAGCAAAAAGGGGTGGAACGACTTTTGCCGGATCGTTCCGGGGCTTGTGCGCGGTGAAGAGATTCCACTCATCAATGCCATCGGTTGGTCGCAGTCTGCGCGTCTCGATGTCCACCGCGCTCCGAGCCCCGGCGCCCGCTGCGGCCTCGAGTTCGGTCGCACGTTCGCCGAGGCCCTGTCCGATGCGGCCGGTACCTATCTGTCCTCAGCCGCCCTTCTCGCCGAGGGCATTCGTTTCGAGGCGCGCCTTGCCTATGACATCTGCGGGTTCGATCTTGACGATGTCTATGCCATCGATGACTGCCTAGCAGACCTCGGTATCGACGAGGTCGAGGTCGATATTCAGGCCGACGACCTTGTCGAAGCAATCCGCCGCGTTCAGTTCTCGCGTTCCAACCGCGCCATGTTCGCGCTGCCGCATGCCTTCGGCGCGATTCGTCTCGCGCATGTCGACGACGAGGTCCTCGAGCGTCACGCATGGGCGTTCGCCGATTCCCGCTCCGAGCTCTAGCCGCATCGCTTGCGGTAGGATATACGGGTTCCACAACACGAAAGGAAGCTCACTATGGGCAACTATGCTGCAGGTCCTGCGGGCCGTATCGCGCGTGTGCGCGAGCTGATGGAGGAGCGCTCCTACGATGCCGTCGTCGTGCGCGACGAGGCCAACCTTCGCTGGCTCACCGGCTGCAAGGGCGTTTTCGACTACACCTATGAGTTCCCGCACGCTGCCTTCATCACGGCCGACGCGTGCTATCTCCACACCGACTCGCGCTACTTCAACTCTTTTGAGGAGAACATGCCCGAGGGTGCCGGCTGGGTCCTCGACATGGACGAGGGGACCATCCCCGGATGGGTGGCCGGAAAGGCCCTCGCGACCAAGAGCCGCACGATCGCTGTCGAGGACGACATGCAGCTGAGCTTCTTCGAGGGCCTCAAGCGCGGGCTCGACGACCTCGGCATTGCCGCCCTTCTCCCGCAGATGCACGGCGACATCCGTCTCATGCGCGCCATCAAGGACGCCGAAGAGATCGAACTCATGCGCCATGCACAGTCGATCACCGATGCCGCGTTTAAGCACATGCTCGAGTTCATCAAGCTGGGTCTCACCGAAAAGGAGGTGCGCACCGAGCTCGAGAACTTCATGTTCAAGAACGGTGCCGATTCCCTCGCGTTCGGCTCGATCGTCGCCTCGGGTCCCAACACGGCGAACCCCCATGCCGTCCCCTCCGACCGCGTGATCGAGAAGGGCGACTTCGTGCTCATGGATTACGGCGCGGGCTACCGCGATTACCGCTCCGACATGACGCGCACCGTCGTCATGGGCGAGCCCTCCGCCGAGCAGCGCGATCTCTACGCGCTCGTCCGTCGTACGCACGAGGAATGCGTTGCAGCTATCCATGCCGGGGTTGACGGCAGGGAGATCCACGAGCTCTCGCGCAAGATCATCGGCGACGCCGGCTATGGCGCCTACTACAATCACGGTCTCGGTCATGGCGTGGGTATCGACATCCATGAGCTGCCGATGTTCGGGCGCAAGAGCAACAAAGTCGAGGCCGGCGCGGTCATCACCGTCGAACCGGGCGTTTATCTCCCTGGTGTAGGCGGCGTTCGTCTCGAGGACTTCGGTATCGTTACCGAGACGGGATATGAACCCTTCACGCAGTCGCCGCACGAGCTGCAGGTTATTGACTGCTAAGCGCTATACTCAAATTCTGTATGTATGTCGGGCCCGGCCCGAAAGATAAGAAAGGCAAACATGGCTACCATTTCTACCGCCGACTTCAAGAACGGCCTCGGTCTGCGCATCAAGGACAAGATCGTCACGATCGTCGAGTTCCAGCACGTCAAGCCCGGCAAGGGCGGTGCCTTTGTGCGCTACAAGACCAAGGACATCAAGTCGGGCCGCGTGGTCGACAACACCTGCAACGCCGGTACCAAGTTCGAGAGCGTCATGCTCACCACGCATGAGATGCAGTATCTCTACAACGACGGCACCGACTACATCTTCATGGACAACGAGACCTACGAGCAGGTTCCCGTGTCCGATGAGATGGTCGGCGACAACGCCAAGTGGCTCCGCGAGAACGACGTCTGCCAGCTCCTCTTCGCCGACGACGATCTGATGGGCATCCAGCCCCCGATGTTCATCGAGGTCGAGATCACCCAGACCGATCCCGGCTTCAAGGGCGACACCGTCCAGGGTTCCACCAAGCCCGCCACCATCGAGACCGGCGCCGTGGTGCAGGTCCCGATGTACCTCAACGAGGGCGAGAAGATCAAGGTCGACACCCGCGACGGCAAGTTCGTCTCGCGCGTCTAGTTCCCTGGGAGGGATTCATGCCTCAGGAAATCAAAATCGACGGTATCGGTATCGCGCCCGAGGTGCTCACCGCTGTCGTCTCGCGTGCCGTCGATGACGTCGAGGGTATCGCCTCCGTGGGCGTCAAGGACCTCGCGCAGAGCTTGGTCTCGATGATGCTTTCGGCTAAGTCCCCCGCGGCCGAACCTGCGGTTGAGGCTGAAGTCGTCGACAACAAGCTCGCTCTGACGGTGCGTGTCGTCGTCTTCTTCGGCTACCCGTTCAAGAAGCTCGCCGAGTCCGTGCGCGAGGCGACGGTCGCCGCCATTGACGCCCAGGTGGGCGTCGAGGTCGAGCGTGTCGACGTATGCATCGACGGCCTCGTGTTCCCCAAGGAGTAAGCGTGAGCTTGAAGGTTTACCGCGGGCGCACGCTCGCCCGCAGCCAAGCGCTCCAGCTCCTGTTCCAGGCTGAGCAGCTCGACCGCGACCTCGATGAGGTCATC
This sequence comes from bacterium, assembly GCA_963613305.1. GTDB lineage: Bacteria > Actinomycetota > Coriobacteriia > Coriobacteriales > Coriobacteriaceae > Collinsella. The sequence goes on along the minus strand of CAVDZW010000147.1, from coordinate 2,342 downwards.
GGCGGCGATTATCTTATTTCCAAGGGTCCGCTCGATCCCTATGCGATCGAGCTCTCCCGTGGCGCATACGAGAACATCGACCGCATCGATGCTGCGCTCGAGGCCGTTCTCAAGAACTGGAGCCTCGGCCGCATGCCCGGTGCCGACCGCAACCTGCTGCGTATCGCGATCTTTGAGATGCGCTTTTTGACCGACGACGAGATCGATGACTCCGTGGTGATCAACGAGGCCGTCGAGATCGCTAAGGCATATGGCACCGACGAGTCCTCGAGCTTCGTGAACGGCGTTCTTGGACGCATTGCAAGCGAAGAAGAGCTCCCCGGCAAGGATATCTACGAGGAGATGCTCGCGAGCGACGCCGAGCCCTCTGTTGATGCTGAGGCCGAGGACGAAAACGATAGCTCGAGTGTCGATAGCGCAGATGAGGCGGATTGCGATTCCGTCGAGGTTCTTGCTGAAGACGCTCAGGAGTAGCCATGGCAGAGGGCAACGTCGGTAATTTTGACGACATCACGGCACGTCTGGACGAGATCGTTTCGACCGTCCGTTCCAAGGACACCTCCCTTGAGCGTTCGCTCGATCTCTTCGACGAGGCGATCGAACTCGGCTCCAAAGCGGTCGATATGGTCGATAAGTTCGAGCTTTCTCCCCGTGAGGCAGAACAGCTTGAGGACGCTTACGAGGCGGATACCGATTCGGATTCGACTACCGAGGAAGCTTCATGAAAAAGGTCAGACTCGACGATGAGCTGATTGAACAGGGCATCTGCGCCGACCGCGCGGATGCCCTTCGCACCTGTATGGCAGGTCTCGTCTCATCGGGCGGGGAGCGCCTGTGCTCTCCGGGCATGAAGGTCGTTCCCGGGATCGAGCTTCATGTGAAGGGGCGCATTCCCTATGTCAGTCGTGGCGGCCTTAAGCTCGTGGGCGCCCTTGACGTGTTCGACATCGACCCGAGTGGCCTTACCTGTCTTGATATCGGGGCGTCGACCGGCGGTTTTACCGACTGCTTGCTCAAGCACGGCGCCGCTTCGGTGACCTCTGTCGACGTTGGGCGCGCACAGTTCGATTGGAGCCTCAGGCAAGATGCCCGAGTCGAGCTCCTTGAGCGCACGAATATCGTCGATGTGCCCGAACTCGGATATCGTGAGCGTTTTGACCTGGCCGTATGTGATGTCTCGTTCACGAGTATCGAGCGCATCATCGATGCGGTGCTCGAGCTTCTGGGCCCCGGCGGAGCTTTTTGCACGCTGGTAAAGCCACAGTTCGAGGCGTCAGCTGAGGATGTGGGGGAGGGCGGCGTGGTCCGCGATCCCGAGGTGCGTCACGAGGCGCTCGTGAGGAACGTTCGCCTGTTTGCTGCAAAGGGCCTTGTGCCCATCGATGTTTGCGAGAGCCCGATCCACGGGGCCAAAGGAAATGTTGAGTACTTTTTGTACGGTGCGCTTCCGGGCAATGCGAAGCTCGTCGATGGGGACGAAGCCTCGCTGCACCTTGATCAGGTTGAAGGGAAGGCAACTCAGCTATGAAGGTGTTCCTGGTACCGAACTACTACAAGCAGGAGGCGGTCGAGAGCGGGCTCATGCTCGAACTCTGGCTCACGCGCCAAGGCTTTGAGGTGGCTTGGGCCGCCGACCAGCGCTCGCAAATCCAAGCCGTTCCCGATATCGAGGGGTGCGATCTCGTCATTACCCTTGGGGGCGACGGGACCTTGCTACGCGCGGCGCGCATTGTCGGTTATCGAGAGATACCCATTCTGGGATTGAGCTACGGTCATCTCGGATTCCTCACGGCGGCAAGCCCCGAGGAGCGCGATATCCTCGGTGTCGTTTCGGATGCACTTGCGGGGGAGCTGCATGTGAGCCGCCGCTCCACGTTGAGCTGCGAGGTTCTTTCCGTCGATGAGAACGGCGTTGAGCATGCCGAGACGACGTTTGCCCTTAATGACCTTGCGCTCACACGTGGGCCGCTCTCCGACATGGTCGAGTTCGACATCACGGTCTCCGGACACCATATCGATCGTTTGCGCGGCGACGGTGTCGTTGTCTCGACAGCTACCGGTTCGACGGGTTATGCGCTTTCCGCAGGCGGTCCCATCGTGAGCCCCGACTACACCGGCATGCTCTGCGTACCGATCGCGCCGCATACGATCCAAGCCCGAGCGTTCCTCACCTCTCCCTCCGACGTCGTCGAGATCAACATGTCTAAGGATCGCCCGTCCGTGCCTGCGATTGCTGCCGACGGTCAGTTCTTGGAGCCTGTTGGCGAGATTCAGGGCGTAACGGTTCGCCGCGGTGAGGGAGATATCCATTTGCTCGATTACGGCCCCGAGAGCTTCTATAA
>CAVDZW010000146.1:7112-10313 GCA_963613305.1 bacterium | reverse complement strand
CATCGGACTCCCTCCTGGACCTCGTTCCGAGGTCCGAGATTTTGTCCGGGGTCCCAACCTTAGAATCTATTTCGTCGTTAAGCACATTGTGGTTTAGCGGTATTTTTCGGACCTCGCCAACTGACCTAGTCAATGTTGGAGATAGCTTTTTCGAAAAAGCGGCCCCCACACTAGAGTTCAGTAAGCCCAAGATAGCCCTAGCATGTGAGAGGGGGTATACGCCTATTCCTGCCATATCGGAAAGATAGCCTTTAGGCTTAAATCGATATGCGTCTCCGCCTATCTTCGACCAGGTGACAACCTCTGCGAACTTGAATTCGTTCTTATAGTCCTGGACATGCCGAGTTTCCTTGGGCAGCAGATGCTTAACAGCCTCACCATCATTTTTCCAGTTGATAACCTCAAAATCGTTTCCATACCACTTTCGATAGTCACCGCCCTTATTTAGGGGATACCAAGTCGCCGGCGAACATGTCAGATCATTCACCGTAGTGAGGCCAAAACCGATATTGCCGTAGCACACCTCCCACCAGGTTCTAATAAAACGCCCGTTGGCTCCAGTCTGAATCCCCACGGAGCCCGGTGCGTAATCGCCAAGCAGCTTTTCTTTGGCAAAAGCATTACACATTGAGGGGGTGAGTCCGTACGATATGGTGGAATCCGGCAGCCCAACAAAGTCAGACAGTCGCCTTGCATAGACACATGAAAGACTGCGGTCCCTTGTCGCCTGCGTCAGAATGCGTTTTTTACCATCGCTTGAATCGAGGTCTTGCAGGTCAATATAAACGCCACGCATGTCAAGCCGTCGATTCAGAAAAACCGTTGCACAGACCTGTACTATTTCCCCTCCTATTTGTTCGAAGGCTTTCGCGCCGAGGTCAGCCATGACGCAAATATCTTTACTGTCCATAACAAACTTACGCATGTGACGATATGTGCGCTGGGTAAGCCACGAGTGCATCGTCACCATGCTCGAATACCCATTAACCTTTGCCAGGCTAAACCCTCGCTTGATGAAGCAGGTGCAAAGGTCGCTCTTCTCCTCTGGGTACTTCTTCTTGATCCAATCGCTCATATACGCATTGAAGTGACTACTGCCCAGATACGGTGGGTTGGCAACGACGCAGTCAACGCTACGCGACAGCGCCTCGAGCACGCCCTTCATCGTCTGCAGCTTCTTGATGGTGTGCGCCTCGATCAGGTTGTTCACGTCCAGGTTGGCGATGGCATTGTCCACGGCGAGCATGTCGCCGGGGGCGGGCACGTAGAGGCTGCCCACCTCGGTCATGTGCTTGAAGGCGTCGAGCAGCTCCGCGGCCCCCGCGATCGGGCCGGCGCCCGCGAGCTCGCTGGGCGTGAACTCCACCGCCTCGAGCACCGTCACGTTGGCGTCGATGTGCCTGTCGAAGAACCCGGGGTCCTTCTCGCGCGCCTTCATCTCCAGAGCGAACTTGGCGATCTCGGCGGCGCGGCCGTCGATCTCCATGCCAAAGAGGTTGTTCTGCAGGATGAGGGCCGGGATGTCCTCGGGCAGGTAGCCTTCCTCAAGGTAGATCTCGTAGAGCAGCTCGAAGGCGTACACCAGGATGTGTCCCGAGCCGCAAGCCGGGTCGCAAAGCGTCAGCTCCTCGGGGCTGTAGACGCGGATGAAGTCCTCGGTCTCGCCATCGGGCGCCACGTAGTAGTCCATCTTGTCGGCCAGGCCGCTGCCGGGATTGTTGAGCATCCAGAGGCGCCCGAGGGAGTTCTCCACCAGGTACTTCACGATCCAGTCGGGCGTGAAGAGCTGCGTGGCGGGCGCGATGTCCTCGGCGTCGGCCTTGCCGCCTTCCTTCTTGTTGAACTCGGCCTTGCGCTCCGCCACATAGAACTGGTAGAGCCAGCCCAGCACCTCGACGGTCCCGCACTCCTCGTCGTCCATCTCGGCCACGATGCGGCGCAGGATGGAGTCCTCGGCCAGAAGGCCCTGCGGCATGGCGAGGCTCGAGGCCGCCGCCTCACCGAAGAGATAGGGCATCGCGGCGGCGTAGTAGTCGCACACGGCCACGAGCAGCGCCGCATAGGCGGCCTCGCTGCGGTTGGAGCCGCCCCCGCTGCCGCCCGCCAGGACGCTCTGGACGCGGTCGCGCACCAGGCGCGAGAACCCGAACTCGGGGTCGAACACGCCCTGGGCCGCGTCCGCCAGGATGGCGGGCTGGGTCGAGCCCTCGCGGGGCGTCACCACGGGCACGGGGGTGTAGCCGCGGGAGTCCATGAAGCGCAGCGCGCAGAGGCGGTTGAACCACGTGTAGGCGCACGACTCGACCACGGCGTCCATGCCGTGGTCCTCGATGGCCGACTCGAGCCCCCTCACCTTCTCGGGCTGGTCGAGCCGCTCCGCGCTGCCCGGGGCCAGCACCGCGTCGATCCTCGCGGCCACCTCGGCGCGCAGGGCGTCGCGCGCGCCGAAGGCCAGGTTCTTTATCTTGTTGGAGTCCATGTAAGTCCCCTTAGAAGTCGCTGCCGAAGGCCCGGTTCACCGAGAGCCGCTGCTCCCATTCCGTGCCGTACTGGTTCGTGTTGCCCACCCGCGAGGAGATCCTCAGCACCGCGGCGGCGCAGTCGTCCGCGTCGTCGGTGATGCGCAGCTCCACGCGCGTCTTGCGCTCCTCGGAGGAGGCCGCCGCGCTGGCGAGCTCCAGCGACGCCTCCTCGGCGCAGAGCAGCCTGCCCGCGTCGTCCGGGTCGTACAGGCCCACCTTCACGGTGAGCGGGAGCACCCTCTCGGAGCAGGGCTGCACCTGGTAGACGTCGAGTGCCACGGTGGATCCCGTGATGGAGGGCCTGCCGCAGAGGAAGCCCTGGGCGGAAGTCTTGACGGGCGCATCGCTGCGGCTCGCGGCGCAGATCGTCACCACCGGCACGACGTCCTCCTGCAGGGAGGCGCCGCCGTGCACGTAGCGCGCCCCGCTGCCGCGAAGGCGCATGCGCGTGACGCCGCGCGGCATGGCCACCTTGTAGTCGCCGGAAAGCGAGAGCTGGGCCGGCGAGTACTCGGCGAGCGTGTCGCTCTGGGGAAGCGCCGTCCCGACGGCGAATCGCCTGCTCCGGAAAAGCCCGACCCCCTCGGCGCCGGCGAGGTCGGTAAGGCCCTCGACCTCGGCGTAGTTGTGCTCCTCGACCTGCCGGTCCTGGTAGAGGAAGCCGTGGTCGGCGGTAATG
>CAVDZW010000146.1:0-7102 GCA_963613305.1 bacterium | reverse complement strand
CACGACGACCTTCGAGCACCCCGCGCGGAGGAGCTCGCCTGCCAACGTCGCGACCTGGGCGATAGCGTCCTCGCAGGCCGCGAAGACCTCGCCCTCGGTGTCCCGCGAGTCGCCGCGCTTGTCGATGGCGTTGTGGAACACCATCACGAGCGGGGCGCCGTCGACGGGGGGCATCCCCTCCTCCAGCACCTTCGAGGCCTGGATGAGCTGGGCGCCGGGCATGGCCTTCTCCACGATAGCCTGCCTGTTGGCGGTGCCCTCGGTGGGCTCGCCGCCCTTGGCGACGTTGGCGGTCGAGGGGTCGATCTCCAGGGCGCCCTCGGGCAGCAGCGCGGCCATGCCCAGCTGCGTGTAGCTTGGCAGCATGCAAGCCATCGCGTCGCAGCTCGCCTTCACGCGGCCGCGCCCGACGGCCAGCGCGCCGGCGTTCACCCTCCGCGCCAGGTCGGCCCCCACCTCGTAGCGCATGGCGTCCGAGACGATGACGCCGAGGCGCTTTCCGCCCTCGGGGCGCGGGAACTCCTTGGTCACCCGCTCATGGAAGAAACCGGCCTGCGAGGGGATGCCCGGGGGCGGATACGAGCCGGCGTCCATGAGGTGCGCCTGCCAGCGCTCCGTGAGGTCGGCGAGGAACTTGCCGTACGCGTCGTTGACCTTGTCGGCGAGCTCGGAAGACCTGCGCCTGAAGCCGGATCCCGCGGCGCGCATCGTCACGGTGAAGCGGCGGTAGCACTGGTCGACGCCGTGCCATTCGTCTCGGTACGCCTCGAAGAGCCCGGTCTCGGTGCAGACCGAGGAGCGGCCCCGCCGGTAGGCCTCGGCCCGCTCGAGCATCCCGGCGGCTGCCGTCAGTGCCCCGTACTCGTTGGCGTAGCGCTCGTACCAGAGGGTGTGCCTGCGCGCGTTCGCCACGGCCTCGGCCTCGCTCTCGGCCATGGTCCCGGCAAGGACGCGCCCGCGGACGTCTGCGATCACCCACTCATCGAAGACGGGAAGGGTGTCGTTCGTCCCTATAGCCTTGGCGTTGCGCAGCTCCGGCCCGATCGCGGAGGCGATGGCCTCGCCGTACTCCCGCGCGAGGACGTCGTAGGCGTCGCGCGTGCGGCCGTTCGCGGCCAGCTCGCCGAGGATCCTCTCGGCGTCGGCCTTGAGCGGCGTCGTCTGCGCCATAAGCGCGCCGCAGCGCGACTGCAGCATCTTGAGGGCGAGGTCCTCCACGGTGGGGTCCTCGCCGGCGGGCGCGGCGTAACCCAGGGCGTCGGAGACGCAGGCCCAGAGCGTGGGGGCCAGGCCGCACTCGCTCACGGCCCGCAGGGTCCTGGACTGCCCGCGGCCCAGCTCGGCCAGCAGCCTGCGCACCGCGTCGCGCACGGCGTCGCGGGGTGTGTCGGCCTTGGAGCCGGCGCACGCCGCGAGCATGGCCAGGCGGAGTCCCGCCTCGCTCGCCTTGTCGAGTCCGCTCGCGGCCAGGGCGCCCCGGCGCTCCTTGGAGCCGAAGAACCTCTCGTACTCTCCGAGCATTCCCATGAGCTGCGGGGCGATGCCGCACTCGATCGCCCAGAGCCCCTCCATCTTGCAGGTGAAGGGCGTGGCCGAGAGCTTGATGTCGTAGAGGAAGTCGTCCTCGGGCCGCGGCCTGGCGCCGCTCCGGTAGACGACGAGGTTGCGCGAGGGCCTGTCCCGGAGGATGGCGCGCTTGGAGGCGAGCTCCGCGCCGCTCACGTCAATAAGCGACCCGTCGCCCAGGCCGAGCGTGCCGACCACCTGGGCGTACTCGCCCGGCTCGTCCTCCCAGAACAGCGTCTCGTGACCGCGGGCGAACTCCCCGCGGATCCTGCCCTCTATCTCGGTGATGTCTATGTCCACGTTGCCTACCTCGTGACGATGATGCCGTCGTCGACCTTCGCCTCGAGCTCGGCGCGAAGCGCGGCGAGGTAGGCGTCGACGTCTTCTCGCGTGCCGATCGTCGGCTTCGCGTAGCCGCGCACGCTGAGCCCCGCGAGAGCCTCCGTCCTGACCCGCTGGGGCCGAGGCGTTGCGGGAGGCGCCGCGGCTTCGCCCGCGTCGGTCGCGCCGGCGGCCGGCTCAGGCGCGGGCTCGGGGGCGGGAGGCGTCAGGAGGGCGACTATTCTGGCCGCGTTGTCCCTCTTGAAGCCGTCCATGAAGGACCGTATGTGCAGGGCGGTCCGCTCTGCGCCGAGCCTGCCCTTGCCGTCCTCGAAAAGCCTGTTGAAGTCGTCGATGTTGGCTTGCGGCACGAGTGAGAGGTCGCTGCTCTCCTCAAACGAGGCCCGATAGGCGTCGAGCTCCGCGGACACGCCCTCGACCAGGCGCGCCCTCGCGCCCTCCATATCGCCCTTGACGCGCCTGATCATGCCGGAGGCGCGGGCGATGTCGCTCGACTTGTAGCACTCGGGGTCGCCGATGACCGCAAGCGCCCCCTCGAGCCCCTCCGGGACGTCGACGCCCAGGTCCTCGGCCTCCCTGAGCCCGTCGGTCCCGAACTCCTTGATTTCCTTCCATTTGCTCGCGAGCTGCGAGCCCTCGACGAACTGCTTCATGCGCGAGAGCTCGCCCTTGGCGTCGGCGAGCGCCTCGGCGCTCTCGGGGAACTGGTCGGCGAGCCACCTCCAGTCTCCGCGCGCGGCGGCGAGCGCCGACTCGAGCTGGGCAGTCTTCTCCTCGTAGGCGGCCGCGAACGGGTATGCGGCCGCGCGCGAGGCGGCCGCGCGATACGCCGGCACCTCCTGCTCCAGGTAGGAAACCAGCTCCTCGGCGATGGCCTTCACGTCAGACCCGACCGGGTTCGTGCCCGTGAGGGAGCGGAAGGAGCTCTTGACCTGCGCGAGGCGCTCGGGCGCCACGGCGGCCACCTTGGCCACGACGAGCTTGTCCATCTCCCTGCCGACCTTGAGGGCCCGCGCCAGCGCGACGCCCTCGAGGGGCGAGCCGGCCCTGCGCACCTCGATGCGGTTGGCGCCGTAGAGCGTGGCCACGGCGTTGCGCACGGCGACGTCGGGCCAGCCGTACTCCTCCTTGGTGAAGTGCGCGAGGAGGCTTGTCGCGCCCTCGCCGCCTACCGTAACCGTCGCTGCGGAGCCGACGAGGCCGATCCAGCTCAGGACAGTCTGGGCGTACTCGGGCAGGGCCACGTCGAGCATCGCCTGGGCGGGAAGGCAGCTGTTGTACACGTCCGCGTCGTTGTAGTTCGCCCTGATCTGCTGCAGGCCCGTGTAGCTGCGCCTGATGAGCTCGCCCATGGCGCACTCGACGGCGGTCTTGCCGGTCCCGGTCACCGCGTCGGTGACCTCGACGCCGGCCACTAAGAAGCGAGCCTCGCCGAGCATCCTGTCGAGGTCGGACCTGAGCTTGCGGTACTGCTCGTGGAGCGCGGCGCGCTTGTCGGCGATGATGGCAGCGCGGACCTCGCCCGTGCTGCTCGCCGTGTTCACGTACTTGGTGGTCTTGACGTAGGTCGCTACGTCGTTGAGGAAGCCGTTTGGTTCGCGCAGGGCCACGGTCAGGGTCTTGGGGCCCGAGGGCGGGATGTCCCCGATCCCCGCGTTCGTGTCGGTGACGATGTCGAGCGAGAGGTCGTAGCGCGACCTGCCCGAGACCTCGCCGTCCACCTTGAGGTTGTAGTGGAAGGAGTGTGAGAAATCCCCGTTGGCGTAGGTGGCCTTGGAGCTGCCCGCGATGTCCCTGAACGTCTCGGCGATCCTTTCCTTGAGGTCGGACGTCTGGATCTCGGTGTTGCGGATCTCCTTCTCGATGTCCTTCTCCTCGTCGGTGAGGTACTCGAACACGTTGGAGTTGGGCGCGCGTCTCACGTAAAGCTGGCGCTCGAGCTCGGCAAGGGCGTCCTTGATCTGCTGCTCGAGCGTGGCCGTGTTCTGCCTGAAGGACCCGTACAGCAGAACGCGCAGGTTGCCGGGCGTGGCCTTGAAGTCCTTGCAGTACTTGACGAGCAGCAGCGCCTTCAGCACGCGAAGGGCCATGGGGTCGCCGAGGTTGGTCTCGGCGATGCTTATGGCGCCGTAGACCTCGCTCTTCAGCGAGTTGCGCAGCCCCTCGAACATCGAGTCGAAGGTCGCGAGGTCCTGCCCCTCAGTCGCCCCGTCTCCGCTGGCCAGGGAGTCGCCGACCATCTGGAAGACGCCGAGCATGGAGCGCGCGCCCGTCGAGTGGTGGCGCCCGGTGAAGGCGTTGTAGTCGGAGAGCCCACGCATGGCGGTGATGAACAGGTCGAACTGATAGGGCACGAACGGGTACGTGTCTACGAAGTCGTCCTCGTCCTCGTAGCATTTGTAGCGCTTGGAGCCGTCGGCGAAGTCGAAGAGCACGGGGAAGTCCTCGTGGTACCTGCCCCAGATCGCCCCGATCTCGGGCTTCGCCTCACGGCTCTTGGCCAGGAGCCTCTGCTTGATAACCTCCTTGGCGTCCTTGGAGGTCAGCTGCATCTTGATCTTGAAGCGCGCCTGGATCTTCGAGAAGTCGTTGGCGGACCTGTCGGTCATCTGTCCGATGGTGTCCTCGATGTTCTCCTGGCTGGTAACGATCACCCAGGAGGCCCCGTCACAGACGGTGTTGAGCTCCTCGGCGACCGATTGGAGGTTCACCATGAGGTTCGTGTTCTGCGCGATAAACTGGCCCACCTCGTCGACGAAGAAGTTGAGGCGGAATCCCGGCTCGTGCGCGTCGATGTAGTCCCTCACGCGCTCGGCGAAGGAGTGGATATCGGGCTGGTAGGTCTGCTGGTAGTAGCGGACGACGTTCTCGGTCGTGCCGGGTTCGTTCCCCACGGCCTCGTCGAAGGCGGCGGTGATCTTTGCCGCGTAGATGAGCGCGGACTTGCGAACGTCGGCCCAGGGCCTGCCGGTCTTCTCCTGCACGGCGCCCCTGAACGCGTCGAGCTTGCCCTCGCGGTCGAGGTCGTACTCCATCTTGGCGATGTGCTGCTGGTCGCCGTCAAAGTAGCCGCAGTGACGGTTGAACATCTTGATGAAGGCCGCGAGCAGGGCCCCGGCCTCGGTGCGCCCCTGGTTGGGGGCGACCGTGTCGATGTTGAACAAGATCGACTCGCTGGGATGCCGCACTCGCGCCGTCTCCATGGCGCCGCTCAGCGCAGGGTCGTCCTCGAGCTTGGGGAGGATGTAGTCGAGGGCCGGCTTGCCCGCGACCTCCTGGTCCTCGAGGAGCACGGCGAGGATCTTGAGCATGTGCGACTTACCGCTTCCGAAGAAGCCCGAGATCCAGGCGCCGTTGCCCGTCGCGTCAGGGTCGTTGTACTCGTCGAAGAACCGGTTGAGGTGGCCCGCGAGCTCGGGGGTGATGACGTACTCGTCCAGCTCGTTGGCGAGGTGCTCGACGCCCGACGCCTTGACGACGGCGTCGATCGGCCGGTCTATCGGCTTGTCGTACATGTCCTTGAACAGCATGGCGTGCCTCCTAAAGGTCGAAGACGCTCGTGGCGCGGTAGTAGCCGCCGTTCGCGGCGGAGGGGATGTTCAGTATGTCGAGCGAGGTCGAGCCGTCGGGGTTCTGCCGGTACTCGCCGGGGAAGACCAGCACGACGGGCTTGTTCGTCTCGATCTCTCCCAGCAGCGTGTGCGTGCGCACGTAGGGGTACGTCTCGCCGACGCCGGTGATGAACACGATGTCGCAGCCGGCCTCCTCGATGCGCGCCTCGATGGCCGGCTTTATGACGTCGGCGACGCCGATGGTGTCCTGGAGCATCATGATGAGCTCGTCACGCGACGCGGTGCGCTCCGCCTCGCAGAGCGGCAGCCACATGTCCTGCCCATCGAGGAACTCGAGCACGATGTCGTAGAGGTTGACCTGCAGGGCGCGAACCCCACGGTTGGGGAGGTCCTCCGTGCAGATGGCGCGCACGAGGTCCCGTGCATAGGTCCTTTGCGCGGGCGGGTACGGGAGGACGTACGTGGACTGGCGCATGGTGTAGCCGCTGCGCCCGAGCAGGGCGTCGTCCGAGAGGCGTTCCACGATGAACGCGCGCGCCTCGGGCGATCCGATGTGGTCGAATTTCCTGGTCACAGCAGGGCACCTACCTTCGGAAAGACCTCAAGGTCGCGCGGGTCGCGGCCGCGAATGAACCCGGCAAAGCGCTGCGACGGGTAGAGCGGCGTGATGTTGTACTCCGCGTCGATGAGGCGGCACTCGCGCAGCATGCCGTAGGCCCTGAGCTCCAGCTGATGGCGCGATTTTTCCGTCAGCCGTCCGATCTCTGGATGGTCGAGCTCCTCGTCGTCCACAAAAGTGGTCCAGGCCGTCCTTGGGACGTCGGGCATCATCTTTGCGTAGCGACCCGCGACGACGCGGGTCGAGAAAGCGCGCAGAATGGGGTAGGTACGGCAGACGGCGACCCAGATCGTGGCGAGCTGGTCGTCGTCGACGGCGTCCGCCAGGAACGCGGCCTCCTCGTCGTCGAGCGCGCGAAGGCGCTTGATGACCTCGCTGGCTACGCGCTTGCGGGTGCTTTCCTTGTTCAGGCTCAGGATGTCGTCCTCGACGATGCGCCGCCTGACCTCGGCCCAGTCCCCGCAGTCGGCGTAGGCGCGGCAGGCCTCGGCGGTCTCCAGTCGCCGAAGGCCGATGCTCGTGAACGAGAGGCTGTACTTCTGCTCGCTACCTGCCATCCGTGAGCTCCTTGATGAGGCACTCGCGAGTGAAGGCGGAAAAGGTCGTACCCTTGAGCGCGGCTGCCTCCTTAGCGGCGTCGCGCAAGGTGTCGGGGATGCGGATGGTGATGGCGGTCTGCTCGCCGCTCACCAGGTACTCCCTGATATCGGTCGGATTCGCGTCGTTGCGAATCATGTCGGCGTAACCCATGTGCCCATCCTAGCGTTGCAATGTGCAATACGCTGTCAGTATACGACAGGATCTCTCGGCGAGCGCCTGCGCATGACATAAAAGGTGGGCATAATGCCGGTAGCGGTGCGTGCGCGCTGGTTCAGCACACGCACCGACGGTCTAATATTCAACCGCGCTCGGCCCTCTCGCCGCCAAGAGGCAGCGAGAACGGTTACCAAAACGGCCGACCGCTCGAAAGCCCGCGCCGCCAAGAGGCGGCGCTCCCGCCGCG
>CAVDZW010000145.1:8054-11640 GCA_963613305.1 bacterium | reverse complement strand
GCACACCGGGCCATCCGGTGGCCAACGAGACCGCGATCAGGAGCTTGAAATCTCCAGCGCCCAGGCCGATCTTGCCGGTAAGCGCGCGGGAAACAAGGACGCTCGCCAAAAGAAAGACGAAGGCAACCGCCGCGGCCACCAGACCAAAGAGCAGCGATTCGATACCGAAAGACACCCTCAAGGCAGCACCCAAAACCGCTATCGCGATCACCGCCTGGTTGGGGATGAGGCGCAGATCGACATCGACGACCGCGCAGCTCACTCCCGCACACAAGAGGACCGACGCAGCAGCGAGCTGGAACGCGTCGAAAGAGACCGCGCACAAAAGGGCGCACGCGACAAAGACAACGACCAGGATCACAGTGCGTTTAACGGGCCATTTCTCATAAGGGAGAGCCCTTCCATAATGTTCAGCCTTCTGCCGTTCCATGCTCTGGATCCAGAGCGGCATAAGAACACCGCACGACACAGCGCACACGAGGCAAATGAGTATGTCCAAAATGCTGATCATGATGATTCGGATAAACCTCTCGTTATTGCTGGGTCTTGCGCAGCGAGTACTCGCAGTAGAATTTCGGGTCCTTGTCGTAGGTGACATCGAGCTTCATCTTGTCCGCGGCGCCACTTGAGTCGCCCGAGACAGAAGCCTTGACGTGCACCTTCACCTCGGTGTCGTCGTATTCCATGTGCTCGATCCATCCGGAGTCGCCCTTTTTCGGGACAACCGGCTTGATGGTGAAGTCCCATTCGCCCTCGGAGTCGAACCCGAGATCTGGGAAGAAGATGTCGCCGTTCAAGTCGTTGCCGACAATGGCAACAGCGGTACCGGTGTTGTCCAGAAGCTCGTAGAGGAACATCGACTGCGAGAGCTCCATGTTGTAGAGGCGCACGTGTGCCTTGATGGCGGCGCTTGAATCCGCATTGAACGAGACCTGAATGACCGGTTTACCGAGATCGACGCTCTTGCTGCCACCGCTCCAGACAACGGCCGCCGTTGCACTCGCGTTCGAGTAGTAGCCCGCCTGCCCCGAGCTGGTGGCATTACCGGTCTTGGTGTAGTCGGTACCGGCATCGCCAACGTCCGGATATGAACCCTCGGCAAGCCACTTCTTGACCGCACTGACGCTCGCCGCCACGTCGAACGAGAGCGTGTAAGAGGTGTTCTCCTGCACGGCCTCCGAGATGGTCGCCTTGATGGTCTTGGTCGCCGAGTCATAGCTGAGGGTGTAGTCGCTCCCTCGCGTGAGTTCACTCGTCGAGCCATCGGCGGCCGTCTTTACGACCTTGTCGGAACCCGTGCGATACACAACGTTGTCGGAGAGGGTATCTGTGAGCTCAACGTGAGCCGCGGGCTTCTTGAGGCGCGAGGTCAGCTGGTTGATGACGAGCTCAAACTCCTCTTGGTTCGTGGCATTGACCGAGAACTTCTCGTCGGTCACGGAGACTTGCTGGGTGATGACCTGGGTCCAGGTGGCTGCTTCATTACTGGTGCCCGTATACACGGCGTAAAAGCTGTCGCATCCGGAAAGCCCCTTGGCCGCCATTGCCGCATAGGCGGCGCCGACGGGGATTTGGGCGTCATAGCCGCCGCTACCTCCTACGGCAGAATACCCAACGGAAGTCGGACAGCCGTCCGTGAGAAACACGACCACGCTGTCGCGCACGTCATCCTTGAGAAGATTCGATGCATTGACCAATGCGTCGTAATAAGCAGTGGCACCCGTAGCCCTCATGTTGTTGATTGCGTTTGCCGCGGCGTTGGCAGTTCCCTTTCTAACTTTAATCTGCGCGCTCGAGGCAAATTGAACAACAGAGTAGGTATTGTTCGAATCTGCGGAAAGCGCTGTGAGCATCCTCTGCGCACTTTGCTTCAGGACCGCTAGACGCGTAGACGATCCAAGGGAAGTACCCATGGAGCCCGAGGTGTCGACGATGAAAATGATGTTCTTGCTCTTGTAGTTATCCTGCGTTTCTTGACCGGCATTCGCGCTCAAGTACAGGCGATAGTCGTTAGAACCCTTCCTGCTGGTGTCGGCGTTCGCGACCCCGTCCCCAAGGTAGTCGATCTGCTTGGTCCCGTTGAGGGCGATGTCGTAGTCAAAGCTCTTCGCCTGAAGGTCTTTTACATAGGTGAAGTGAAGGACGACACGGCATTCGCTCCCGGTCATCTGAGCCCAATTGAAGGGTGTGCAGGTCACACTAGCCTTGCCATTGTTGTTATACGTATAGGGCCGAGCGCCACCCGCCAGCTCAATCGACGAGAGGGCAAACCTATCGGAGGAGCTCGAGGACGGTTCAAACATAAGAAGAGGCGGATTGGAGCCGTTGAGCTGAAGCGTCTTCGTCACGGACGCACCGCTCTTCAAAGAGAGGTCGTATTTCCCATTGGAAGTGCTTGGGAATACAAAGTACCCATTCCAGCCGGTAAAACTGAGGACGGGCCTCATCGAATATTGAAAGACGGTAGATTGCTTGTCAGCGGGAATATCGGCGGCGTTATCGACCACGCAATCGACGTTCACCTTGTATGTCGCCGCATAGGCATGCTCGGGCGCGACCAGGGTGACCGCACTAGCGGCCAGCACGAGCGCCGCAAGCGCTGCAAGCATATGTTTTCTGATCATGCTCATACGTCGACCTCCGTCTCGTCCTCGTATGCAATCGATTCGATATCTTCCTGGCTCCACAAATCGAGAATCTGCTTCCGATAGCTCTTGCGTTTTTTGCCATCCAAAAGATCGCTACCGAGCAGAATGGGGGGCATGCAGCTTAAAGTCGCCTTCTCTGGCAGATCGGCAATCGTCAGCCCGCCGTCCTTGTTCCTAAAAGGAGCCAACGTCCCCGAGGTCCCGGAACCAGCGCTTTTTAGGCAGTCGAGCACCGCCGTGCAGGCATCCTCGCCAAGCTGCGAGGAGCAAGCGATGCTTCGTGTCGGCCGAAGCACCGGACGCGCGTCATCGGACAAAGTCGGCACGGACACGCAGAGGCACGAGAAGTCGATATCGCCGAGAGCGGCCGCCTCGGTGCTCGAGGCAAAAATCATCGCGGCCTTCCCCTCCTTGAATGCGGCCAGCGCATCCTCTCTCGTCTCAAAGGGAGCCGAACCGTCTTCCTTCTTTCCGCATCGGAGCGCGGTCGCGGCAAGAATCGCCACAGCCTTACCCAGCGATTTGGGCTTTATGTCCTCGGCGCTCGACCAGTAGGCAATCGAGGCGTCCAGGCAAAGGGCGAGCGAGCGCGAGTCGGCGTCCACCTTCTCGAGCGCAAGAGGCTCGATGCCGGCTTCTGCAAGGCACGTGCAGACAAAGGCAAAATCATCGACGCTCGAGGTCGTGCCGACACCGGCGGAGTCAAGCAGGTCCTTGTTGCACAGGAGCAGCCCAATGTCACCCTCCAGGGGAAAGGCGGTCAGGGATGATGCACCCAGCGAGAACGCAAGAGACTTCCGACGGTCCGCCACGATGTCGGACCAATCGCGGCAATCGAGATCCGAAAGAGCACTCACACCCTCATCGTCTGCCCCGACCACGAGCCACGGACGGGAGCTCGACCTCACGGAAGACAGCTTGCCATGCATATCCGAATC
>CAVDZW010000145.1:0-8044 GCA_963613305.1 bacterium | reverse complement strand
GTACAGACCGGTTCACGTCGCGGAACAGGGTACCCAGGTCTTCTGTGATGTTGTTGACCAGGTCTTCTGAAACCGCATCGCTTGAGAAGACGTCGATCGACTCGGCGGCCTTGCCGTCGATGCAGCCCTTGATTCCAACGATGGCGCAGCCGGAGGCCACAACACCGCCGAGGGCTAAGAAGACCTTTCTATCGATAACGGGACCCTTGGGCGCGTTGGCATGGGTATACCTGCTCATCTACACCGACCCCCTATACGTGCCGTTGTAGGAACTCGCCGACGCCGAGGGAGCCCAAACAACATCGTCGCCGCCCTCGCCGTACACGTCCTCATAGGAAACGGTCGAAGAGATATTGAACGCTGATGCCCCAAAGATCTTCAAAAAGTAGAGCGGGCTTTCGCACTTGATGGTCACATCAACGTCAACAACGCGCTTGTCCTTGGAGCGGGACTCTTTGAACTCGATCTCGTAATCGCCCGAGAACCCATTGCTGGCCAAGGCAGAGGTTGCATAATCAACCGTTGCTTTGGCGGGATCGTCGGCAAAACGGACCATGTCGTCGTGCACGTAGCGGTCATCGCATACCACCTGGCAGAGATTGTCGAGCTCGCTCTTGTCCATCAGGACCATGCTCACGTCGAGGGCAAGGCCCACGAAAAATATCATTATGATCATGGTGAGGGCCACGAACACGGAGATCGCTCCGCGCTCATCGCGGCACCTGCTAGAAATGACGTTTCTACTCACGGCTCTCAACCCCTACAAGGCGTGTGAACTCGACCTCTTTCTCGACACGAGTCGAGAACAGCGAGTAGCCAACGAGAGGCTTTGTGTAGTACACGATGCTCGCACGCACGGTCAGGCTGCGCTCCACCCTGGAGGCGGGGGCTTCGTCGCCGTTCCGGTCGGGAACCGTATAGGCCGAGCGCTCGTTGGAGAGGCTCACCTCGTCGATGGTCACAATCGTGTCGTCGGGGTCGTAGCCGGGCAGCGCGGACTTTCGCAGGCTTTCCTTGATACCGGCCTCAGCAACATAATCGGGAACCGTGCCCGTCTTTACGGCGGTGTAGTCGTAGTCCACGATGCTGCTCGAAGCAACGTCCCAGCTGGCGTTGGCATAGCTGTAGTTGAACGCCGCCACCTGATAGCCCATCCATCCGGCGTCGATGATCCCAAAAACCAGCGCCAGGAGCAGAGGAAGGACCAGCGCGAACTCGACCATAGACTGGCCCTCTTCGGTGCGCCTACCCTTGACTCCCCCAACGGGGCCGTATGTTGCAGTTAGAGTACGCATGGCTACTGCCTGTACCCTTCCACGAGGATGTCCTTTGTAAGGGCGTCGCCCTCGATCCGGACATTCCCGTTGCCAAAGACCATGGTCCCCAAGAAGGTCACAGCCGACCAATCGCAGGAGAGAGAAAGCTTTACGGTCTTGTAGGAGTAGTTAGACGGGCGGGCCTCAAACTGGTCCGAATCGTTTGCGCGATCGCTGGAGTAGACACGGTAGTCGTAGCCCACCTTCTTGCTCGAAGCAGAAACCGACACGTCGGACACCGCAAGCCCCGCGACCCTGTCGCCGTACATGCTGTTCGCAGCTTTAAGAGCGGTGGCAGAGATTGCAGAGGAATCATCGATCTCGTCGGCCTTTATCTGCGACAGCGCCTCAGACGTGGCACTGCTCAGAACCGTCTTTGCAGCTGCATAGCGATAGATGTCGATAGGCATAGCGATGAGCAGCGCCAGCACGATCGCCACGATGGCGAACTCAACGGCGGCCTGTCCGTCCTCGCTATATTTCAATCCGCAACGAAGCAAATCGATTCCCCTCGGCTCTTTCCTACGGTCTTGTCTTCGGCTTTCCGAAGCCATGTGTCTAAATGAGAGTAAAGTTCTCCCGTTCCGCTTTGGACACACGCGTTCCGCTGGCGCACCGGGGCGGCGTCACGCCCGTAACGCAAGCTGGAATAAGACCGTTTGCAACCCCCAAAGAGCCGATCAGTCAATTCGCACGTACTCGGACCAGGTGTACTCGGGGAGAAAATCCCCCGACGGCTCGGCCAAACCATCGAGATAGTCGTAGTAGTCGCACTCGATGAGCTCCGGAACAATCCTGCGTGTACCTTGATCGCTCTCGACGATGTGAGCGATTCCGTTCTTCTCCAGATCCTCCATGAGGCGGAAGGCGGCCTTGCGATACCTACCCCTCAAAACGTCGTCGGGCTCGCGCTCCCAGAGGACGACGATGGCATCCCTCGAGGACAGAGGCACTCCGCGTCTCTCGATCAGCAGTGCGAGCAGCTCCCTGCCCTTGTCGTGCTTGATAAAGACCGGAGCTCCGTCCACGCTCAAGCTGAACGAACCGAACAGCCTTGCAACGACACGCTTTGCGGCCGGCTCTGCAGCCGACGTGAGTACCGGAGAAGGGGCAGCTCCGAGGCACAGGAAGCACTTTGCGTACGAAACGGGAATCATGGTGAGCGCGCCAAACGATGCCGATCCGTTCTCCCCGCTCGTCTCGAACTTCACCTTCGAGGGAGAAATGTCGCCATTGCCCTTTCTGGGCTCCTGCGAGCGTGCGTCAATCACGAACTTGCGCACGAGCTGTTTGTCCTTTGGGGAGACGAGAGCGAGGAGCCATTCCAAAAAGTCGTCCGCGTTCATGCGGATGTTGAGCGGTAGGCCCGTAGGGACCTTTCTGTTTTGGCAGACGAGCATAGCGGTGTTATCGAACCGGTCGAGCACAAAGACGTTCTCGTCAAGACAGGAGAAAAACGACTTCCCGAAGACCAGCGCCTCCTCGTCTCGTCCTTCCTCGCGCTTGGAAACCACCTGGACCTTGATAATGAAGGAGCACTCGGTGCGGGAGCCCGCTTGCCCCACGCGCTCGATCCAGAGGTTACATTCAACGCCCTCCCCAAGGGCCGAAACGATGGTGCACGACCTCATTTCGGAATGTCCGTCGCGATACGCGCGCTGCAGGGCGCTCGTTACGTTCTCCCTGTCGGCCAGGGAAACGAAGTCTGCAAGCGACAGGGTCCTGGTGGCGTCCGCGACCGAAAGAAGATCCTCCGCAAAGGGAGACATTTTCTCGATCCTCAGGCCCGCACCGCTCGAAACCCTTATGAACGCAAGCTTCTCTTCTGAGTCGCGCTGCCCCGGCGCTTGGTCGCCGGAAATTCCGCAGACGACGGAATAGCCCCTCATCACCCCATCGTCCAATCTGATGGAAGCCATAGTGTCGACGACGTTAATGGCGGTCCCATCGCTCTTGATCAGACGGTAACTGATGCTCTTGCAACCCTCTTCTTTGGACAGCTCCTGGATGAATCTCTCGTAGGCTGGAATGTCATCCGGGTGTATCAACGCCGTGCAGGACCCTCCGACCAGATCGGCAAGTTCACGCTTGCCAAAACCGAGCATCGAGCAGAAGCTATCGCTCACGAAGCCAAGTTGAACAGGCCCATCCAAACCGTACCTGCGATACCCTCCGATACGGTTGACGATGGCCTTAACCAGTTTTAAGTCCTCGGGCTTTGCAGAGGATTCTTTAGCTATTTTTACCTCGTGCTTTGTTGGGGCGTCTTCGTCTATCAACTCATGGTCCTCTCTAAGTCTGGACCATGAGACCACACGCCCCGTTCCACTTCTTTTTGTCACGTGACATCAATGTGCCACTTCGGTTGAACTGAGCACGGCGCCCCAAGCTCGCGCAAGCGCATCCGGTCGCAAATTCGCTCTATTCCGTTGTGAACCATTACCATGCCGACGAAAAACGCCGCAGCACCTTTAAACAAGAAAGGCCCGCCGCCATAGAGGCGACGAGGCAAAAGGCGGGCACAGGAGGCTCCGTCTAGCGCCGATGTGAGTTGCTGGAAATCTTCGCGAGAGCGAATTGCAAGGTCAGTCGATCCTCACGTACTCCGCCCACGAGTACTCGGGGAGAAGGTCGCCCGAGGCCTCGATGAGCCCGTCGCGGTAATCGTAGTAGTCACACTCGATGAACTCGGGGATGATCCTGCGGGCTCCGCGTTCGCTCTCGATGATGTAGTCGATACCGTTCTTCTTCAGCTCGGTCGTCAGTCGCGAAGCAATCTTGCGATACCTAGCCCTCGTCGTCTCATCGGGCTCGCACTCCCAAAGCGAGGTAATCGCCTCGCGGGTAGTCAGATAGGCTCCCCGCTTCTCAATCAGGAGGGCAAGGAGTTCCCTGCCCTTCTCGCACTTGATGTGAACGGCCTTTCCGTCCACGAGCAAGCTGAAGGAATCAAACAGCCTGGCCACGATGTGCTTTCTCTCCGCCACGACCGCAGAGCAGAGGCCAGGGCCGATTGATGTGAAGTCGGGGTTGAAGCACAGGAAATACTTCGCCTTCGAAACAGGAACCATGACCAGGGCGACGGATTTGCCGAAGTTGTACTCTTCGATCATCTCGAACTTAATCTTCGATGGACCGGAGTTTTCTTTGGACCAATCGAGGCTCGATGATTTTGTCTCGGCGCAGAATCTCTTGACCGCGCCCCTGTCTTTAGGGGAGACAAAGTAAAGGAACCACTCAAGAAAATCGTCGGCGTCCATTCGCACGTTGATAGGCGCCTCTATCGAATACTCTTCGCTCTGGCAGATATAGCGAACGGTATTCTCGGTACGGTCGACCTCGAACACGTCCTCCGAAAAGCTGGAGAACAGCATCTTGCTGAAAGACAGCATCTGGTTGTCCTCTTTGTGATAGCTAAGGTCCATCTCGGCCTTGATGCAAAAGGAGCCGTCGTCAAGGCAGCTGCCCTGGTCGATGCACTCGACCCAGAGATCGCACTTTACCCCGTGCCCCGCAGCGGACACGATCGTGCAAAGCTCCATGCCCGAATATTCGTTTTCGTAGGCCCGCTTAAGGGCCGCCTTGACCTTGTCGCGATCGGCCAACGACACGTAGTCAAGAAACCGAAGGTCCTTTGCCTCGTCGCCGGTCCCCAAGAGCTCCTGCCCGATACCGCACGACTTTTCAATTATCGGGTCCACGCCACCAGCAATGCGCATAACGGCGATTTTTTCATTTGGGGAGCTTGCGCTTGGCCCGTCATTTTCGTCGGGGATCTCGCACACGACGGAATAGCCCCTCATGCATCCATCGTCGCCCATGACAGACGCCATGGTGTCAACAACCCTAATGATCGAACCGTCCTTTTTGATAAGACGATAGGCGACGCTTTGGCAATCTTCCTTTGCGGCAAGGCTTACGACAAAGTCCTCGAAGATACCGGTATCGTCCGGATGCATCAAAGCGGTGTATATGGAACCGATCAATTTTTCAAGCTCGTGCCTGCCGTAACCGAGCATCGCGCACATGTTGTCGCTTACAAACTCCAAATGGATCGGGTCGCTCAAAAAACATCGATGGTATCCCCCCAGATGGTTCACGATGCTGTTGGTGGAATCTTCCATTTGGATACCGCCTTACAATAAAAAGAGCCGTATGCTAAAATTCGGGCACCGCCCTATGCCAAAAAGAGCAGGTCATAGCTGTGCTCAGCCAAGCCAGATAGAAAAAAATAATAGCGCTATAAAGTATCAATTTACAACTGTATCCAGCCGAGCGCGCGGCCTTTATCCCTGAATGGGACCACACGGCTCGGTGAGCGATCAGAGCCTGTCGATTGCGACGACCTGCAGCATAGCGCCGTCGACCGTAAACGAAACGTCATGACCCGCGTAAGCGAGGTGATAGACGCGCTCCGGGTCGTGTTTGCTGCCAGCGCGGCGCGGGTCCTGACGCAGGACCTCGATAAGCCCCGCAACCTTATTCGGTGCAATGCACTCGCGCAGATCTTCGGGGAATTCGACCTCGAGCTCTTGCCAGGGTGCACTTTCGATCCAGCCGCCCGTCGCGTCCGGATG
This sequence comes from bacterium, assembly GCA_963613305.1. Taxonomy (GTDB): domain Bacteria; phylum Actinomycetota; class Coriobacteriia; order Coriobacteriales; family Coriobacteriaceae; genus Collinsella. The sequence continues at coordinate 2,151 of CAVDZW010000145.1, read as the reverse complement.
GCAGTCTGCGAACGGAATATAAGGCTTGATGTCAAGAATCGGCGTACCATCGCGCAGATCGGCGCCCAGCACGTGAATGACCGGACCCTTGTCGGTAGGCTCCACTTGATCGAGCTTTACGCAGGTCAGGCCTATCGGATTGGGCCTAAAGGGACTCCGTGTGGCAAAGACGCCCACGCGCTCGGTGCCGCCCAGGCGAGGCGGGCGCACCGTCGGCGCCCAATGCGTGCTCGTGCCGCGCTTGTCGGCGGTCGCCGCATCCGCCGCAATGTCGGCAGCAGTGCCACCCGGCGTCCCGTTCTCGAACTGCCAGACAAGCCAGAGGTGCGTGAACTCCTCGAGACCGCGCACCGCATCGTTAAGCGCGAACTCAGGCTCGAACACAATGCGGCCCTCAAGATGCGGCGCCAAAAAGCTGTTGCGCGGGATTCCGAACTTCTGCGGCAGGTCGGTGAATATGTGGGCGATAGGTTCCATGCGGGCTATTGTATGCCCGAAAGAACCCCGCCCGCAGCCAAACCTCAATCTTGCGCGCGGCGCCCGCCTGAACATACCGCCGGCGAGGACGAAGGCTCTTACTTACTGCAGGCTCTCGACCGAAATATGGGAAACGAACGCTTCGGTTCCGTCGTCCACGTACACGCCGAGCATACCCAGCACGTCCGCTCCGTGTTTAAGACCCTCTACGCAGAGCACCGGGTTCGCGTAATCGTTGACGTAGAACGTGGCAGCATCATCCCTGACCTCGGCACGCAGAGTAAACCATTCATCAAGGGCGATATCGACCGGAGCCTCGTATGCCGCAATACCGAACTCGCGAAAATACGCAAACGTATAGCCGGGGAACGAGAAGTACTGGCAGCCGTGTTTGCGGCGAACGGGATCGGTGCAGTCGCGTCCGTTGGTTGGGCGCACATAGAACGACTCGAATTCCGAAGAATCGTCGGCAGCACGGAACACCATCCCCGCAAACCCTCGCGCATACTCGGGCGCATCGGGCAGCAACCGGCTCATGAGCCGCATCTCGATGATTCCATTGTGCAGCTCAACACCCCGCAAGGCCGCATAGGTATTGGTATCGAACTCGCCGATCTTCTCGGGCGCCTTTACAACGCGCACGCAAGATTCGCCTTTTACCACAGCATCTTCAGCGGATACGTTATAGGCGCAAAAGTCATCGGCCTTAACGGAGCAATCGGTCAACACTGGCATGAATGTCCCCTGTTCTAGCTAAAACGAACGATTGTTCGCATTATCTTCTATCCGCAACGCCCCGTCAAGCCAGCCTGCAAAGCGATTATTCAAGCACAGATGCAGCATCTACCCCGCACGTCGCATCCAAGCGGCGCAGGAATTCCTCGCAGGCACGACTGCGCAGACGGTACTTTTTCCACACGAGAAACGACCCGATGCTCATCGGCGGGTCCAGCGGAACAAAGCTCAGGCCCGTATCCTCGAGCTGCAGCAGATTGTCGATGCCCATAAGGCAAACCTCGCCCGTGCGAACCAAATGCGCGGCGTTGCCCAGCAGGTCAAACCGCCCGACCACATTAAGATCGTCAAGCGCAAAGGCGCCCTTTCCCCACGACTCGATATCCACTGCCGCATTCGACGTGCGCGAACTGAGCATAAGCGGCATGCGCGCCACGTCGTCAGGAGTCGCACTCCCCTTGCGCGCCCACTCGCTCGAGCTCGATACGGCCACGCCCACGCGATCTGCCCCGGGCATACGCAGCCACTCGTATTTCTCGAGCTTTACCGGCTCGATAAGCAGCCCAAAGTCAAGCAACCCTCGCTCCAGACGCTCCTCCACCGCGTCGGCATTACCGGTGTAGAGCTCCACCTTGACGCCCGGATGATCGCGATGGAGCTCTGCAAAAACCTGCAGCACGACCCGCATGGCCTGCGTTTCGCCGGCACCGATGCGGATTGTTCCGGCGAGCGCGCCTTCTTGGTCCGAGAGCTCGGCCTCGGTTTGGTCCACCAGGGAGAGGATCTCCTCGGCGCGCTGTCGCAGGCGCATGCCTTCGCCCGTGAGCACGCACGCGCGGTTCGTACGATCGAAGAGCGTCACGCCGAGCTCGCGCTCGAGATCGGCGATCTGGCGCGAGAGCGTCGGCTGCGTCACGTGCAGCACGTTTGCCGCCTCGG